>OZ255707.1:648381-972572 GCA_965277075.1 Candidatus Lustribacter sp.
GTCGACGATGCGGCGCACTCGATCGGACGGCTTCGCCACACCGAACCAGGCTCGCGCCGCATCCTCCGCCGCATCGGAAAGCCGCCGCGTTCGACCGACGCGCATCGAAGCCGACTCATCGACGAGCGCCGCGAGAACGAGCACCGTTTCTTCGAGATAGACGCGCGTTTGCAGCGCGCCGATGCGAGCCGTCGCCGACCAGTCGATGCGGCGCGGATCGTCGCCTTCCGCGTAACCGCGTAACCGGTCGAAGGCGAAGCCGTCGCCCGGCCGCGTGCCGCGCGCCACATTGCCGGCCGCTGACGTTCGCCGGGCCGCGCGCACAATGGCTTCGCGCAAATTGTTCACGGCGCCGGCACCGCGGCGACGATGCCGGAAAGCACGAGTTCGGCATCGCCTCCGTCAAGCTCGAGCCGGTGATCGAACGCGATTCGATGCCGCAGCACCGCGGGCGCGAGTTCGCGCACATCGTCGGGCACGGCGAACGCCCGGCCGTCGAGATACGCACGGGCTCGCGCCAGCGTCGCTAACGCAAGCGCCGCCCGAGGGCTCGCGCCGGACGCCACGTAGTGCGCCCCGCGAGTCGCGCGCGCGAGATCGACGGCATAATCGCGAACGCGATCGTCGAGGTGGACCGAGCGCACCTCGCGCTGCCAGCGCGCGACGTCGTCGAGCGTTGCAATGCCGGAAGCGAGCACCGGTTCTGCAGCGGCAAAACGGCCGACGATCTCGCGCTCGTCGTCGCGCGACGGATAGCCGACGCGCACGTTGAGCAGAAAACGGTCGAGTTGCGCGAGCGGCAGCGCATACGTGCCGTCGGCATCGAACGGATTCATCGTCGCGAGTACCGCGAACGGTCGTGGAAAGGCCAGCGTCTCCGGACCGATCGTGGCGCGGCGCTCTTGCATCCCCTCGAGCAGCGCGGACTGCACCTTTGCCGGCGCCCGATTGATCTCGTCGGCGAGTACGATGTTGGCGAACAGCGGTCCGCGCACGAGGCGGAATTCGCCGAGCCGCTGATCGTAGATGCGCGTCCCGACGATATCGCTCGGCAAGAGGTCGGGTGTGAATTGCACGCGCTTGAATTCGCCGCCGACGGCGGCGGCGAGCGCGCGGCACGCGAGCGTCTTCGCGACGCCCGGCATCCCTTCGAGCAGCACGTGCCCATCGGCGAGCAATGCCAAAACGAGCGCGTCGACGGCCTCGCGCTGGCCGACGATCGTCTCCGCGATCGCGGCGCGAACCATGCCCGGCGTAGCGCTCACGCGCGCACCGGATCGCCGAGCAGCACGTCGAGCGCGCGTGTCAGATCGGCGGCTGCAGCGGCCCGCTGCGACTGCGGACCGAATCGAACGCGTTCGGCGATCGCCATCACGCGCGCCAGCGGCGGATTTGACCCACCGAGTGCCTGCAGCGCGTCGATCAGCGTCGCGCCCGGCTGCGCACCGGCGCGCGCGAACAAGACGTTGCGCAGCGCATCGAGCGACGCGTCGTCGCCGTGATCGCGAAACACGCGTGCCGCATCGCGCAGCGGATCGGCGCGCGGTCCGGCCGGCTCGACAGGCTGAGGACCGACAGGCTCAGGACCCGATGACGGCACGACACGCGATCGCCGCGAACGGCGTAGCACGAGCACCATCAACACGGCAGCAATCGCGAACGCGGCGCTGCCGAAGACGACGACGTCGCGCAGGGCGCGCTTAACGCGTTGCGTTACGCCGTCGACCGTGCCGCTCGCGGCGGCGCTGCCTAAAGTGACGCGAACGCTGACCGATTGTGACGAATAGCGCATTCCGCGATTTCGGGCGGGGTCGATTGCATCGACGTACGCCGGGCTGAACGAAGCCGTCCCGGCGCCGGTGGACGACACGGTCATGATCTCGTAGAAATCCGTGCCGCCGTCCGGCGCTGCGACCCGTCGCCGTTCGTCGCCGAGGTCGGTTGCATTCGTCAACGCCGGAAGCTGCAATTCATCGAGGCGATCGCGTCGCTCGGTAATGTGGACGTGGATCGTGACATGGTAGGTCTCGCCGGCCGCGACACTCGCGCGGTCGGCATGCATGCCCAGTGCCGTGATGTGCAAGCGCGGTAAATCTTGTGCCGACGTCGGCGCTGCGGCGCACACCAGCAGCGCGCAGGCGTACAAGGTCGCTGCGCCCCCCGATCGCGCCGGCCCAAACATCAGCGCAGCGAATCGAGCCAGTCGCGGAAAAGCCCGCGCGCGTCGAATGGGCCGGGCGACGCTTCAGGATGGAACTGCACGGCCGCAATGGGCAGCGTGCGATGTCGAAAGCCTTCGTTCGTGCCGTCGTTGAGGTTGATCATCGTCGCTTCGAGTTCGGGCGGCAGCGTGTCGCCGTCGACCGCGAAGCCGTGATTGTGCGCGGTCACGAGCACTTCGTCGTTGATGACGTCCTTGACCGGCTGATTGCCGCCGCGATGACCGTAGGGCAACTTGAACGTCTGCGCTCCGCACGCGAGCGCCAGCAGTTGGTGGCCGAGACACACGCCGAAGAGCGGCACATCGCCGACAAAGCTCCGCAGCGTTGCGACGGTGCCGCTCAATTCCCGCGGGTCGCCGGGCCCCGGTGAAATGACGATCGCGTCAGGGTTTCGGCCGGCGATTTCGTCGTGCGTCGCACCGAACGGTAAGACGGTGATGCGCGCGTCGAGCGCTTCGAGTTCGCGCAGAATCGCTTTTTTCACCCCGCAATCGAGTAGGACCACATGCGTGTCACCGCTGCCGACCGTCTGACCGAACGCGTACGCGTCGGCAACGCTTGCGACGAGGCCTTGCGTCGTCATCGAACGCGCGTATGCGGCCAGCGTCGCGTCGACGGAGAATACCGCGGCGTCACCGACCGCGAGTGCGGCAGCAATGGTGCCGTGCTCGCGCAGCGCGATCGTCAACGCGCGCGTATCGACGCCGACGATCGTCGGAATCTTGTTTTCGTCGAGCCATGCACCGAGGTCGATCACGTTCTCGAAATGCGATGGCCGCTTCGCGATGTGTTTCATGACCGCGCCCGCGACGCATGCGCGCGGGTGTTGCGAAACGGTGCGCGACACGCCGTAATTGCCGATCAACGGATACGTGAACGTCAGAATCTGCCCCGCGTAGGACGGATCGGTGATCGCCTCTTCGTAACCGGTCATCCCGGTGTAAAACACGGCCTCGCCGAGCGCCGTGCCCGACGTGCCGAGCCCCTCGCCGTCGAACCGGGTGCCGTCGGCGAGCAACAACACCGCGCGTCTACCCGGAGTCTTCATACGGGGACGGCTTCGTCACGCGGCATGACCCGTCCGTGTTCGTAGACGACGGCGCCGCCGACGACCGTCGCAATCGCACGTCGCGGAAACGTCACACCGTCGAACGGCGTATTCTTGCCCTTCGAGTGAAAGAGACGAGCGTCGACGGTCCACGCGCGCTCGGCGAACACGGTTACGTCGCCGCAGCTTCCGACGGCGAGCGACCCGCCCGGCACGCCGAGCAGCCGGGCCGGATTGCAGCTGTGCAACGCGATCATCCGGCCCAGCGGCACGTCCGGGAGCGCGGCTGCATATGCGCCCAATGCGATTTCGAGACCGCTGAACCCGACCGGCGCTGCGCTCAGCAGCTGTGACTTCTCGTCGAGACCGTGCGGTGCATGATCGGTGGCAAAGACATCGATCGTTCCGTCGCGCACGCCGGCCAGCAAAGCCTGCCGGTCGCGCTCGGCGCGCAGCGGCGGGTTCACTTTCGCATCTGCGCGATACGAATCGAAACGATCGTCGAGCAAGAGCAGATGATGCGGCGTTACCTCGCAACTCGCACGCACGCCGCGGCTGCGCGCCCAGCGCACGAGATCGAGCGACGTCGCGGTCGAAACGTGCGCGATGTGCCACGGCTTGCCCGTATCTTCGGCGATGAGCAAGTCGCGTGCAACGATCACGTCTTCCGCGAGGCCCGGACTGCCGACGAGCCCGAGGCGCGCGGACGAGCCGCCCTCGTTCATCACCGCATCGCCCTTGAGGTCGGTGTCTTCGCAGTGCGAGATGAAGATCGACGCCAGATCGCTCGCGTAACGCGCAGCGTTCCGAAGCACGAGCGCGTTCGCCACGGTCGTCCCGTCGTCGCTGAAGGCGACGCATCCGGCGTCGGCGAGCACGTGATAGGGCGCGAGCTCCACGCCGGCGCGCGCACGCGTCAACGCGCCGATCGGATAGACGCGCGCCAGGCCGGCCGCATCCGCGCGACGCAACACGTCGGCGACCAGCGCCGCGGCATCGAGGGCCGGCTCGGTATTCGGCATGCACGCAACGGCGGTGAACCCGCCGGCGGCAGCCGCCGCGGTGCCGGTGGCGATCGTTTCCTTGTGCGTCGCTCCCGGCTCGCGCAGGTGCACGTGCATGTCGATGAAACCGGGCGCCACGATCGCGCCGCCGGCATCGACGACCCGCGCATCCCGGGTGTCGAGATGCTCGCCGATTTCGCTGATGAAGCCGCCCTCGATCGCGACGTCACGTAATGCGTCGAGTCCGCTCGACGGGTCGATCGCGCGACCTCCGCGGATGACGGTTCTCACGCCGCAACCGCCGGCTCGACCAAGAACGAGAGCACGGCCATCCGAACGAAGACACCGTTCTGCACTTGCGCGACGTACCGCGAACGGTGATCGTCGAGCACGTCGTCGGTGAGCTCGACGCCGCGGTTGTACGGCCCGGGATGCAAGATGACGGCGTCGCTCGCAAGCCGCACGAGTCGCTCGCGATTGAGTTGAAAGCGGCGCGTATAATCGTCGAGCGACGGCAGCAATCCGGAGACGATACGCTCGCGCTGGATGCGCAGCATCATCACGGCGTTGACGCGCGGCAACACGGCGTCGAGATCGCGCTCGATGTGCACGCCCGGTGCCTCGAACGAGTCGGGCAAGAGCGTGCGCGGGCCGACGAGCGTGACGTCGATCCCGAGCATGCGCATTCCGACGATGTTCGAGCGCGCGACCCGTGAGTGCAAAATATCACCGACGATCGCAACCCGTAGTCCGCCGAAGGATGCGAACTCGCTGCGCAGCGTCATGAGATCGAGCAAGGCTTGCGTCGGATGCGCGTGCGTTCCGTCGCCCGCGTTGATAATGTGGCCGCCGAACGCTTCGGCGAGTCGGCGCGGAAATCCCGACTCGGGGTGACGGACGACGATGATCCGCACGCCGATCGCGTGCAGCGTGATCGCCGTGTCCGCGATCGTCTCGCCCTTGCCGAGCGACGACGCGCCGGGGGCGAACGAGATCACGTCCGCACCGACGCGCTGTTCGGCGAGCGTGAACGACGTTGCGGTGCGCGTGCTCGCTTCGAAGAAGAGGTTGAGGACGGGCACGCCGGCGAGCAGGTCCCGTTCCGGTGCGGCTTTGCTGAACGCCGCGGCGCGATCGAGTAGCTCGACCAGTTCGCCGGGCGTGACGTCGTCGACGTCGATGAAATTACGTGCCGCCACGATCCTCATCGACGTTCAGGGCGACGATGTCGTCGTCGGATCGTTGCGGCGCGAGCAGCACGTCGACGTGCTCGCGCCGGCTCGTCGGAATGAACTTCCCGACGTAGTCGGCCTGGATCGGTAACTCGCGCAAGCCGCGATCGACGAGCACGGCCAAACGGATCGCATTCGGCCGGCCCAGGTCGGTGACCGCATCGAGTGCCGCACGCACCGTTCTTCCGGTGAACAGCACGTCGTCGACGATCACCACCGTCTTGCCGGTGATGCCGGTGCGAATTTCCGATTCCGGCAGTTCGCGCGCGACGTCGTCGTCGCGGTAGAGGTTGATGTTGAGAAAACCGATGCCGGGCGCCGCCGCCGAAATCGTCGCGATTTCGCCGGCCAGGCGGCGCGCCAGGGCTTCACCGCCGCGACGAATGCCGATGACGACGAGGCCCTGTTGCGCGTCGGCCGGCTCGACGATCTGGTGTGCCATGCGCGCGACGGCCCGGTCGATTTCGGCGGGCGACATCAGCACGCGGCGGCGGGCCGTAGCAGGCATCGCTCGCGGTTTCGGGGACCGCGACCCGTCGCCTTCCGCCGAACTAGTGCCCCGTCTCGTAAATGGCGATACATCAAGCGACAGCGATTTTTCGTTGTCGCAAGGAGCGACTGTATCGGTATTTGCGAGACGGGGCACTTAGAGCGCGTCGAGCGCCGACCGGGCCTGTGTGAGTTCGCGGCCGTAGTCGCTAAGCTTTTCGCGTTCGGCCGCGACGACGTCGGGCTTGGCGTTCGCGACGAATTTTTCGTTCGCGAGCTTCTTCTGGAGCCGTTCGACTTCAGCGGTCAGCCGAACAACATCGCGCCCGTAGCGTTCGCGTAAGAGCGCCGCGTCGGCGTGTATGCGAAGCGCGGCCAGCCGCTCCGCGAACGAACCGGCGGCATCGTTTGCGTGCAACTCGGCACCCGCAAAAATGCGCAATTGTTCGACGATGACATCGTCGAGCGCCGGCCCTCGCACCGTCACGCGTTCGCGTTGCGCGAGGCCCATCTCGGCGCGCGCGTTCCGCAATCGCTCGATCGTGACGATGAAGCGGTCGAAGTCCGCCTCGGCGCCCGGATCGTACGGTACGTCGGCGGCGAGCGGCCACGACGCGGCGACGATCGTTCCGGCATCGGGCGCGAGCACCGAGCGAATCTCTTCCGTTACGAACGGTGCGATCGGGTGCATCAACCGGACGAACGCGTCGAACACGAACGACGCGACGGCCATGCGCGTCGCACGTTGCGCGGGCGCTTTGGCCGCTTCGAGGTACCAATCGCAAAACATCTGCCAGCCGAACGCGATGAGTTCATCGGCAGCAACGCCCATCGCATACGAATCGTAGGCCGCCGTGACCGCAGCGATCGTCGCGTGCAATTTCGCGAGAATCCAACGATCGGCCAGCGTCAGCGCTTCGACCGGCGGCAATCCGATCCGTTCGGGCAACCCCTCGTCGAACGACGCGAGAAGACGCAGCGCGTTCCACAGTTTGTTGTTGAAACGCTTCGCTTCGTCGCACTTTTGCTCGTCGAAGCGCAGCTCTTGCGATTCGAGCCGCATCTGACGCAAGATGCCGAAACGAAAGCCGTCCGCGCCGTATTTCGCGACCAGGTCCATCGGATCGATCGCGTTGCCCAGACTCTTCGACATCTTACGGCCGTGCAAATCGAACACGAGCGGCGTGATGAAGACGTCGGCGAATGGGACGCGCCCCATGAAATGGACGCCAAGCATCACCATGCGTGACACCCATAAGAAGATGATCTCGCGTCCGGTAATCAGCAGCGCATTGGGGTACCACACGTCGAGCTCGGGCGTGCGATCCGGCCAGCCCAAAATCGAGAACGGCCACAGCCCGCTCGAGAACCACGTGTCGAGCGTATCCGGATCCCGCCGCAACTCGTCTGAGCCGTACGTCTCGCGAGCGATTGCGCGCGCGCCGGCTTCCGTTTCGGCAACGATGACATCGTCGTTCGGCGTGTACCAAACCGGCAGCTGATGGCCCCACCACACCTGGCGCGAAATGTTCCAGTCCCGCAGCGTCATGAGCCCGTGCTCGTAGGTGCGCCCGAACCGCTCCGGAACGAATCGCAGCCGTCCTTCGCGGTACGCCTGCAGCGCCGGCTGTGCGAGCGATTCCATTGCCAGAAACCACTGCAGCGAGAGCAACGGTTCGATGATCGCGCCCGAACGCGACGACACGGGCACCGTCGTCTCGTACGGTTCGGTGCGGATGAGTGCGCCCGCTGCGTCGAGAGCGGCGGCGATCTGCGCGCGCGCCTCGAAGCGATCCATGCCGACGTAGCGTTGCATCCGCGCGGTCGCGTCGTCCCAACGTGCGCGTTCCGCTGCGCCCCGCGGTGCATGCGAGGGATCGCGCCACACCGGCGCACAGATCGTGCCGTCGTAGTCGATCGTCGTCGGTAACGGTAGCTGGAGCGTCGCATCCGATTGCCGCGCGTTGTAGCGCCGAACGATCTCGTAGTCGGTCGTGTCGTGCGCGGGCGTGACCTTGAGGGCGCCGGTTCCGAAGTCGCGCTCGATCGCCGCGTCCGCGATAACGGGAATCGTACGGCCGACGAGCGGCAAGACGAGCTGTTTTCCGATCAGGTCGCGGTAGCGTTCGTCCTCGGGATGCACCGCGACCGCGACGTCGGCGAAGAACGTTTCGGGGCGCGTCGTGGCGATGACGACGCCATCGCTGCCGTCTTCCGCCCGGTACCGAACGTGCCATAACGAACCCGCGTACGGTTCATTTTCAATCTCCGCATCGGAAAGCGTCGACCGCGCTTGCGGGTCCCAATTCACCAGCCGCGTGCCGCGATACATGAAACCATCGTCGTAGAGGCGCTTGAATGCGTGAACGACCGCCGCCGAAAGCCCGGCATCCATCGTGAAACGTTCGCGTTCCCAATCGGCGCCGAAACCGAGCCGTTTGAACTGCTCGTCGATCCGGTTGCCGTACTGGTTGCGCCACTCCCATGCACGCTCGATGAATGCCGTGCGGCCCAATCCGTCGCGCGTTTGTCCGTCTTTGGCAAGCTCTCGGACAAGCACCGCTTCGGTCGCGATCGCGGCGTGGTCTTGACCCGGTAGCCAGGCGGCGTTATCGCCGCGCATGCGATGATAGCGCGTCAGCACGTCCATGGGCGTGTACGTCGAGCCGTGTCCGATATGGGCGATGCCCGTGATGTTCGGCGGTGGCATGGAAATGATGAACGGCGGCCGCGCGCGATCGATGTCGGCATGAAAGGCCCCCGCGGCGAGGTGGCGCGCGATAAGACGCGGTTCGACATCGGCAGGATCGTACGATTTTGCTAGGTCAGGACGCGCGCGCAGCACCCTCTCCGGTACGGCGAAGGAGCCCTCGCGCCCTCGGCTTACTTGCCGCCGCTTCCGCCGGCCATGCCGGGCCCGGAGCCAGGCTTGTTCGATGATTCGCCCGGATTGTTCGGCACTTCGCTGTCCGGATGCGCGCCGCCGGAACCGACCGCCTGGGCGCCCTTCTTTGACTTCGCTTGGGTGTGCGAAATTTTCGACTTCGCGTTGTTGATGCCGCCTTGGGTATTTTTGATCGCCGGGGACGGCTTCGGACTTTGTGCCGACGCGGCAACCGGTACCGCGAGCAGCGCCGCGAGCGCAACGCCGGGTAGCAAACGCGTCATGCCGATTCCTCGGGCGTATCGTGCGCGTCATCGCGGCCGGGAACCGGCTTCCAGTCGGGCGGAGCCGGGGCGTTGATGTTCTCCGATTCGACGGTATCGTTTACACCGGGGCCGGATCCGGGAGCGCCGTACGAACTGGGCACCGCAACGGCAATATCGTGTTCATCCTGCATGCTTCGTCTTGTTCCCGGAGACCGCGCTGCTACGCGCAGAGCGCGTGCTACGCCGGTTGGGAAGACGAGCGACGTGCTTCGCCGGCGCGATACCGGTAGATGATACGCCCCTTGGTCAAATCGTATGGAGAAATTTCGAGTTCGACGCGGTCGCCGAGCAACAGTTTGATGTGATGGCGGCGTAAGCGGCCGGCGATATGCGCCAATACTTCGTGGCCGTTTTCCAGCTCGACGCCGAACGTCGTGCTCGGATAGACTTGTTTGATCGTCCCGAACATTTCGATCATCGGCTGTTTCGCCGACTCGTCGACACGTTCGACCCGCGCCGAGGCGGGTTTGCGGCGTTTCGCCGGGCGGCGGGCTGGGCGCGCTATGATTGCACCGGAAGAACAGTATTCACGTTAGTCGTAACCTTCGCTGTGACGCCCGGTTTGCACGTCCCGCGGAATGACGAACGGTTCGGGCACCGTTCCGCGCATGCTGCGAACCCAGGCTTCGACCGCCGCCGGCTCGCTGGGCAGCGCGGCCGACAGATTCTCGTAGCCGTCCGCCGTGACGACGACGTCATCCTCGATACGGACGCCGATCCCGCGATAACGCTCGGGTACGGTCAGGTCATCGAGCTGGAAATAGAGTCCCGGCTCGACCGTGAGCACCATGCCGGTGCGCAGCGCGCCGTACCGGTACGTCTCGGCGCGCGCGGCGGCGCAATCATGGACGTCGAGGCCGAGCATGTGACTGACCCCGTGCAACGAGTATCGCTTGAAGAATTGGTGCTCGTCGCGTAATGCGTCCTCGGCCGATGCGAGGATGCCGAGCCGTTCGAGCCCGTGCGCGAGCACCCGCATCGCCGCGCGATTCGGATCCAGAAAGTCGTTCCCCGGTTGGCACTCTGCGAACGCGGCCCGTTGCGCTTCCCAGACCAGTGTGTACACATCGCGCTGTTCAGCCGTGAACGTTCCCGACACGGGAATCGTGCGCGTGATGTCGGCGGTGTAGAGCGAGACGGCCTCGACGCCGGCATCGAGTAGCAACAGGTCGTTTTCCGTGATGCGGCGGTCGTTGCGCACCCAGTGCAGCGTGCACGCGTCCGGACCGGACGCGGCGATCGTGCCGTAGCCGACGTCGTTGCCTTCGACGCGTGCGCGTAACCCGAAAACGCCCTCGACGACGCGTTCGGTGATCGCACCCGGTAAGGCGCGGACGACGTCGTCGAAACCGCGCTTCGTCGCGGCGATCGCCGTTCGCATCTCGGCGATTTCGAGATTGTCCTTGATCAGCCGCAATTCCGAAAGCGCTGACGCAAACGCGCCGTCGCGCGCTCCCGCGGGCGCCAGCAACGCATCGACGGTCGCGTCGAGTTCGCGCAGCACGCGCACGGGACCATCGGCAAGCGCGCCGGTAACGAACGCCGGCAGTCCGGCAAGGGCGTCGGTTTCGACGCCGTAGCGCGCGGCAAGTTCGGGCAAGCCTCGCCATGGCCCGACCCACAATTCACCGCGCACCCGGTCGGTGAAGAACGCGTTACTCGTCTTGCCCGGATTCGGATGCGAAAAAACGATCGCGCGGTGACCGGCGCCTTGCGGCGCAAGGACGAGCACGACGTCCGGCTCGGTGATTCCCGTGAGATAGTAGCAATCGGTGCCGGGCCGAAAACGATAATTTGTATCGTTGGCGCGAGTTTTTTCGCGACCGCTCGGCACGACCAGCACCTCACCGGGAAACTGTTGCGCGATCGCGTTGCGGCGTGCGGCGAAACGTTCGCGTCCCGCAAGCGTCGGAACACGGCCCGACCGCGGCGCCCACTGCTGCGTCATGAATTCGACGAGCGCCGGCGGCGGGCCCGAATCGTGTACGGCGAGGCGGGGCGGCTCGATCATCTTCACGCTGGTATCTTCGCCGGCCGCGCACGACGCTACTCGCGTTTGGGCGCCCTACGCGCAAAGAAAACGCGTTCGAGGAAGCGCAAAACACGCGTCAGCGGGAAGTCGACCGCGACGAGCGGATCCGTGAGGATGGCATGGCAACCTAGCAGTTTCGCACCCAGCACGTCGGTGAAGAGCTGATCGCCGATGACGCACGCCGCCCGCCGCGGAATCCCCAAGAGCCGGACGGCGCGTAGAAAACCGAACGGTAACGGCTTGAGCGCGTTCGGGACGGCCGGCACACCTAAAGCGGCGGCGACCGCGGCAACGCGTTCGGCGAAATTATTCGAGAGCAGCACCATCGCGAATCCGTCGGCGCGCGCCGCCCGGACCCATTCCGCGACGCCCGGCGCAAGTTCAGGCTGATGATACGCGCAACACGTGTTATCGAGATCGAGCACGAGTCCGCGGATGCCGGCCGACCAAAGCGCGGCGCGGTCGACGTCGGCGAGCGTTAGCGCGTACGCGTCGGGCCGAAAACTATCCACCCTATCCCCGGTTCCGTCCACACCCCGCCCACCCCGCCCGGCGTTCCATCCGCCGCGGCAAGGCAGAAATACACAGAAATGTGACGTTCTGCGCAACCGCTCCACAAGGAGACGTGATCGATATCTAGTAGGTGTGAAGCCCGGGCAGACACCATATGTTGTGCCCGGCTCAACCTTCTCAAGTCGAAGGCTTGACGTGATCGAACGTATGTTCGATACTTATTGTCTACCGATTATCGCCAGCGCCGCCGAGGATCGCCCTGATGAAATTCTCCCGCACGTACTCCGCAATCGGCGATCCATACGCCGGCGTCACCTTTGAACCGCGTACCTCGCGTATCGTGAACACGAACGGTTCGACGGTGTTCGAGGCAAAGGACATCCAAATTCCCGCACCTTGGAGTCAGGTCGCGACGGACATCATCGCGCAGAAATACTTCCGTAAGGCAGGCGTGCCGAGCGCGCTCGCGCGCGTCGAGGAGCCGGGTGTGCCCGCGTGGTTGTGGCGCTCCGAGCCGGCCGACGACGCGGTGTTCGGTCCGGAGACCGATGCGCGCCAGGTCTTCCACCGTTTGGCCGGCACGTGGACGTATTGGGGCTTCAAACATGGCTACTTCGATACCGAGCACGATGCACGCGCCTATTACGACGAGATGTGCGCGATGCTGGCGCGTCAGATCGGCGCCCCGAACTCGCCGCAGTGGTTCAACACCGGTCTGCATTGGGCGTACGGCATCGCCGGCCCGGCGCAAGGCCACCATTACGTCGATCCCAAGAGCGGCGAGTTGATGGTGTCGACCAGCGCCTACGAGCATCCAGCCCCCCACGCTTGCTTTATCCAGTCGGTAAGCGACGATTTAGTCAATGAAGGCGGCATCATGGACCTTTGGGTTCGTGAAGCGCGAATTTTTAAATACGGTTCCGGCTGCATTTCGGAACGGGCCTTCGTCAATATTGTCGGACGCGGTCTTGTTCGCATCGGCGATCTTTTCCACGAAGTATCGCGCAATCGCGTCGTGCATGACTTCGACGGACAGGGTCGATACGTTGACATCGCCGATCTTCAACTCAAAACACTTTCACTCGATTCGACGAGCGGACACATTATAGAAGATCCGATCGAACGCGTGTGGACCTACGAAGTAGCACTCGAAGACAAGGTCATCGTGCGTCTCGATACCGGTGCACGTGCAACGGTATCGGCGTGGCACCCTTTCATGGTTTGGGACGGCGACTCGATCATCGAACGCCGCGCCGACATGTTGCGGCGCGGCGATGCGATCGTCGGCCCCAATAGCGATGTTCGCACCTTACTCGCACGCTCGGGCGCACCGGAGCAAATCGCATACTCGTTCACTCGTTACCGAAAACTCGAAACGCATGAGGTCGTCATCGATGAGGATATCGCGTGGCTCGTCGGCTACTTTCTCGGTGACGGAAATCTGAACCGGCAGCGCAAAGAAGCAAAGCGCCCGTACGGAACCTATCTGTACCAGACGTTACGGCTGCGGTTCTTTGACGAAGATGACGAACCGTTGCGCAAGGCACAGCGCATTTTGCGGGAGCGGTTTCAGGCCGCATCGTCGATCTCCTCGGACGCTCGGCCGGGAACGTCATCGCGTGGCAAGACGCTTACCTGCACGCGTTCACGCGCGACGGCGTTCTTCGAAAACGTCACCGGCGCCGCGGGCTCGAAAACGTATTCACTTGAAATTCCGCCGGTTATCCGGCGGGCTGCGTTGCCGGTTCAGGCAGCGTTCCTCGCGGGCCTGATCGATTCCGACGGAACGGCCAGCGAAGGTCGTGCGACGTACACGTCGGTCTGCCGACCATTCGTCGAGCACGTCGCCGTCATTTCGTCATTGTTAGGTACCGGCGGCGGCGTGCTGACCGCTGGTCCGCATTCGAGCATCTACGCGCAGACGGCAATTATTCGCCGTTCTGCACCGGCTCGGCTTCGCGCGGCGATCGTACAACATATCGCTACATCGAAGCATGTACGGGCGCTTGCACGCGACGATCAAACGACGCAACGAGCCTTTTGCTTGCCGTTGTCATCGCGCATCAGTGAGACGATCTTTACGACACACGAGGGCGATCTGCTTCACGGTTTTGTCGGTGAAGCCTCATTCCATACCGGGCGCCTCGCATACGAAGGGATCATTAACTCACAGAAATTGCTTCACGCAATCTCGGCGCTTCCGGAATCTGCGGTAACCGCTGAAATCGAACGGGTCCGGTTGGTCGCAGAAGGTGTGGCATATGTAACCGCGGTTGAACCGTGTTCCGATAACGTTGCGTTCAACGACCTCACCGTACGACACAATAATACCTATCTCGCCGGTGAAGACGCACTTGTCGCAATCCATAATACCGGCTCGAATTTCTCGCAACTGCGCGGCGAAGGAGAGAAGCTCTCCGGCGGTGGGACGAGTTCCGGACTCATGTCGTTTCTGCGGGTCGGCGATCGCGCCGCGGGCGCTATCAAATCGGGTGGTACGACACGACGTGCGGCAAAAATGTGCGTACTCGATCTCGATCACCCCGATGTCGAAACGTTCATCGGGTGGAAGGTCAGCGAAGAGCAAAAGGTGTCCGACCTCGTGACCGGATCGATCGTCTGCGAGAAGCATCTCAACGCGATCTTGAAAGCCGCGCAAAACGAGTCGCTCCCCGAGAGCGCACGACTCGATCCGGCGCTCAATCCGGCGTTGAAGTCGGCGATGCGTGCGGCCCTTTCGGTCGGCATTCCGCAAGGCAACGTTCAATACGCGCTCGATTTCGCGCGTCAAGGCTATAAAGAGCTCGCGATCGAGACGTACGACACGAACTGGGATTCGAAAGCCTACGGTACGGTTTCCGGTCAGAACTCGAACAACTCCGTTCGTATTCCGAACGAGTTTTTCGCGCGTCTCGATGCCGGGCAATCATGGGACCTCACGCGCCGCACCGACGGACGCATCGCCAAATCTGTCCCTGCAGAAGATCTCTGGGAAAAGATTGCGATCGCAGCGTGGCAGTGCGCCGATCCCGGCTTGCAATTCGACACGACCATCAACGAATGGCATACGTGTCCAAGCGACGGTCGCATCAACGCAAGTAACCCGTGCGTGACCGGTGACACGCTTATTGCTACGGCTGACGGCTTGCAGCGGATAGCCGACCTCGTCGGCAAATCGGCGTTTGTCATCGGAAGCGATGGGAAACCACATTTTGTCGCAAATATCTTTCCGACCGGCAACAAAGAAACGGTCGAATTGCGAACTCGGTCGGGCTATCGCTTCAATGTAACTGCCGATCATAAAGTGCTTACGGCGAACCGCGGTGACGTTGCTGCGAAAGACTTAACGACTGAGGATGAACTGCTTCTAAGCGGGTCCGGATTTGGCCAAACTTCGATCGATTCCGGCGTAGCTTTTTCAATAGGAATTGCCGTCGGCGATGGTTGTATCACAAAAAATAGTACGCCGGTCGGTCCGCAACGCTCGCTCATCCTTACAATGAGCGAAGCTGAGGCATCCATCTTAGAAGACGTCGCAAAGTCGTTGAATCTCGAAAAGCAGCGAACTGCAATCGATGGGCGCGGTGCGCGAATGACAACCGTCACAAAACCCACACCGGGCGGCTCGCGCGTTACCGTTTCTAATCGTTCCATTGTTGCGACGTTTGAACGATTCGCGCGCTTAGACCAGGGCGGTCAGCGAAAAGCATTATGCGACGCAGCATTTACTTTGGATTCATTTTCGACGGCCGCTTTGCTGCGCGGTCTCTTTACCGCCGACGGATGCGTAGGCGACTACGGTGATAAAACGCAGTACGTTGCACTTGATTCAACATCGATCGAGCTGCTGACGCAAGTCCAGACGCTGCTACTATCTTTTGGAATCAAGGCGAAAATTTACGAGAATCGTCGCGGTGGAGTTTCGGTAGCAATGCGCCCGGATGGCAAAGGTGGCTCCGCTCTTTACTCCGTGCAAGAGATGCATTCTCTTCGTATTTCGCGCTCCTCTCGTTTACGCTTTGAGCAAGAGATCGGCTTTCATCCGGAATCAACGAAAGCAGATCGCCTGAGGCGCCTCAATTTACGCGTATCAACGTACGCGGATCGCATGACCGATCGTTTCGACACGCTTCGGCCTCGGGGAATCGAAGCTGTATACGATCTTATGGAACCTGACACGTCTCATTTCGTCGCGAACGGGGTCGTCGTTCACAATTGCTCGGAGTACCTTTTCCTAGATGATACTGCCTGCAACTTAGCGTCTATCAATCTCGTAAACTGTCTTGATTCTGCAGGACAATTTGAAGCGAAGCGGTTTGCTGATGCGTGTCGTCTGTGGACGGTGACGCTCGAGATCAGCGTCTTGATGGCGCAGTTTCCGTCGCGTGAGATCGCGCGCCGTTCGTATGAGTATCGTACGCTTGGTCTCGGCTATGCGAATCTCGGGACGATGCTCATGCGAATGGGCTTGCCGTACGATTCCGAGGAAGGCTTCGGCTGGTGCGCAGCAATTTCGTCGCTGATGACAGCGTCGGCATATAAGACGTCGGCGGAAATGGCGCGCCAACTCGGTTCGTTTCCGAGCTACGCGAGAAACGGCGAATCGATGGAGCGCGTGCTGCGCAATCATCGCCGCGCGGCGTATGCCGTGCCGAAGAACGAATACGAAGGCCTAACCGTTACGCCGATCACGCACGCACCGACGCTCTTCACACAAGAGACCTGGGCGCTGGCACGCGTGATGTGGGACAATGCGCTCGCGATCGGTGAGGTCGCGGGCTATCGTAACGCACAGGTCACATGCATCGCGCCGACGGGATGCCTCGTCGGGGATTCACTCGTAGCGACCGATCGTGGGTTCGCGCGTCTTTCGATGCTCGGCAATCCGGATGGCGACACGTGGCAAGACGTCGACTTCCGCGTCCTTACCGACGACGGGACACAACGAGCAACGAAATTCTTCGTCAACGGCATCGAACACACGCGTCGCATCGTCACGAAGAATGGCTACAGCATCCAAGGGACGCCTACGCATCGCATCAAGGTCGTCGATCCGAATACGAAGCAACTCGTTTGGAAGCGGTTCGGCGACATCACGGAAAGTGATGTGGTCGCGCTCGCTATGGGCCAGTTCGTCGGAACGCCGAACACCGTTGCGCTCCCGCCCCTCGGCGAGGAATACCGGACCGGCGATTACACGACGGTCGTTCCGCGCACGATGACCGTTCAGCTGGCCGAATTCGTCGGCTATTTCATGGGCGACGGTTCTCTGCACAGCAAGGGGCTGCGTCTCTGCATCGCCCGTGACGATCGTGACGTTCTTGCGCGCCTCGTCCGCAGCGCAAAAGAACTCTTCAATCTTGAGGCACGCATCACCGACAAGGGTGGCTATGCGGAGTTGGCGATCCACTCCGTCCCCCTGGCGATGTGGTGGGAAGCCTGCGGCTTCGCAAAGCGTTGTCCCGAAGCCGATCATTCCGGCAAAGGCTACATGCCACGCATTCCGGACGCCGTTCTTGCCTCAAACGACCGGGCAATATACGGTGCATTTTTACGCGGTGTGTTCGAAGCCGATGGAACCGTGACCAATGGCGCAGCATGCATGTCGTCGGCGCATCGCGGATTCAGCGATGAAATCAAACAAATCATGTTGGCGCTGGGCGTTCCGACCAGCACGAAGATCGACCAGTCGGGCTGGGGACAAGCGGACCTGTTCGTCCTTCGCGTGCGCAACGCGTCCTATGCTGCGGTGTTTCTTGAAACGATCGGTTTCATCGGTCAGCGGAAAGCCGGAGCGGTCCAAACGCAAACCGTTACGCAAGGAACACGCGGTGATCCTGTGTTTGTCTGTCACGAAACGATTCGCGAACTCGTACCGTCAGGCCATACGATGTACAGCCGTATGCTGACATATCAGGGTCGGCACGCCAGGGCGATCAGCAGCGCGACTGCTCGCGCCGTGCTTGCCGAATCGGATCATCCGGAAGTCGCGTCTGCCCTCAACTTCTTCTACGACGATGTCGTCGCGAACGTGGACGGCGGCGAGCAACTGACCTACGATCTCTCCGTTCCGGCCAATGTCACGTATGTCGCAAACGGCTTCGTTTCTCATAATACGATCGGCCTCGTTATGGATTGCGATACGACCGGTATCGAACCCGACTTTGCGCTCGTGAAATTCAAGAAGCTCGCCGGCGGCGGTTACTTCAAGATCGTCAATCAGTCGGTCGAACCGGCACTTCGGCGCCTGGGGTACAACAACGATCAGATCGTCGCGATCGAGACGTTCGCCAAAGGCACGAACACGCTCGAAGGTGCTCCGCATATCAACCGTGCGACGCTCAGAGCGAAGGGCTTCGACGATAAGACGCTCGCGAAGATCGAAGCACAATTGCTCGGCGCATTCGAGATCGGGTTTGTCTTCAACCATTTCGTCCTCGGTGATGACTTCTGCAAGACGAAGCTCGGAATGACCGAGGAGCAGCTCGCCGATTGGAACATTTCGATCCTTCGGGACGTGCTCGAATTCACGGCACCGCAGATCGACGAGGCGTCCGACGCCATCTGCGGACGCATGACGTTAGAAGGCGCGCCGTTCCTCAAGGACGAGCATCTCGCGATCTTCGATTGCGCGACGCCCTGCGGCAAACACGGTTCGCGGTATATCCGTCCACTCGCCCACGTCGACATGATGGCAGCAGCGCAGCCGTTCATCAGCGGTGCGATTTCGAAGACGATCAATCTTCCGCAAACGGCAACGATCGGCGACGTCAAAGCGGCGTACCGCTACTCGTGGGAGCGGATGACGAAAGCGGTCGCGCTCTACCGCGACGGCTCGAAGCTCTCGCAGCCGCTTGCGGCCTCGTATGACATTGGCTCCGATGGTGACGATGCCGAAGGCGCGGAAACGGCCTACACGACGCCCGTGCAGATCGCGGAAAAGATCGTTTACCGCTACATCGCCAAGCGTCGCAAGATGCCCGATCGTCGCGACGGCTACACGCAGAAGGCGATCGTCGGCGGACATAAAGTCTACCTCCGGACGGGCGAATACACCGACGGGACGATCGGCGAAATATTTGTCGACATGCACAAGGAAGGTGCCGCGTTCCGTTCACTGATGAACAACTTCGCGATCGCCGTGTCGCTCGGATTACAACACGGTGTGCCGCTCGAAGAATACGTCGACGCGTTTACGTTCACGCGCTTCGAGCCGAACGGTCCGGTTGTCGGTCACGAGAACATCAAGATGGCAACGTCGATCCTCGACTACATCTTCCGTGAGCTCGCGGTGAGCTATCTCGGTCGCTACGATCTCGCGCAAGTACAGCCGTCGCAGATGATCGATGCGATGGGTCCCGAGCCGGACTTCATCGCCGAGGAAGAGGGCGCGGTGACGTATCGTCCGGTGACCGCGCAGCCCGCGAAACCGTCCCTTCGCGCGCCCACGCCCGAACCGGTAGCAATAACCGTAGCGCCGGCACCATCGGCTGGAATACAGCAGCGCGGATTATTGCAGCCGGTTGCCGAGAAGGCACGCGAAGCACTTGCGAAAGGCTACAGCGGTGACGCGTGCGGAACGTGCGGTCAATTCACGCTCGTCCGAAACGGCACGTGCCTGAAATGCGACTCGTGCGGCTCAACCAGCGGCTGCAGTTAGAAAGCCCGGCTTTTCACAGAGATTACAACGTTCACGTTCTTAATCGTGATGCTTGGGGCTTCGACGTCGGGGCGACGTCATGTACTATCACGAGGCAACGGCCAAATGGAGATCGCATGAAAAAATTTGTCATCTTTACCTATGGATTCAACCCGCCGACCGACGCGATTATGCAGGCGTGGGGCAAATGGTTCCAGTCGATCGGAGATAAGATGGTCGATATGGGCGGTCCATTTGGAGCCGGTAAAGAGATTTCACATTCGGGAACCAAGAGTTGCCGTTGGGCGCGGAATCCTTAACCGGGTATTGTGTTATTAACGTTGAGAGTTTTGCTGACGCAGAAGCGATTGCTAAGGCCTGCCCCATGATAACCAGTGTCCGCGTGTATGAAGCGATGCCGATGCATTAGACGCTTGTGAGTCCATCGTGTCGGCGTCATGACTGCCGGCTCGCTGGTTCCGGAGTCACCTCGTCAGTTGACCATATCGCGATCCATGCAACGCGCAGCGACTCACCCATGACGATACTGGCGCTCAGAATGTTCTCAAATAGCAAACTTCGGTTCGGATCCGTGCGGCCATAGCTAACCATCAGGTAACGGACAAAGCGACCATCAAAGCGATGAGCCGGTGAGCCGTCAAGAAAGAGGTCAAAAGCCAGAGGTCGATCGGTCCGCACGCGGCATAACAACCACGTCAAGATCGGACGCGGCGTGCGCAAGAGCAGAGTCGAGCGTCGCGAGCGGTAGATGCCGGCCCGCGGCGAGAGCGAGATATGCCGCATCATACGGTGTTAGATCATAGTGCCGAGCGAGCTGCAGCTCAGAACCGGAGAAGACGCGTGCGCCGGGCGGCTCGACGACAATCGGGAGGTCACGAAGTGCGGCGAGCGCCGCGTCGACATCGTCCGGGTCGATCCGGCTCGCGCGTTCAGCCCCGAGAAGTACGCTCTGAATCTCCCATCGAAAGAGCGCGGGCACGTGCGCACCTTCTGCCGCAACTCGGGCCAGGAGTGCGCCCGCGCCCTCATCCTCTTCGTCGCGCAAAAACCATCTCGCCGCGAGTAACACGTCGAACACAAGCGACATATTAAAAGCGGTGCTGCTCGTGCGCGACATCACGAACGCTGCGCCCGGCTTCAGGCCACGACGCCTTTCCTTCATTTCGCTTGGACACGCGCTTCGCGATCGCGCGGATTTTTCTAACCGCATCTCCCGGCGAAACACGGTGCATCGGGCGCATCTCCGCTACGGGAACGCCGTTTCGCGCAATGATGACCGTTTCGCCCGCTTCGACACGGTCGATGACCTCCGAAAGTCGGGCCTTCGCGTCTGCCAAGCCGATAGTCTCATTCATGTGACCAGTCTAGCGTACTCGACTATTCTTGGCCAGTCCCCGATGCCGTGCTAACCGCGGTTCGCGCGCATTCGCGGACGGCAAACATCGCAAAAGAAAAAGCGCGCTGGGTTTGCTGCCGCGCGCTTTTCTCCGAAGACCTAAACGCGCGCGCCGCGGCCCGTGACGATGTTGAAGATTAGCAGAACGACGGCGATAACCAACAACAGATGGATCAGTCCGCCGCCGACGTGCAGCGCGAATCCGGCGACCCAGAAGACGAACATCAGAACGATGAGGGCCCAAATGATTCCAGCCATGTGATACTCCCAAGAAAGTGGCGCTGTACGCTTTCCCGGCTAGGGAGGTAACGAAACGACACTTACGACGGCGTTCGTTCCGCTCGCGATCTTTCGTGCGATCGTCGGAATCGGCGAGGGGCCGATGATTCCCGCAGGTCAGCGCGTGATCCGCGAATCGTTTCCTGCGAACGAACGCACGCGGGCCGTCGGCGCATTCTTTGGGGGGAACAAGGTCGGCCTCGCGCTCGGCATTCCATTTTCCGCCGTCGTCTATCAGACGCTCGGTCTTCCGTGGGTGTTCTACCTGACGGGTTTGCTGGCCATCATTTGGCTTGCGCTCTTTCTCGCCGTCTATCGCACCGGCGGCGCGCCGATGACGAGCGAGCGGATCGATTGGACGCAGCTTTTGCGCTATCGCACGAGATGGGGCATGATGCTCGGCAACGCGGGATACCTCTACATGTACTACGTGTTCGCAACATGGTTACCCGGATATCTCGTGCTGCAGCGGCACTTGTCGTTCCTCAACAGCGGGTTCATCGGGACGTTACCGTTCATCGTCGGCTTCTTCGTCACGATTTTCGGCGGCTGGCTCTGCGACGTTTTGCTCGCACGCGGCGTTCGGCGAACGACATCACCGGCGTGCTCGTCGCGGGCAGCGGAAGCTTTTTGCTGCCGCTCGTCGTCACTGCCGGCGTTGCGCTCGTCGTCGCATGTCTTCCGATCATCTTTCTGATCGGCAACATCGATCGCGAGTACCCGGCGTGAACGACTCGATGCGCGCCACACTAGTGCTAATGAAGCGGCTCGATGCAAAATTGTTGCCGGGATATTGCCGCCGGTTTCTATTAAAAAAGTTTAAGGCGCCGCGACTCAAAATTCTCTAAAGTTTACCAATCGGTAACCGAATTGACATTGTATGGTGCTTGACCTCTTAGTCAAGCGCATAGTTTTCGTCTTGCTTTCTCTCGTGAGAGGGGTCTCGAGTGGCGGCGATTCGGTCTTCTTCCCTCGACCCGATTGATGCGTTAACATCGATCAATCTCGACGCACCGGCGGTGCGCGCCGTCGACACGACCTTCCGTCGTGCCATCGGTTTGCGCGCAAGCGACGTGCATATCGAGCCGCTCGACGACGGCCTCGGTCGCGTGCGCATCCGCGTCGACGGCATCTTGCGCCCTGCGGAAACGATCGTGACCGAGACGTACGCACCCTTCGTAAGCCGCATCAAACTGCTCGCAGGCATGGACATCGCGAACCGTCGCATACCACAAGACGGCCGCTACTCGATGACGTATGACGGGCGCCAAGTCGATGCGCGCGTCTCATCGGTGCCGACGATGGACGGCGAAAAGCTCGTGATCCGCCTGCTCGACCATCACGTTGCATTGCCGCGCCTTGATGATCTCGGCATGGAGCCGCGCTCCCTTGCATTCTATCGGACGGTCGCACACGCACCTTGGGGTTTTGTCGTCGTGAGCGGGCCGACGGGAAGCGGTAAAACAACGACGCTTTACGCATCGATCGCCGAGCTCGATCGCACGGCGCGAAACGTGTGCACGGTCGAAGATCCGATCGAGGCGCGCTTGGCCGGAGCCGCGCAAGTTCAAGTGAACGTTCGCGCCGGGCTCACGTTTCCGACGGTCTTGCGTTCGTTCATGCGTCAAGATCCTGATGTGATCATGATCGGCGAGATGCGGGACGCCGAAACGGTCGGCGTGGGCGTTTCCGCCGCGTTGGCGGGTCAAACGGTTTTTGCGACCGTCCACAGCAACGACGCACCACGGACGGTCGACCGGCTCGTGGAGCTCGGCGTTGAACGACATTCACTCGCCGCGGCAGTTACCGCCGTCGTCGCGCAACGACTCGTACGACGCTTGTGCGTCCACTGCCGCCGCCGCGCGACAATTCCCGGCGACCTGCGCCGGACGCTGCCCGACGGTGCGGAGACATGGTTCCTGCCGGTCGGCTGCAGCGCATGCGATGCCAGCGGTTACGCCGGACGAACGGGTATCTTCGAAGTCCTCAGCGTCGACGACGCCATTCGGGATGCGATCGCATCGGGCGCGTCCAGCGCGACGATCGGCCAGCTGGCGGCCGCGCGCGGTCACCGTTCGCTCTTCGACGACGCCGCACGCGTGCTGATTGACGGAACGACGAGTTTCGAAGAGATAGAGCGAGTTGTCGGCTGGTGGTTACGATGAGCGTCGAGCGTGTGCGGCTCGACGAACTGATCGCGCTTGCGCGCGGGCGTTCGGCCAGCGATCTCCATGTCGGGGGCGGCACTGCACCGACATTGCGAATCGACGGTCGCGTCGTCGTGCTCGATCTTCCCACGTTCGGCGACGACACGCTCCGCCTGTTTCTCAGTGAGGTGCTTCTGCCCGAGGGCCTCACCCGGCTCGCATCGGTCGGAACGGCCGACATCGCCCGTCGCGCAGGTCACGCCGCGCCGTATCGCCTCCACGCCTACCGTACCACCGCAGGCCTTCGACTCGCGTTTCGCTTTCTCGCATCGACGATTCCAACGCTCGAGACGCTCGCGTTGCCCTCGATCGTATCCTCATTCGCGCTGCGGCCCAACGGGCTGATTCTCTTCACGGGACCGACGGGCAGCGGAAAAACGACGGCGCTCGCGGCCCTGCTCGACCGCATGAACCGAACGTCCGACCGCGTGATGGTGACGGTCGAAGATCCGGTGGAATACGTGCACGCGCCAATCCGCTCGTTGATCGCGCACAGTGAGATCGGCACGGACGTTCTCGATTATGCCGAAGCGTTGCGCGGCTTCATGCGCGCCGACCCGGACGTGATTCTGGTCGGCGAGATGCGCGACCGTGCGACGATGGAAGCCGCACTAACCGCGGCGGAGACGGGTCACCTCGTTCTCTCGACACTCCACACGAATGACGCGGCGCAGACCGTCGATCGTATCGTCGACGCCTTCCCAAGCAACGCGCACGCGCAGATTCGAACGCAGCTGGCGTCTACGCTCGTCGCCGTCGTTTCACTCCGCTTGGTGGCGGCGCGCGGCGATAGCGGCCGCATCGCCGCCGCCGAGATACTGGTCGGAAACGACGCGGTTCGTGCGATCGTTCGCGAAGGGAAAACGCACCAGCTTCGCAACACCATCGCGACCGGTCGCGCATCCGGTATGCAGACACTCGAATCGCACCTCTCCGATCTGCTTCTTCGCGGCGCCATCGACGCACAGACGGCGCGCGCGGTCGCAAACCGGCCGGCGGAGATTCGCGACCTCGGCCGAGTCGCCGGTTGATGAACTATCGCTACGTCGCACGAACGAGTAGCGGCGACCGCGTTCGGGGGTCGCTTATCGCCGCCGACCGCGAAGCGGCGATTGCGGGACTCCACGGACGTTCGCTCTACATAACGGCCGTTGAGCGGCGGCGCCCGTGGAATGCCGACATTCATATAACGTGGCGATTCGGCGCGCCGTCGGGCCGGACTCGGGTGACGTTCTTCCGCTCATTCGCAACGTTGATACGAGCCGGAGTCGCAATGCGCCGGTCGCTACAAATTACGATCGAGCGTACCGGCGACGAAGCACTGCGTTCAACGCTTCGCGACGTTCTGAGGGAGATCGAACGCGGCGACCCGCTCAGCGGCGCGTTCGGACGGCGTCCGCGTATGTTTCCATCGCTGATTGTCGCGATGATCGCCGCGGGCGAAGCCGGCGGCATTCTTGACGACGTGCTCGAGCGCGTTGCGACGCTTCTGGAGCGCGACGAAGCCTTGCGCAAGAACGTTCTCTCAGCACTAGCATATCCCGCGACCGTCCTCGCCGCGTCGCTCGCGCTCGTCGCGTTCTTGATCGTACGCATCGTGCCGATGTTCTCTGATCTGTTCGTCTCGTTCCACACCGAGCTTCCGGCTTCAACCCGTTTTTTGCTCTGGCTCGGGACGACATTTGGAGCGCCGCTACCGTGGATCGTCGTTGCCATCGTCGCGACGGCGGTCGCGCTCGCCTTGCGGACGGCGCGTCGTACACGCGCGGGGGCGTTGCTTCTGGATCGCATCCGTTTGCGCGTTCCATTCATCGGTGATCTCCTGCGCAAGACGATTCACGCAAGATTCGCTCGGATGCTCGGCACCTTGGTACGTTCCGGCGTTGAGTTGATGCATGCGCTCGATGTGGTTCGCCCGGTCACCGGAAGCCCATTGCATGAAGAGGCCCTTGAAAAGGTGGCGGTGGCGCTACGCGAGGGCGAAGCGCTGACACCCCCGCTCGAAGCCGCGCGACTCTTCGATCCGATGCTCGTTTCGCTGATCGGCGTCGGTGAAGAAACGGGCATGCTCGACGTATTGCTGGAGAAAGCCGCGGAGTATTTCGAGTCCGATGTCGCCGCTGCAATCGCGACCCTCGGCGCCGTCATCGAGCCGGCGCTCATCGTCGTCTTAGGTATCATCGTCGGCTTCATCGTCTATTCGGTGTACATACCGCTTTATTCGCTAATCGGGAGCATCTCAAAATGAACGATAGCGCCTGCGTGGTGGCACGATTCTTAGCCGAGCGTTCGCGTGACAATCGCGACGCCGTCATCACCGCTTACGGATATCTCTGCCGCCGCGGAGCGCGAAAATTCCGACGGCCCGAAAGTGATGTTGCCGATCTCGAACAAGTCGCCAGCATCGGGCTCATCAAAGCGACCGACATGTATCGTGCGGAGCGTACCACTCCTTTTGAAGCCTACGCTTGGATGATGATCGTCGGCGAGTTGATGCACTATGTGCGCGATCACGAGCGCTCGATTCGCCTTCCTCGCTGGTTGCGTTCGCTGGAGCGACGGTATGTCGTGGCCTGGGAAGTTCTGGCTGCGCGTGACCATGCCGAGCCGTCGACTCGTGAGCTCGCACGCGAACTCGACGTCTCGTTCGGGGTTGTCGAAGAATTGCAGGCAATGCGGCGGGCCAACCGCTACGGCGACACAGATCCCGATTCTCCGCGCAGCCACTTGCAGTGCGACGCATTGCCCGCGAAAACATCGGCCATTTCACTCGAAGAGCGGCTCACCGTCATCATGGCCGTCGAAGAACTGAGCCAGCGCGAGCGAACCGTCGTGCTCGGCACCTTTGCCGCCGGACTCTCACAGGCGGAGATCGCGCTGGTACTCGGCCTCTCGCAAAGCCAGATCTCCAAGATCTTGTATCGCGCACTCGGAAAACTTCAGAAAAGCGTCGCATAACCTCTGCCGATAGGGGCACTTGCGATTGCACATGATGAATCCGAGGCAGCAAGCGATGCCGAGCGAAAGCGAACGTGGCTTCACGTTGATCGAATTGATGGTCGTCGTTGCGATCATCGCGATCTTAGCAGGCATTCTCATCCCGAACTTCGTGAATGCTCGCGCCCAAGCGCAAACGTCCGCGTGCGAGTCGAACCTCCGTGCGATCGCGACGGCGCTCGAGCTGGTCTATTCGGACCAGCAATCGTACGAGCCGAACGGAAAAGCGACGTTCAACGCGGATCCGACAGATTTCACGAACGCGACGTCCGGCGTGCAGTACCTGAACAACACGCCGAAAGACCCCGCCTCGCAAGATCAAACAAAAGATTATACGGTCGCGGTGACCGCGCAAGCCAATGGCAGTCCGCCGTCCTATCAGATAACGTGTCCGGGCGTCCACGTGGGTTCGACTTTGCAAAAGATTCAAAGCGCCTCCACCGGCACGGTTTGTGGCGGCGCGTGCACCGCGAGCACGCTAACCTACACGTCAGGCACGGGACTGCAGGTTCCGTGATCGACCCGATTGGAGCGTCGCTCGCAGCGATTGCGAATCACACCTATGCGGCGGTTCCGATTGCCGTCGCGGCCGGCACGCTAACGAGCGTTGGACCATGCGTGGCGCCACGGTATCTCGCGCTGGCCGTCTTGATCGGCGACCGTCGGCCGCTGGTGCCGGTCGCGGCGTTCGTTGCCGGCGTCGTGGTTGCGTACGTTGCGCTCGGCTTCGGCTCGAGGCTCGTCATGCTGCTCGTCGCGAACGTCGCTTTCGCTGACGTCGTCCTTGCCGTCACGTTGATCGTCATCGGTATACGAACTCTGGTTTACGAACCGCACCTCTGCTCGCAATCGGAAGCGGAACAGCTCCGCATGCGCCCGAGCGGCGCATTTACGCTCGGTGCTGCATCGGCGCTCGTCGTTTCGCCTTGCTGCACGCCGATGGTGGTTGCGTTTGCCGGTCTTGGTGCACTGGATCGCGATCCGGTCATCGTCGCGGTGTATCTTGCCGCATTTGCGATCGGGCATGCTGCGCCGCTCGCGCTCGCCGGCGCGTTTGGAGCAGCATCGGCGGATCGTCTTCGCGTCGCGTCCGCGACGGCTGCGCCGTCGGTCATCGCCGGCACGCTGACGATCGCACTGGGCTGCTACTACGGTTTACTCGCATGAGGCGCATGCGCCGTGAGCGTCGTCTCCTCTGCGCGACGGTGGCGATCGGTGTATCCGCACTGCTCTTCCGCGGTCAGCTCGCGGATGCGCTCGTGACGCGTGGTGACGACGCGTTCCGCATGGGCGACATGCCTGCAGCACTGCGCGCGTACGGACGGGCGATCGCGCTCGACCCACGTTCCAATGTTGCCGCCGATCGGCTCGCCTTTTTTCTCGCCTTGCGTCACGACCGTTCGAGTGCGGAACACGCGATTTTTATCGCGACGACCGCGCTACGGAAGCACGCTGATGCGGCGCTGTTTGCCGACCGCGGCTTTGCCGAGATGCAGCTCGGCCGTTGGAGCGCAGCGGAAGCAGACTTCGGCCGGGCCGGCGCGCTCGGGCGCGACGCGCGTTACGATCATCTTGCCGGTCGCATGGCCTTGCGGCACGGCGACCGGCCGCGGGCGCGTTCCTATGCGGCCCGAGCCGTGTCCGCCGACGCGACGTTCGCTCCGGCGCGCGCCTTCTTGCGGAGTCTCCGATGACACCGCTCGTTGCGGCAGCCGGCGCGGGTGCGGCGACCTACGCTGGATGGATGCTCGCGCGTCGCGCGGCGGACCGTCGCAATGTCGCGATCGGCGGTTTCCCGCTCACCGCCGCCGGACTTTGCGCCGGTGTGGCGGTCATGGCCGACATGCATTCCGGTTGTACGCCGGCGACGATCGCGGCGATCGCCGCCGTAACGGTTGCGGCGATCGTCGATGCACGAACGGGGTTCATCTTCGATGCCGTTACGTTCACGCTTTGTGCGGTCGCGTTGCTTCTTTCCGTCGAACGCGGCTCACTGCCGGTTGCGCTTGCCGGTGCCCTGACGGTCGGCACGGCCCTCTCATTCTTGTACGTTACAACCGCGCGGCGCGGCCTCGGGTTGGGCGACGTGAAGCTCGGCATCGGGATCGGCGCTGCGTTGGGGGTGCAACTCGGATTGTTCGCACTTGCTGCCGCTTTTATCATTGGGGGCGCCTATGCTGCTTTGCTTCTTGCGACGCGACGAACGGCACTCCGCGCGGCGATCGGTTTCGGGCCATTCATGGCGACGGGGACCTATCTCGCGGTCGTCCTGGCGAATTCCGTACAATGACAAAACGTCCAACGCTTCCGCTCGGTGTAGATTTCGGGCGGCATCGCATTCGTGTCGCGCTTTCCGAACGCGATGCGAGCGGCCGGCCGAAGCTGATCGCGGTTGCCTCGCGCGAGCGGTGCGATGAGCCGGGAACGTCGTTGCACGAAGCCGTTACCGAACTCGCAACCGCAGAGCGACGCTGCGTCATGGGCATCGCTCGACCCGACGCGCTGTTGCGCGTCGTGAACATGCCGCCGATGTCGCGTTTCGAGCGCACGAAAGCGGCGAAGTTTCAAGCCGTACGCTTCATCGACTACCCGGTATCCCAGGCGGCAATCTCGATCGCACCGCTCGATGCAAATCGTTGGGCGCTCGGCATCGCGCGGCGCACGGCCATCGCTCTGCGGCTCGCGACGGCGAAACGTGCGAAACTTTTTCCAGTCGCGATCGACGACGTTTCCTTCGCTCTCACACGCGTTCACGGCGACGCCGATGGAACGATCGACGTTACCGATGACACCACGCGGGTAACGCTCTTCGCCCAGCCGATTCCGTACGTCGCGGACGTCGCAATCGGTGCGGGGTCGTTGACCGACGGCATCGCACGATCGCTCGGTATCGACGCCGCGGCGGCCGAAGAACGTAAACGCAGCGTTGGTTTCGGCGGCGCCGGCGAAGCCCAACGGGACGCCCTTATCGACGCCATCGCCGAAATGCTCACCGCAGCGCGCGCGGCCGGTCATACCGAAATCCGGCGGCTCGTAATGATCGGGAACGGTAGCCGCATTCCGGGTCTTGCCGACGCGGTCGAACGCACGACGGGCTACGGCGTACGTCCAGCCACCCTCGATGCCGACGTCTCCGATACGCTCCCGCCCGACGTCTTACGCGCAGCGGGCGCCGACTGGTCGGTCGCATACGGCTTAAGCCTGTGGGAAACGGCCTCATGACGCGGTACAACTATCGGCAATCGCGATTCGAACGTGTGGTGGGGCGCCGCCCCGACATGGCGATTGATCGAAACATGCGTTCGCCCATCATTGCGATCGGTGCGGCACTGTTGCTGACTGCGGTTGTATACGGCGTCGAGTGGCAACGAGTCGCCGTACTCGATGCGGAGCTATCGGCCTTGCAAGATCGGATTGCAACGGCAAAGCAGGCCGACATTCGCGTCGACACGCTCGGGCGATCGGTCGCGGAACTACGCGCTATTCGTACCGCCGTGGCCGGTTCGCGACGCGACACGGTGATAGTGACCAATACGATTGCGCGAATCGGCAACGGATTGCCGGCCCAAACGTGGCTTACCAGCGTACAACCCGGCCGAAGCGGAACGTGGTCGATTGCCGGCCGGTCGACGCGCATCGATCAGATCGGCTCGACGTTGGCATCAATCGGCGAGCTCGACCACGCCGCGACGGCACGCCTCGTGTCGATCAACGCCGCCGGAAAAACGGGAACGATGCTCGATTTCATCATCGCATGGGAGCACCCGCAATGAAGCTGAAGCCGGATCGGCTCGCGCTTTTCGGGGCCGTTCTCATCCTGCTCGGGGGGTATCTCTTCGTTTTTCGTCCCGGTGAGACGTCGATCGCGCAGCGGTACGGCCAACTCGACGATGGCCGTGTTTTGCTCGCCCGGCGCCTGACCGACGCTCGGCGCGAATCCGAATTGCGTCACGAAGCGCACGCGCTCTCGGCATGGCTCACGAACGTCGGGTTGCGCGCCGATCGCACGACGATCGTCGACCGCTTTCTACGCGAGCTCGCAAGGGCGGGGATGAACGACCGCGTTCGCATCACCGCCGTCACCGCCGATAACGCGGGGCCCGAAGCGGAGCGTACAATACACAAGAGCGTTGCGTTCGACGAGATTCCGATGACGGTATCCCTGCGCGGAACCTATCGCAACGTGCTTCGGCTCGTTCACGACCTTAACCGCACGAGCATGGCCGCGCGCATCGGGTTTGACTCCATGGGAAACGCGGACCGCACCACGGCCCACGACCCAGACTTGCGCGCGACCGTTCGCGTCACGCTTCTGCGGTATGCGGGAACGCTCAAGGCGACCGGCCGTGCTAGCGTCTAGCAGCCGGCTGATCGCCGTCGGCGCCGTCGCATGCTTCATCGGCGCAATCGCGTTGACGCCGTCGGAAGTCCGCTCGCGGCTCTCTCCGGAGCGCTCCGTCGCGACCGCAACGCCCCCGTCGCTTGCGCCGGAGCCGGCAATCGTCATGCCCGGCGGCGATCCGTTCGCGGCGCGTGTGATTGAAGCCGATCCGACGCAGATGCCGCAACCGCGCGCATCAGGCCTAGCATCCCTTCCGGTATTCTCGCTCGCGCACATCGGACCGTTGCCCGCGAACGCTGGAGCCGGCATGATGACGCTCGGCCCGTCATTGGGCGGATTGCGCGTGAGCGCAGTCATTATCGGCGTGCACCCGACGGCACTCATCGTGGACGGCACGGTCAGCCGGCTTGTTGCCGCCGGTGATCGCATCGGAGACGCGCGCGTCATCACGATCGATACGAGCGGCGTCGACCTCAGCGACGGTCGGCGCCTGGCTCTTCCCTCATTCGGGGTGCATCCGTGAAGCGCGTCTTCTTCTTTTGTGCGCTCATTGCTGCGCTCGTCACCGGACCGGTCCGCGCTGCAGAACGGATCACGATCGATGCGCGCGACACAGAAATCGGTGACGTCATCCGGCTGATCGGCGCCGAATCCGGGTGGAACATCGTTCCCGACGCATCCGTCAAGGCGCAGCGCATAACGTTTCGGTTGCGCGACGTCGACGCGGAAACCACGCTCTCAACGCTCGCGCAAGCCTACAATCTTCAAATCCATCGCGAGGGGACGATCATCATCGTCGGCGACGCCGCCGCGATGAATCGGCGCTACCTCGACCCCGCGATGCCGGGTGCACCGCAAACCGACGTCTTTCCGCTCGCACGCGCGAAGCCGGACGAGGTCGCGGCCGCCCTGCTTGCAGCGCTTCCCGCCGGCACCGTTGCCGTTGGTGACAAGCGTACGGGCAGCGTTATCGTTACGACGAGCACGAGCGGCATGATGCGTGCGCGCCGCATCATCGCTGCGCTCGATGGAACAATCGCCGGGAACGGCGGACCAACCACGACTGCGGCGATCGACATGCACAACGAACGGCCGACCGACGTCGTGAAAGCGTTACACGTCGCACTGCCTGATACGTCGGCAATTCCCGACGACCGCTCGAACAGCGTCATTCTCTCGGGATCGAGCGACACGCTGGCGACGGCCCGGACGTTGCTCGCCGGGCTCGACCGTCCCGGCCGTCAAGTGATGTTCGAAGTCAAGGTCACGGACGTGAAGCCGAACGACGATTCGTCGAACGTTGGCGTCGAGTTCGGTGGCACCGGCTTTGGCGCGGGTGCGCTCGCGCAATTTCCCTATACGCTCGCGAAGAGTTCGATCGTCATCAACGCACAGATCAACGCGCTCGTCCAGAACGGTCGTGCGCAGATTCTGGCAACACCGCGGATCGCCACCCTCAACAACAAAGAAGCATCGATGCTCGTCGGCGAACAGTATCCGGTCGTTACCGTGAACCAGCAAACGGGATATCCGAGCGTGCAGACGATCGATGTCGGCGTTCAACTGCGCGTCACGCCGACGATCGGAGAGGACGGTGTCATCACGGCGGATCTGCATCCGTCCTATTCGCAGATCATCGGATTCAATTCGAACTTTCCGATTATCGCCAATCGGAGGGTCGACGCGACACTGCGCGTGCGCGACGGCGAGACGATCGTGCTCGGCGGTCTGTTCGAAGATACGACGTCGGAAACGATCAGCAAGCTGCCATGGCTCGGCGATATTCCCATTCTCGGCGGCTTCTTCCGCAATAAGGCCGCGACGCATCAGCGGGACGAGGTCGTTTTTTTCATCACCCCGCACATTCTTTAGCGCGTCCGCTCCAAGTGAGTCGGAGCCGCGCGGCGAAGGAGCGCGTATGGACTTCAGCACGCGCGCGATCCATGCCGGGCAAGGCGCCGATCCGGCCACCGGCGCAACGATCGTGCCGATCTACCAGACCTCGACCTACACGCAGGATGGCGTCGGCGAAAACAAGGGATTCGACTACAGCCGCACGATCAACCCCACGCGCGTCGCGCTCGAAGCGCAGCTTGCCGCTCTGGAAGAGGCGCGCTTTTGCAGTGCGTTCGCGAGCGGTATGGCCGCGACATCCGCCGTGATGAACGTGCTCTCGGCGGGCGACCACATCGTCGTCGGCAACGATCTCTACGGCGGTACGTACCGGCTGTTCTCGAAAGTCCTCGTCCGGTACGGGCTCACGTTCACATACGTCGACATGACCGACCTCGCAGCGACGCGCGCAGCCGTTCAACCGAACACCAAACTCCTCTGGATCGAGACGCCGACCAATCCGCTCTTGCAATTGGTCGACATCGCGGCCGTCGCCGCGTTGCGGCCGCGCGGGGCAATCGTCACCGTCGACAACACGTTCGCGACGCCGTATTGGCAGTCACCGCTCGCGCTCGGAGCCGACGTCGTCGTGCACTCCACGACGAAATACATCGGCGGTCACAGCGATGTCGTCGGCGGTGCGGCGCTGACCAACGTGCCGGAGATCGCCGAGACGATCCGCTTCCATCAGAACGCGGTCGGCGGGGTGCCCGGGCCGATGGACGCCTGGCTCACGATGCGCGGCGCGAAGACGCTTGCGATTCGCATGCGTGCGCACGAAGAAAATGCGCGCGCCATTGCCGATTTCTTAGCGATGCGCGACGATGTGGCGACGGTCAACTACCCGGGGCTCACGACGCATCCGCAGCACGAACTCGGGCAGCGGCAAATGCGCGGTTTCGGTGGGATGCTCTCGTTCACGCTACGCGGCGCGGCCGGGCGCGCGCTCCAATTCGTCAAGCAGACGAAACTCTTCAGTCTTGCCGAGAGTCTCGGCGGCGTCGAGTCGCTGATCTCGGTGCCCGCGCGCATGACGCACGGCTCGATTCCCAAAGAAGAACGCGAGCGGCGCGGCGTGACCGACGGCCTCGTTCGGCTCTCGGTGGGCATCGAGGGCAAAGACGACCTGATCGACGATCTGCGTGCGGCCCTCGATGCAACGCGCGACCTGGCGGTGAGCGCGCATGTCTGAGACGCTCGACGTGCTCACCGGCTTACTCGGCACCGACGCCGTTTCGGCAGAATGCGCCAAAGCGATCGAAGCGGCGAACGGCGGCGAAGGCGTCGCAATCGGGTACGTGGCCTTCGACGGCTTGCGCGAACTGAGCGACCGGTCGGGGAATCTCGTCACGGATCAGCTCTTACGCGAGTTGGGGAATCGGGTGCGCGGCACGCTTCGCGATCACGACGCGGCCGGCCATCTCAGCCGCGACGAGTTTCTCATCGTGTTACGCCAACTCGGCGGCCGGCTCGAAACGCTGACGATCGTATCGCGCCTACGCATCGCGTTGAGCGAACCGATCAGGTCCGGCAAGGGCACGTATCGTCCCGTCGTCAACATCGGGCTCGCGTATCCGCCGGCCGACGGCAACACACGCGAAGCGCTCACGAAAGTCGCTGAGAAAGCGATGCTGGTGATGCGCGACCAAGCGCGGGAAGCGGCGCAGCGCGACGCGACCCAGCGCGTCATCAGCACCCGTGCTGCGGTCTCGGCCGCAGCGTCGAACGTATCGGCGGCCGAGCAAGCCGTGCGCGACGCCGATAACAACCTGATCGACGCGAAGAAACTGCTTGCCGAAGCGAAGGCGGCCGTCGTCGACGCGCTCGACGTCGCAAAACGCCTGGGGCTGACGATCCCCTAAAGGGAAGTTCGTTACAAACCGCCGCCGATTTTGCTCACGGCAGCAAAGTCATTCTTTTCCGGTTCCCAACGCATGATCAAGAGATCATTGATCGTCAGACCGCGCTGATTACCGTCGTGGAAGTCGTAGATGCCCGTAATACCGACGTAGGCGGTCAGCTTTTCGATGTAGGCGTGTAATTCGGCACCGCTCGCCGACGGCCCGAGTTTCCTGAGCGCGTCGATCACGATCATCGCGGGATCCCACGCGATGCCGGCTTGAAAATCTTGCGGGATGCCGCTCGCCTTCATCGCGGACGCAAACGTTTGCAGCACCTTCACGTCTTTGCCTTCGGGCACACCCGCGACGTAGCGCACGCCCTGGAAATACACGTCTTTCGGAAGATAGCCGGCGTACGATTTCATCTGTCCGACGATCATGTTTGCGCTGGTCGTCATGACCGGCACGTCGAGCCCGACATCTTGAATAGCGTGTAACGCCGTGCCGAACGGCGTTCCCGGCGACCAGACGAAGAGCGCCTGCGGGCTCGCGCCCTTGATTTTCGAAACTTGCGCGCTCACGCTCGTATCCGTCGGGTTGAAGTGCTCGTTCGCGACGATCGCCATGTCTTTATTTTCAGGCATCTTCAGCGTGTTCGCGATCTCGGCATCGGCGATTTGTCCCGACGCGTCCGTCGTGTTGAGCGTTGCGAAGCGCTTCCAACCGCGCTGGCGCATGTACCGCATCGACGCCACGATTAGGTCGGCGCCGCTCACACCTGCGGAGAACACGAACCCCCCCTGGGGCGGCGAAATCACCGGGGAGAAACAGTACTGAAGCGGTCCGTTCGTAAAGAGCGGGATCATCGCGCGACAGAGTGCCCCGAGGGAAGAACCCAATACGACGGCCGGCTTTTTCTCGAGCACGTGATTGGCGAGTTGCACGGAGAGCTGCGGGTTGGACTGATCGTCGTGAAACGCGAAGTGGACCGGGCGCCCTTGAATTCCACCATCCCGGTTGACGACGGTTTCAAGCGCGAGCAACGCTTTCTGTTGCGATGCAGCCGTGAACGCGCCCGCTCCGGTGAGCGGGATGATGACGTCGATATCGTACGGCGCACCGGCCGCGCGAACGTTCGCCGGTAGACCGGCGAGCGAGAGCGCGACGATGAGCGGGAGGAGGCGGCGAAGATTCACGAAACGGCGAGCGCGTCCGAGAGCGGCAACGAGCGGATGCGTTTCCCGGTCAGCGCAAAGATCGCGTTAGTGACCGCCGGTGCGACCGTCGGCACGCCGATTTCGCCGGCACCGGTCGAGGGACGCGCGCTCCGCACGATGTCGACGACGAACTCCGGCGAACCGGCCATGTGCACCACGGGGTAATCATTGAAATTGCTCTGCATCGGCGCGCCGTCGTTGAACGTGATCTTGCCGGCAAGCGTCGCCGAGAGCGCGTAGACGATCGCGCTCGGGATCTGTTGCTCGAGCGTCTCGATGTTCACCGGCTGCCCGACGTCGACCGAGGTGATCACCCGGTGTACGGCGAGCCGGCCGCCGGGCATGGAAATCTCAACGACCATCGCGACCCATGCACCATCGTATTGGCCCAACGCAACGCCCCGCGCTCGACCGGCCGGCAACGGCGAACCCCACGCCGCCAACTTCGCGACGCGCTCGAGGACGCCACGCGGCGGCTGATCCGGCGCGAGCATCGCGAGGCGGAACGCAACGGGGTCTTTCCCCGCGGCATGCGCGAGCTCGTCGATGAACGATTCGACCGGAAAGGTACTCGCATTGTAATACGGAGCGCGCCAATGGCCGACCGGAATTGCCGTACTGAGTTGATGCCACGACGCGAGCTGATTCGGAATCGCGTAGGGAAGGTCGGAGATGCCGCGACCGGCGTCGGGATCGAGCCCCTCTTTCGTCATCCGCGCCGGCGACGTGCGCACGTTGATCGACGACGATGCCATCGTGTGCTTGAGCGCGACGAGCGTTCCGTTCGCTGCAACGGAACCCGCCAGTGAATTCACCGTTCCGCCGCGATACGGATCGTTGCGCATGTCGTCTTCGCGTGTCCACACGACCTTGATCGGGACGCCGGCGGCTTTCGAGACTTCGACCGCATCTTGTGCGAAATCGATCTCACCGCGCCGGCCGAATCCCCCGCCGAGAAACGTCGTGTGCACCGTGACGTTCTCAAGCGGGACGCCGGCGATGGTCGCAGCCATCTTCTGCGTCGGTGTCTGCGCCTGCGTCGGTAACCACAGCGTGACGTGGTCGGCGCGCACGTCGGCCGTGGCGTTCATCGGCTCCATCGTTGCGTGCGCCAGATACGGCGTTTCGTACGTCGCGTTGACGATCGTCCCGGATTGCAACGCTGCGTTCGCATCGCCGCTGTTCTTGAGCTGCAATCCCGGTTTCTGCACGAGCGAATGCGCTTCGGCATAGATCGTTGCGGTCGAAACGCCGCTATTGGGACCCGGTGCGTACGTCACCTTCAGCAGTTTGCGCGCGTGAAACGCCGCCCACGTGGTATCGGCGATGACGGCAACGCCCGACGAAACCTGGACGACTTTGCGTACGCCGGGGAACGCCAGCGCGGCCGACGCATCGTACGAGGCGACCTTGCCGCCGATCTGCCGCGGCTTCTCGATCGACGCGTACTTCATGCCCGGCACGCGGACGTCCATACCGTAGACCGCCGTGCCGTTCGTTTTCGGTTTAAGGTCGAGGCGAGGCTGACGCGTGCCCATGATCCGGTATTGATCCGGCGTCTTGAGTGTGACGTCGGCCGGCACCGGAAGCGCTGCAGCTGCGGCAAAGAGCGTCGGGTAGGCGGCGCGTTGACCGGCCGGCCCGATCACGATCCCGTTCGACGCGGCGCAGGCCTTCGGATCCACGCTCCACTGCAGAGCCGCTGCGGTGACGAGCATCGCTCGTGCCGTCGCGCCGGCCTTGCGCATCACGGGGCCCATCGTCGGCGTGCTCTTGCTACCGGCGGTAAAAATCCCGTGCCAGAACGGGCTGTAGTACGGCGGCGCCACCGGCGAGAGTTCGAACGATACCGTCGACATCGGGATATCCAATTCGTCGGCGAGCATCATGGGCAGCCCCGTCGTAATGCCCTGGCCCATCTCGATGTGATTGAGAACGACCGTCGTCGTCCCGTTCGGGTGCATCTTCAGCCATACCAGCGGCGAGAAATCCGCCACAGCCGGCGCGGCGGCGTCGGCGGCCGCCGGCAAGAACTCGATGCCGAGCGAAAAACCGGCACCGGCAACCGCGAACATCCGCAACGCGTCTTTGCGCGAGAGCGTGCTGGTCATGCCACACCTGCAGCGTTCTTGATGGCAGCTTTAATGCGCGGATAACAACCGCAGCGGCAGATGTTGGTCATCGAGGTGTCGATGTCGGCATCGGTCGGGTGCGGCTTGTGCGCCAGCAGCGCTGCGGCCGCCATGATCTGGCCCGATTGGCAATAACCGCATTGCGGCACGCCGAGTTCGACCCACGCCGTTTGCACCGGATGCGGTTTCTCGACCGACGCGAGACCTTCGATCGTCGTGATCTTCTTGCCGACGGCAGCGGACACGGGCAAAACGCATGAACGGACCGGTGCCCCGTCGAGGTGGACGGTGCACGCGCCGCAGGCGGCAATCCCGCAGCCGAACTTTGTTCCCGTCAGGCCGACGACATCACGAATCGCCCACAGCAGCGGCATTTCACCCGGGACATCAAGCGCGTGCGACGTCCCGTTGACCGATAGATTTACCATAAAGCAATTCCGCTCCGTAGGAGAGTGCAAGCTGCGAAAACGTTTTCCCGGCGCGGCGAATTGTCCCTATTGCTTGGCGATCTTGACCGCTTTGAGCTTTGCGGCATCGAGCGGTGAAGCGCCGGCTCCATACTTGTTCTGCTGCAGGAGGTACGCCGTCAACGCCAGCGATTCGGCCGGTTTAAGGCTTCCCGGAGCCGTCTGCGGCATTTGCGTCGCGATGACGTCGTGCACGTCATCCGCCGTTTGACCAGACCACTTTCCGATGAAATCGCTGCCCGCGAGCTGCGGTCCGGCACCGCCCTCGAGCTTGGCTCCGTGGCACGACGCGCACTGTGCAGCGTAGAGCTGGGCGCCCTGCGCCGCCTGCGCTTGCGTGTAGACACCGGCGGACTGCGCGATCGACGCGTGCGATGAGAATGCGCTCCAACACGTGACGACGATCGTCGTGACGACAAGTGGCCGAACCCAGATCACAGAACTCTCCCTCGATGGAACGGTACGCCGCGGTGCTCATTCCGATCTTCGCCGACGCACCGCACGACGTCGTCTTTATCGAACGAGCCTTACATCTCCGTCGTCACGCGGGTCAGATCGCGTTTCCCGGCGGCGCGGTCGACGCCGCAGATGACGGCGACCACGAACGCGCCGCTCTGCGCGAGGTGCAGGAGGAGATCGGTATCGCACCCGAACGCATCGCCATCGCCGGTCGCTTGCAGCCGGTGCGGCAACGCGTCAACGCCTTCGTCGTCTCGCCGTTCGTCGGCGTGGTGCGCGGAAGCGCGGCGTTGATCGTCGACGCGAACGAAGTCGCGGCAACGCATCACGTGCCGCTCGCGGCGATCGTCGCACCGGGCGCCGTCCGGCCGGGCATCGAAATCGTCGGCGAGCGGCGCGTGGACACGATTCATTTCGATCACGGTGCGCTCCATGTCTGGGGCCTGACCGCGCACATCCTGGACGACTTCGTCCATCGCTACCACGCACGGCCGTCGTCATTACGCGGCGCGCTCGACGAACTGCTGGTCTCTTAGGGTCCCGCCGGCGCGAGCATCACGCGGGCGAACGCGCGCGGCCGCACGTACTTCGCGAGCGCCGAGCGGACGTTCTCCCCCGACGCTGCGAACTGGGCGCGCGCGCTGATCCGATCCTGATCGAGCGGCCGATCCGTGAGCGAGTATTGCAACAACTGGGACGCAACGCCATCGAATGATTCCTGGCGGACGGGAAGTTGACCGATGATCAGCGCCTTCGCTCGAATGAGCCGGTCGGCCGGCAATGTCTTCTTCTGCAGCGCGAGGAGATCGTTGACGATCAAACGTTCGGCGTTCGCGGTGTTCTGCGGATCGGCGCCGAAATTGACGCTGAACAGCGTGCGGTTGTGCGCGCCCGCGAACGACGACTCGACGCTGTACGCGTACCCATGCACTTCGCGCACATCGTGATAGAGAATGGAGCCGAACCCGCCGCTGAGTGCGGTGTTCGCAAGTTGCAACACCGGAAAGTCGCGATCGCGGTACGTGACGGGCACCGTTTGCGCGAGCGTGACATCGGCTTGGATGCGGCCCGTCGCGGGGATGACGGCGCGCGACGAGACGTTGCGCGGAACCGCGGGATCGTAGATCGACGGCGCCGCTCCTGTCGCTTTCCACGCGCCGAACGCGCGATCGACGGCGGCGCGCGCGCGTTCGGGCGTGACGTCACCGACGACGACGACCGTCGCGATGTCGGGCCGAAACGCGCTTTGGAAGTACGCCTTGACGTCATCGAGCGTCACCGCACCGGCCGACGCCGGCGTAGCCGTGCGTCGTGCCGGATCGCCCGCGGGATACAACGCGCTCGCGAGCGCACGCTGCATCTTGTAATCAGGGCTTTGCACGGCGCCGGTCAGCTCGCCGACCGTCTGCGACTTCACGATTGCGAACGCGTCGGCCGGAAAGGCCGGATGCAACTCGCTCTCCGCCAGAAGATCGATGCCGCGATCGAAGTTTTTCGATTGAACGTTGAGTCCGAACGAGGTCCCGGTGTTCACGTCCGCTGCAATCTTGTCGAGTTCCGCCTGGTAGGCCAAACGATCGTACGTGGTCGTACCGAACGGAAAAAGCCCGTCGGTGATTTGATCGACGCCGTCTTTTCCGGCCGGTGCTTGTCTCGATGGGTTGTTGCGAATTTGGCCGCGCACGATGACCGTCGGCGAGATCTGACTTTGTACGACGATCAGTTTTAGACCGTTCGGCAGCGTCTGCACCGTCGGCTTGACCGTCGTTTCCGGCACGTGCAGTTGCGAGAGGACGTTCTTCGCAAACGCCGGCAGTCCGACATGTTCCGTCGGCACGACCGTATTGTTTTCACCGACGCGGCCGCCGAACGCCGAACCGGCGGCGGCTTTCGGCGTCGCGATCGCGACCGTGGCCGTCGTGTTGTCGTAGTAGGTGCGCAGCACACGGTTGACGTCGTCGACCGTCACCTTTTGCAGACCCGCGATCTCGTCCGCGGGCGTGCGATGTTCGACCGCGAGCTCTTGACTCCACAGGGTCGCGAGCCCATTGATCGAGTTCTCGGAGAATTGCGCTTGCGCGAGTTCGCGGGCTTTGGCAACGTCGACCAGCTCGCTCGGCAGCCCGGTCTGCTTGTATTTTTCGATAACCCCTTTGAGATCCGCGACCGCGGCGTCGCCCTTCGTCGATACCGGTACGGCCGAGCCGACGAGCGACAATCCGGCCGCGGGGTGCGTCGACGATTGCGCGAAGGTCTGCAACGATTTGCCGCTGGCCTGCAAATCGAAGAGCGCGCCGCGCGGGCTGTTGAGCACGTCGTTGAGGATTTCCGACGCGTAGTAATCGGCGCTGTCGTAACCGGGCACGCGGTAACCGAGGAACACGATGGTCACGGGGTCGGAACTGTTGTCGGTGAGCGTCAACGGCGTGGCCGGCACGAGGGTTCCCGCCGCCCGTGCGGGCAACTGCACGGCCGGAATCGTCTCGAAGAGCGATCGAACTTTCGAGATGGTCGTCGTCGGGTCGACATTTCCCGCGATGACCATGATCACGTTGTTCGGATGGTACCACCGGGCGTAGAACCGCTTGAGATCGGGCGCTTGAATTTTCTTGAACGATTCGACCGTTCCGAGACCCTCGTCGGCATACGGCGTGCCCGCGAAGATGTGCTCGTTGACTTTCGAGTACAGACGAAAGAACGCGCTCGAATTGTCGCGCGTGACTTCCTGCGTGATCGCGCCGCGTTCTTGATCCCAATCTTTCTGTGCGTCGAGCAGACCGGCTGCGCGCGACCGTTCGAGATTGAGCGCGATATCGAGATACTGCGAAGGCATCTCGAAAAAATATTGCGTGATTTCGCTTTGCGTATCGGCGTTATACGTCCCACCGGTGATCGCCGTCGTGTCGGAGAACTGCGACGCGTTGATCGACGTGCTACCGCGGAACATCATGTGTTCTTGCGCGTGCGCGAGTCCCGTCACCGGTTCGTCGTTCGCGCCGGTCAGGTAGTTGGTGTACATCGAGACGACCGGTGAGAGCCGGTTTCGCAACACGTAGATCTGGAGGCCGTTCGAGAGGGTCGCGTGCGTGACGTCGGTCCCGCCCGTCGACTCCTGCGGCACGGCCGCCAACGGAGCGAGGAACACGAGCGCAAGCGCAGTGGCGGACAAACGGCGAAACCAGGTCATGATGTGCCCTTTCAACGCCTCCAAGTCGAAACCGGTTCCCCCCTTCGGCCTGTGGGCGTCGCCGGTAAGCATGGAACTCGTCACGACGGGGACGCTCGGCTTCTCCGATTTGCAGGTCGACGGCGAGGCAGTGTACTGGCTCGAAGCACGCGCCGCGGAGCGCGGCCGGCGCGCCCTGGTTCGCTGGACGCCGTCCGACGGCGCGCACGACGCGCTCGATTTCGCAAGCGACGTGGGCACGTACGTCCACGAATACGGCGGCGGCGCGTATACGGCTTCGGGCGGCCACATCATCTATTCGGAACGCAGCGACGGCAGCGTCCGGCTCGTTCGCGACGGGCGAGCGCGCGAGATCGCGACCGTGCCGGGTTGCCGGTACGCCGCGTTCGCCGTCGATGAGCGGCGCGGTCGCATGTATGCCGTACGCGAAGACCACCGCGAGCGGCCACGGACGAACCCGCACAACGCCGTCGTCGCGCTGGCGCTCGAGCCCGCCGACCCCGCGCGTAACGCCGGGGAGGTGATCTTCGGAGGGACCGACTTCGTGCTCGCACCGCAGCTCTCGCCCGACGGCGACCGGCTTGCGTTCGTCGGATGGAATCAGCCGCTGATGCCGTGGGATGCAACGCAGCTTTTCGTCACGACGCTCGACGCGGCGGGAAACGCCCTCGCTGTGCGTGCGGTCGCCGGCGACGCGAACGAATCGATCGTTGCCGCCGCATGGTCGCCCTCGGGTTCGCTCATCTTCGCGAGCGACCGGACGAATTGGTGGAATCTCTATGCATGGCAAGACGATTCCGTCACCGCGCTCGCGCCGGTCGACGCTGAAATCGGCGAGCCGCCCTGGGTGTTCGGTCGCCGCGCGTTCTTCGCACTCGACGACACGCGTGCGCTTTGCGCCGTCATTTCCGGCGGACGCGTACGGGCCGCGAGTATCGGCGCCGGCTCGTTGACATATCTGCCGTTCGGCAGCGTCGATACGACCCCGTTGCCGTACGGCGACGGTGCCGTGTACATCGCGACGCCCGCCGACGCACCGTCATCGGTGCGGCGCGCCCGAACGCTGACGGATACGACGCCGGATACGTTGCGCGCCGCCGCCGATACGGCGCTCGACCCCGGCGACGTCAGCATCGGCGAGGCATTGGAGATTCCCACGAGTGACGGCGAACGCACGCACGTGACGTTGTACCGGCCGCGCAACGCGCAGGCGCGACCGGCCGACGGTCGACGGCCGCCGTTGATCGTCATGAGTCACGGCGGTCCGACCGCGATGCACGCGACGAAATACGACATCGGCATCGCGTGGTGGACCACGCGCGGGTTTGCGGTCGCCCACGTGAACTATCGCGGTTCGACCGGTTTCGGTCGTGCGTATCGAACGCGGCTCGATGGTGAATGGGGTGTCGTCGACGTGATCGATTGTATCAGTGCGGCGCGCTGGCTCGCCGAGCGCGGCGCCTGCGATGCGGCCCGCATCGCGATTCGCGGAAGCAGTGCCAGCGGCATGACGACACTGCTCGCTGCCGCGACCTCGAATGCGTTTGCAGCGGCGACGAGTCTGTACGGCGTGATGGATCTCATGGCACTTGCAGCGGAAACCCACAAGCTCGAAGCGCGCTATGTCGACGGTTTGATCGGTCCGCTTCCCGCGATGCGAGCGCGTTACCACGACCGCTCGCCGATCAACCACGTTGAAGGGATCGATGCGCCCGTGCTCATCCTCCAAGGCCTCGACGACCGCGTCGTTCCGCCCGATCAGGCGACGAGCATGCGTGACGCGCTACGCGAACGCGGCGTGCGCGTCGACTACGAAGCGTTCGCCGGCGAGGGCCACGGCTTCCGTCAAGCCGAAACGATTCGCCGCGTGCACGATCTCGAGCTCGATTTCTATCGCGACGTCCTGAACCTCTCGTGATCCGCGGCGTCGGCCTGCGCAGTGCGGTCGCGATCAACGTTGCGACCATGGCCGGGGCCGGCCCGCTGATCACGATCCCGCTCGTCGTCACCGCGCTCCACGGCGCCCTCTCGGTGTGGCCGTGGGTGTTCGGTGCGGTGATCTCGCTTTGCGACGGCCTCGTGTATGCCGAGCTCGCATCGCGCTTTCCGCGCAGCGGCGGCACATACGCCTATCTGCGCGAAGCGTTCGGCCCCGACGGAGCGGGACGGCTCTTCGCGTTCTTGTTCGTATGGGCGTATCTGTTCGTCGCGCCGCTGGGGCTCGCGACCGGCTACATCGGCTTCGCACAATATGCCGCGTATCTCGTTCCCGCCGCGAACGCTCCGCTCGCACAGCACGGGATCGCGATCGCGATCGGTGCGATCGTCATCCTCGCGCTGTATCGCACGATCCCGCGCATCGCTCGCACGGCGCTCGTGCTCGGCACGCTCGCGATCGTCACCCTGATCGTGACCGGGCTGAGTGGCTTCGTCGGCGCACCGCATGCGGTCGCGGCCCTCTTCCCACGCGTTCTCTCGGTTCACGATTTCGGCGTGGGCGCGCTCGGCGCAGCACTGGTAATCACCATCTACGATTATGCCGGCTATAACGATATTGCCCAGATCGGTGACGAGGTGATCGCGCCGCTGCGAACGATTCCGCGTGCGATCGTCATCTCGGTCGCGATCATCGCGCTCTCGTATCTCGTGCTGAACCTCGGCGTCTTCGCCGCCGTATCGACGGACGAGGTTCGCAACTCGATGTTCGTTGCATCGCTCGCGGTCGAGCACATGGCGGGCCCGATCGCGGCCGGTGCGATTACCGTGGCCATTCTCGTCACCGCCTTCGCGTCGACCTACGGGCTGCTGCTCGGCGCGTCGCGCGTGCCCTTTGCAGCCGCGGTCGACGGCGACTTTCTGCCCGCGTTCGCGCGCTTGCACCCGACCAAACGTTTCCCGCACGTCTCGCTCCTCGCCATCGGCTTGCTCGCACTTCCCGCGACGTTGTTTCCGCTCGATCAGGTGATCAGCGCGCTGACGGCCGCCATCGCACTGATCCAGGGCGCCGCTCAAACGATCGCGGTGATTCGTTTGCGTTCGAGCGCCGGCGGCGCACCGTTCCGGCAGCCGCTCTATCCGCTTCCCGCCTTGGTGGCCCTCGCGGCGTGGCTCTTCGTGTTCTACAGCTCGGGTCCGAGCGCGATGGCTTTTGGAACGATGACGCTCGTCGCCGGCGCCGCCATCTTCTTCCTGCGCGCGCGCTGGTCGCGCGCGTGGCCGTTCGCGCTCGCCACGCTGCTCGCGCTCGCGTTCGTCACCCCGCGCGATGCCGGCGCCGCGACGTTCACGCATGCCGCCATCGTACAACGCGACGGCACGCCGCAATTGCTCGTCGACGGCAAGCCGTTCTTCTTCTTCGGCAGCGCGTTCTTCTACGAGCGCATTGCGCCGGAGCGCTGGCGCGCATCGATGCTCGCGATGCGCGAACTCGGTGCAAACACACTCGATCTCTACGTCCCGTGGAATTGGCACGAGATCGCGGACGGTTCGTTCGACTTCGACGGACATACGAATCCGCGCCGCAATTTGCGCGAGGTCTTACGGCTCGCGCGCGAACTCGGTTTCCATCTCATCGTGCGGCCGGGCCCCGTGATTCGCAACGAGTGGCGCAACGGCGGCTATCCGGCATGGCTCTTGGAGCGGCCCGCGTACGGCATGCCGATGCACGACGTGCTCGAAGGTCGCTATCCCGCAACGGCGACGCTGCAAAATTCGCACAGCGACGACGCCGCGGCGGAATGGCTCGGCAACGCGACACACCTCCGCTATGCCTCACGCTGGCTGCACGCCGCGCTACGCGAGTTCGAACCGTATGCCGATCTCGTCATCGCGGTCGCACTCGACGATGACCAAGGCGCGTACATCGACAACCAGACCTGGCCTGCACTAAATCTGCAGCACTATCTCCGGTGGCTGCAAACGCAAGTTCGCGCCGTGACTGGGCCCGCGTTGCCGACGTTCATCAACACCTACGATATGAAAGTCCCGGCGTCGTCGCCCGTGTGGGCGATGGGCAACTGGTATCAAAGCGACGCCTACGCGATCGGCGATCACGACCGCGTCGAATTGGATTTCGCGACGGCGACGCTCACGGTGCAGGAACGCGTTCCGCTCGCCGTGAGTGAGTTCCAAGCCGGTTGGCTCGCGTCACCGGAAGATCCGCAACCGCGCGCCGCCGATCCGACCAACACGACGCTCGCGCTGGCCGAACTCCTCGCGTGGGGCGCGCACGGCGTCGTCGACTTCCCGTTGCAAGACACGCTCGCACCATTCGGCTGGGAAGCGCCGTTCTCAAACGCGTTCTATGCCTGGGACGCGGCGCTTCCGTTCGATCCGGAGGCGACGTCCGCGCGACGCCCACCGACCGAACGCTTCGGCCGCGAGATCAAACGCTACGGCGCGCTGCTTGCGGAGACGCATCGCGTTGCGGACATTGCTATCGTGAACGAAGCGAGCGCATCGGATCCGCGCCGCACGACGAACGACGATATCGCCGCGATCGCCGCTGGGCTCAAAGTAGCGCTTCGCACGTGCAACGAACGCGGTCTGACGTGCGACGTCGTCGATCTACGCTTTTCCAGCGATGCACGACTACGCAGGTACGGAACGCTGGTCGTTCCGCCGTTCGTGCGTCGTCCCGTGCCGGCGGTGGCGCGCCGGCTGCAACGTCTGCGCGCGACGACAACGGTCGTCACACGCGTTCCAGCGCGGACGGGTACCGGATTGACGGTGCTCGCGGGTAGCGGGGGCGCCTTCGTCCTCGCAGCGAATTGGTCGTCAACACCGCGAACGTACGGCGGCATCGTCAACATCGACGCAGCGCACACGGTGAGGGTCACGCCGTTCGAGGTCGACGCGCGCGACGCCGCGCTCATCCCGATCGACAGCGTCGCGCCTGCGCCGAGCGCTGGTGAGCGCCGCTCGACCCTGCCGGTCGCACGCGCACCGGTCGAGGTACATGATTCGGCAGCACCGTGCACGCGGCGCGTCCGCTTCAACGCGCGGCAAGGGGCGGCGCTCGACATCCCGGCCGTTGCCGCCGGTAGCGCTCGCGTGATTCGCGGAGACGCGCTCGGTTCGGGCGACGACACGATCGCGCTCGTCAATCACAACGTCGTCGCCGTTGTCGTTCCGGGCGGCGGTGCGCGGCTCGTGGCGTTCGCTCCGGTCGCGGCCTGCGGCGAAACGGCGCGCAGCTTGACGAACGCGACCGGTGCCCTGCGCGATGACGTTCTGCTGCAACCACCGCCCTCGGCGACCGACCGCATCGCACGCTATACGCATTCGTATCCCGCCGGCACGTTCAATCGGCCGTATCGCACGGAGATCGTCGACGCGGCGGGAACGACCGCTCGGGTACGGTTCACCTACGACATGCCCGACGCGCGTCCGCACGGCGCGCGCGTCGTGAAAACGATCGCACTGGCTGCGGATTCGGCGCGACTCGTCGTCGACGAGCGCACGACGTTCCCCGCCGACGGCGCGGGAACGCAGCGCGGCGTACGCCACGACGCGCTCGCCGTCGCGCCGGACGCGACGATCGTTCCGACACCGTCATTCCTCGCGTTGCACGACGGCGAGGCACTCTGCGTGACGTGGAACGCGGACGCGGTCGAACGCACGACCTGGCTGCGATACGGCTCAAACGGGACGCTGACGAACGTCTTCGCCCCCGGTATGCATCGCACGACGTACGCGTTTGCGACGGCGCGCGATCGCGACGATGCCGAGACGTTCGCACGAACGGAGCGGGACTGGCTCGAGCGACATCCCGAATAGCCCGCGTTCGAAAGGCGACTACAACTCCGCGGCGGGCGCCGCGGGAGAACACGACATACGAGACGCCTTCGGGCGACGGCGGTAACGGCGCGGTCGGTGCAAATCGCTTCGGGCGCTCCGACGGATTGGCACGGGGGTTCGACGCGCTGTACGGGTTTTGCAACAGGAACGGCGCGAATCCGAGCACGCCGAGCATGTCGGTGATCTGAGGATACGTTTCCGGCAAAAGCTCGACGATGAATCCACATCGCATCGAAAATGTTCGGCACGCGGAAGGAGTCCGCGCATCGCCGTGACCTCGGCACCTTCAACATCGACTTTAAACAGCCGGGTGCGGTCGATCTCGTCGACGCTCAGCGCCGTGCTCAGCGGAGCGGTCGAAACGATCGTTTCGTATGGCCGGTCTTGGGTCCACAAAATACTCGCCCCGGTAACGTCGTTCGTCGATTCGAAGCGAATCGGCAGTTCGCCGTCGCAGTCGTGGGCTGCGATGGGAAGAATGCGGACGTTGGTCACCCGTTTATTTCGGTATTGCGCCGCAATTCACCGAGCGCGGTCGGGAGCGGTTCGATCGCGACGACGGCGCCCTCACGACCGACGCACCGCGCAGCGAGAAGCGTATAGTAGCCGATGTTCGCACCGACATCGACAAACGTATCGCCGTGGCGCAGTCGAGAGACGATGAAATTGGAGAGGTTCGGTTCCCACACGCCTTGCGCCGCGATCACGCGAAACACGAGATTCGATGTCTTGCCGAGCACGAACGGGCCGAACCGCGTGCGCACGACCATCGGCGTGTCGGCATCGAAGAGATAATGCTGGATCAACCGCCGCCACAGCTAATCTTTGGTGCGGTTTCCGGGTCCGATCTGCATCGCCCGTCGTACGAGCGGGGCCCACGTTCGCAAAAGCGGCGAGAGCGTGCGGCGCAACACGGCTCGGCGCAAACGGATATCGGGACGACGCTCGATCGACCGCACCGAGTGCCACTCAGTGGCTCGGCGGCGAGATCCTTCACCCAAGCGGGACTGGCTCGAGCGACATCCGAACTAGCCGACGTTCGCAACCGAGCAGCCGGGGAAGTGGCGAAACGGTAGACGCAGTCGCCTCAAAAGCGACCGAGTGAGAGCTCATGTGGGTTCAAATCCCACCTTCCCCACCACGTGCGCGCGCCACATACGCGAAGGCGGCCGACGACCATTCGCACAGGCTGCCGTCGGTCATGACGAACGTTTCACAGCCGTCGACCTCAGGATTGAAGCCGTCGTTTTGCGCTTTCGTTCGCTCCCAATCGACGTTGCCGTCTTTGCGGGCGGCAGCACGCGCTTTTGTATAGGAGAACTGGGGTGCGCTCGCCAGCACGTTGAGCGCGCGCACCAATATTTGTGCTTTCGTCACTTCGTGCTGTTGGTGAGCACGGCCGGAATCGATGACGACGGCCGCAGACTTCGCAGATAGTCGTAGATGGAGGCCAGGTCGGCGTCGCCGAGCACCTTCGCCGTGTAGACCGGCATGACACCGGGTCCCGGCTTGCGCACCCAAGCGGCAAACGCATCGTACGTCGTCATCAAGCGCGGCGGTGCGATCGTCGGACCGGCGCCGCCGCCTTGGCCGACCGTGCCGTGGCACTCGTAGCAGTTGTTGGCGAGAAAAAGTTGCTTGCCGCGATCGACCGCGTCGGCCGACACGAGCGAGGGTAGCAGCAACGCCGCGAAAACGCCGCCGGCGACGATCGTTTTCATCGCGGCTGCGTGACGACGTCTATCAGCACCGGCTCGCCGCGCTTGACGAGCGCGAGCCCGCGTTCGAGTGCCGGTCGTACGGCGGACGGATCGGTGATCGGCCCGATCCCTTCGACTCCCATGCTGCGCGCCAACATCGCGTAGTTGATCGCCGGATCGACGAGCGTTGTGCCGAGCCCGGTATTCGTGACCGCGCGCTGGCGCCGATTCGACATCGTCTGAACGTTCATGTGTTCCGCGTGATACGCGCGGTTGTTGTGCATCACGACCATCACGGGGATGTGGTGATGCGCCATCGTCCACAGCGAACTGTTGACGTACATGAAGTCGCCGTCGGTTTGGAATGCGATCGTCGTCAGGCCGGTCGCGCGGTTCGCAAGTGCGGCTCCGATTGCAGACGGCGTCGTGAAGCCGAGTCCGCCGGCCCCCGAATTCATCTGGAACTGATTCCACTTCGTCAGATTCCACATCCGCTGCGGCCACGCACTCAAGAAATTCGACGAGTTCGTGACGACGGTCGTGCCGTCGTGACCGACCACCGATCCGAGTTCGGCGGTCAGCCGCGCGACGCTCACCGGCGTCGCATCCCATCCGATAGCGGCATCGCGCAGTGCGCGCTCGCGCACGGCATCGTGGTCTTTTTTGACGGCCACGGCGCGTTGCGCGATACGATCGTTCACCGAGCCGCCGAGCGCGGAGCGGACGGCGTCGATCAGATACGGCAACGTTGCTTCCGGGTCGCCGAGGATCGGAAGATCGACATCGATGCCGTGCTGTTGATCTTGCACGTTGCCGCGCGCCGAATAGTCGTCGATCGCCAAGCTGATCACTTTCACGTCCGGCTTTGCGACGCGCCGCGCACTCCGGCCGACCGTGTCCGACACACGATTCATCGTGCCCCAGACGTCGTCGACACCGAGGAACAGCAGCACGTCGGCACGTGCGATGTTGGCCGACTCCGCGCCTGTGAGATTGCACGGGTGACTCGTTGGCATGCACACGCGCGAGGCACCGTTGAGCACCGGGGCGCCGAGCAGCGTTGCGAGTTGTGCGAGGTGGTCCATCCCGGCCTGCGCGCTGACGGTCCGATCGGCGACGATCACCGGATATTGTGCGCCGGCGAGAAGCTTCGCCGCATCGGCGAGCGCACGCGGATCGCCGACGGGCTGAATCGGCGCATGATACGACGGGATATTAAGGCTCTTGCGGACGTTCGTGACCGATGATTCTTGAATCCAATCGTCGATCGTCACGAGCACCGGGCCCATCGGCGCCGTTGCAGCGATGCGATACGCTTTGTGAAACGAGTCGGCGACGTAGGAGGCGTCCGTCGGCTGATCGCTCCATTTGATCGATCCCGCGAGTAGCGGCGCGAGATCGGTCGCGGTATGATACCAGGACGGTAGGCCGAAGCGTTTGCTCTGTTCGCTGACGTTTCCGGCGAACATGACGACCGGGACGCGATCGACGTACGCATTGTAGACGGCCTGCGCGGCATGCTGCAGTCCCAATACGCCGTAGATCAACGCCATCATCGGCTTGCCGGAAGCGCGGGCGTAGCCGTGCGCGATCGCGACGCCGATCTCTTCGTGCATTACGGCGATCATCTCAGGTTTCGAATTCCCGCCGTAGTGAATGAGCGACTCGTGCAGGCCGCGGGTCGAACCACCGGGATTGAGCGCCACGTATTCGAGATCGAGTGTCTTGAGAACGTCGACCATGAAGTCCGATCCGGCGTCCGTCACGGTCAGCGTCGGGTCGTCGAGGGTCACCCCGTTTGGGGCGATCTCCGCCGCTGCGATCCGGCCACCCGCGGCGGGAGTGGCGATCAGCGGGTCGGCAACGCCGGTCCTCGCTGCTGCATCGGCTGCTGCCGCAGCGGTCGGCGCGATTAGAGCGGCACTCCCAACCGCGACCCCGGTAAGAAACTTCTTACGATTCGACAATACGAGCAAGCCTCCGTTCTGCGTCATTGTGCGTCGCGGGCGGCCCGGCCCTGCGAACTCGACTGTTCAGAATCGGTGTGTTCGTGCGCAAGCCGTAGGTCGGCGCGATTCCCGGGCGGTAGAGGGGACATACGATGATCGGATCGCACTGCTCGTGACCGCTACCGATTTCCAACGCGAGTCGCACCGCATCGATCAGATGATTTGGGATGCGATGGCGCTTTTGCAGGGCGAACGCGTGCTGTTTTGCGGCTTCGCCAACGACGGCGCCTGGGTCCGGCGTGCCGCCGAAGTCGGCGTGGACGTTCACGTCATCGAATCGGACGAACGTCAACTCGACCGCTTGAACGAATTCGGCTACAAGACGCTGCGTGGGAGCACGACGATGATTCCGGCGCGCGACAGCAGTTTCGATGCGGTCGTCGCGTTTCATTATTTGCACGAAATCGATCCGACGTTTCATGCCCAGATCATCTCGGAGATCGCACGCGTCGGGAAGCGCATCATCGTCGTCGAACCGGCGCCTCCCGCCGATCCGTTGGGCAAACGCATCGCGGAACTCTACTCGCGCGCAAAATATGAAGCCGGCGCGTTCGAAGAATATCAGCCGATCGACTACTGGCGAAAGTTGCTCGCGATGGTCAAGGCCGACGTCGCTATGCAGCAACTGACGTTTACGCGCCTGGCGCCGCGCTTCGCGATCGAGGAAACGGTGTCCCTCATTCTCGAAGCGATGGAGATTGAAGAGCTGCCCGCCGGCTATCTCGAGGAATTGCGCGAACTTGCGCGCAGCCCTGACGCGCAGCTTTCACCGCTGTCCCGTCTGGTTCTCGTCGGCGCTCCGGCCGGCCGCGCCCTTCACTCGACGGCCGGCACGCTGTTCCGCCATGCGGAGCCGGTCGAACTCGCCCGAATCACTGCGGCGGTTTCCGCGGCCGTAACGGCAGCCGTTTCCGCGACGGAAGGCGCCGTGGCGCCCACGCCGGCCGGCACGGCAACCGTCCCGTCGTACCTCGACGAGGCCGAGTTTCCACCGGTCATTCCGCCGGCGCCGCCGAGCGTCCCGGGCAATATTCCGTTCAACGCCTCCCCGGCCGGCGATGCGCCGGCGTCCGTAGGGCCGGCCCCCGCCGCGACCCCCGCATTCGGAATGCCCGATCCTTCGCCGTTCGGTGTGCCGCAACCGAACCAGAACGCTGCGCCGTTTGGGACCCCGTTCGCGTTGCCTGAAGACCCGGACCCCTTCGGCCTCACCGCCGACCCGCAGGAGCGCGCCGGATACGGCTGGACGTGGGAACCGCCCGATGGTTCGGCGCCGGAGACCCCATTCGACGCATCCGATCCGTTCGGCAACCACAAACCGTAGGGTTACAGACGCACTTCTCGGGCAGCCTGTCCGCGCGGATAGCGAATCGTGGTGACGGCGACGCGCCCGCGTTCGAGCAGCGACGGAATCGTTTCGAGCGCCGCGTTCATCCGCTCCACGTCATCACCGGTTCGTGCCGCTTGTGCAAGAACCGGCACGTCGCCGTACGCCCGCACACGCTTCGCGATGCGCGTCGCCTCGCGAACGATGCGGCGCACCTCGACAAAGAGGAGGTCGAGAAGAACGACGGCGACGATCGCGAGCGCGATCCACCCGATTGCGCTCGCGTTCACCCGTGCACTAGTGCCCCGTCTCGTAAATGGCGATACACCAAGCGACAGCGATTTTTCGTTGTCGTAAGGAGCGAAGAGCGTGGAAGGGCAGCGCCCTTCGGGCGATGAGCGACGCAGCGACGGCGGAAAAGCGCCGAGCGACTGTATCGATATTTGCGAGAAGGGGCACTAGGCGGCGTCCGACTTTGATGACGCCGGCGCGGCGGGAGGGGTCGCGGACGCCGCGGGAGCCGCCGCGTCGGTCTTGGCCGGCGCGGCACTTTCACCGCCGCCCTTGCCGGAATCGCTCTCGGCGCTCTTGCCGGAGTCGCCGTCACTGCTTTTGCGCGAGTCGTTGATGTAAAATCCGGAACCCTTGAAGACGATGCCCGCCGGATTGAAGACCCGCGCCATTTCCCCGCCGCACGTTGGACATGGATCGTCGAACGACTCTTTGAAGCCGTGACGGACCTCGGTCACCTTGTGACACGAACGGCACTTATAATCGTAAAGCGGCACGAATACCTCGAGCGAAAGAAGCTGGTCGATAGTGTAGCACTATGAAGCCGCGAGTGCTAGAAGTCGTCCAGCGCTCCGTCCGGACGTTCGAATTCGACAAGTCCTTTGAAGTGGAGGAGTGAATTCGCGAGCTCGGCGTCGAGCCGCCGGCGGCGCGTAAAGCGATCGAGCAGGGCTCCCGTTATTCCCCCATATGTCGGGTAATCCACGCGGACGACGACTTTCGATCGCTCCGATTTCTGCTCGACGCGAAAATCGATTCGTCTACGGCACGAAAACGCTCCGACGAGCGAAACGTGGTGCCCCGCTATGTAGCGGTCGACCTCGAAGAATTCTTCGTCCTCGCCGGGCAGTTGTTCGGAACGAATGGCAATCTCCGTCCCGACGGCGAAGGGAAGGTGCGGTTCCGTTCGGCGAGCGCTTCGTAAGAACGATAGCCATACCGGCCACTTCTCGACGTCGCAAATCCTCGAAAATGCCGTTGCCGCCGGCGAGGCAACATCCTGAGACCGGTAAATCGCTCGTTCCGAGACCGCCATGCCTGAATGCGTTGGCGAAACGGGGCACGTTAACCTGGCTTAAGGCACAATATGTTGTGCTCCTTATCCCCAGTGCCCCCTAGCCCTAGTGTGGACAGACGCGTGGAAACGGTGGATCAAGCGGCGGCCGGCGTGAGCGCGGGGCGTAGCGACTCCTTGAGCCGGGCCCGCGCGCGGGACAGACGCGACCGAACGGTCCCGATCGAGATCCCGGTGATCATCGCAATTTCCTCATATGAGAGGTCATCGACCTCACGCATTGCGACGACGTCCCGAAACGGCTCGGGAAGCAGGGCGATCGCGCGTGAGAAGGCTTCCTGCGTGAGCGCTTCGAGCGTCGCGCGAAACGGGTCTTGCGGATCCGCGCCTTGATTGCTCGCATCGACCAACGCATTCTGCAGCCGCGCCAGCCGCACGTCGGCGCGCTTGCGCTTCTTGTTATGATCGAAGAACACGTTCACGGTAATGCGGTAGAGCCAGGTATAGAACGACGACTGCCCGCGAAAGCGTTCGAGATTACGGTAGACGCGCAGGAAAACATCCTGAGTGAGATCCTCCACATCGGCGCCGACCACGTTGAGTTGGCCGAGGATTCGATGCACGGTCGTCTCGTAGGCATGTAAGAGCTCGTCGAACGATTCTCGGCGACCCTCACGGTATGCCTCGATCAATGCGAGGTCTCGTTGGGAGCGCTGCTCGGCTTCTTCGTTGAGCGCTCGTCGTTGCAAGTCGGCCATCCGTCGTCTTCCCTCCGGGCCGCACGCGCGCGACCTGCACGCACCGTAGCAACCTTGCACACACGGACGATGTGAGATGGCCAACACCGGCTCTTACGGCGGCAACATCGCTCCCGACGTTACGCCTTGCGCGAACGTTACGAGCGTCGTGATGCCCGTCGGTATTGCAGCCTCATCGATTCGGAAATGTGGGCTGTGCCCGGAATGGATCGATCCGAGCGCTTCGTTGCGAATGCCGAGGCGGCCGACGACACCCGGAACGCGTTCGGCGAAATATGCAAAATCTTCGGCGCCCATCGTCGGTGCCGGCTGCTCGATCGGAATGTCGGTATGCGTACTGAGAAATGCGGCGAACGCCGTTGCAAGCGTGGTGTCGTTCACGACGGGCGGATAGCCGTAGATGACCTCCACGTCGGCGGTCGCGCCGTACCCTGCGGCAACGCCGCCGACGATACGGCGAACACGCGCTTCGACGCCGCTGCGAATCGCCGGATCGTAGGTGCGAATCGTGCCGGTCAGCGTCACGACGTCGGCGATGACGTTGTTGCGATAGCCGCCCGCAATCGTTCCGAGCGTCACGACGATCGAGGCGAGCGGATCTGTTTCGCGCGCGGCGATATTTTGCAACGCAAGGACGATTGCGGCCGACGCGGGGATCGCGTCGATCGCAAGATGCGGATATCCCCCGTGACCGCCTTTGCCGCGCACGGTGACCAGCAGCTCGTCGGCTGCGGCGTTGACCGGCCCTGGCGTAATGCCGATGGTGCCGGTGCGCAAACGCGGGTCAACGTGCAGCATCGCAACCGCATCGACTTTGGGATCGTCGAGTGCGCCCGCTGCGATCATCGGCGCGGCGCCACCCGGACCTTCTTCTGCCGGCTGAAACAGCAGCACGACGTTGCCCGCGAGCGTCGCGCGACGGCCGGCGAGCACGCGCGCGGCCCCGAGCAGCATCGCCGTGTGCGCGTCGTGCCCGCAGGCGTGCATTTTTCCCGGCACTTCGCTTGCGCAGACTTCACCGGATTGCTCGGTGATCGGCAACGCATCCATATCGGCGCGTAACGCCGCCGTATGCCCGGGGCGTGTTCCGCGGATGACGCCGATGATGCCCGTGGTCGCGACGCGGCGATGCTCGATACCGAGCTCGTCGAGCTCGCGCTCGATCAGGGCCGACGTGCGAACTTCTTCGAAGCCGAGTTCCGGATGACGATGGATTTCGCGACGCAATGCGATTGCATGCGCCGCAGTCTCGGCTGGGACGACCAGCGTCACATCAGGAACGATAGCGCAAAAACGCCGGAACTTCGATATCGTCCATATTGACCGGTGCGATCTTGTCGAACTCGAGCGGGTGCGCGGAAGGACCCGAACCGCTTTCGCGACGCAGCGGGCGCGTTCCGAAGCCGGCCGCCAAGACGGTCACGCGAACCTTGCCTTGCAACAACGGATCGATCGAGGCGCCGAAGATGATCTGCGCTTCGGAATCGACGGCGCGGCTGATCATTTCGGCCGCTTCGTTCACTTCGTACATCGAGAGATCACTGCCGCCGGCGATGTTGAAGATTACGCCGCGTGCGCCTTCGATCGTCGTTTCGAGCAACGGCGAAGCAATCGCTTTCTGCGCTGCGTCCGCTGCGCGATGCTCGCCCGTGCCTTCGCCGATACCCATCATCGCGGAACCGGCGTCCGTCATAATTGTCTTGACGTCGGCGAAGTCGAGGTTGATCAAGCCCGGCTGGGTGATGAGGTCGGAGATACCTTGAATACCTTGACGCAGGACGTCATCGGCAAAGACGAACGCTTCGTTGAGCGGCGTGCGCTTCTCGATGATTTGTAAGATACGCTCGTTTGGAATGGTGATGAGCGTATCGCACTTCGCTTCGAGATCGGCGATGCCGCGTTCCGCCGCTTGCATCCGTTTGCGGCCCTCGAACGCAAACGGTTTCGTGATGACACCGATCGTCAGCGCGCCGGATTCATGGGCAAGCTCGGCAACGACCGGCGCCGCGCCGGTTCCCGTGCCGCCGCCCATGCCGCTCGTGATGAAGACGAGATCCGCACCGTCGAGCACCATCGCGAGATCTTCACGAGATTCTTCGGCAGCTTCGCGACCGATGTTCGGATTCGCACCAGCGCCGAGACCGCGCGTGAGATTCGTGCCGATCTGCACCGTATTGTCGGTTTTCGACGCGCGTAGCGCTTGCACGTCGGTGTTGATCGCGTAGAACTCGACGCCCGACAATCCGGCATCGATCATACGATTGATTGCGTTGCAACCTCCGCCGCCGAGTCCGAGAACTTTGATCGTCGCAGCGTGTTCGGGAACGAAGCGTTTCGCGTCAGCCATGATAGCGGGTTCCTCCGGAAAGAGCGGTGTTGGGCGCGGCGCACGGGCGCGCCTCGCGGCCGCCGCATTTTGTGCACGATGTGGATTTGGTGGATTAGATGGAGAACTCACGTCTCGGGCTAGTTCCAAATCGATGTGAACCACGTCCACAGCTTCGCGAACCCTCCGCCGCTACCGTGACCGTTAAGATGCGGCGCCGATTCGCCGCGCGGGCCGAACAAAATGAGTCCGACCGCTGTCGCGTATTCCGGCTGTTTCACCGAATCGGTCAAACCGGCGATCGTCGACGGAACGCCGATACGAACGGGTAAGCCGAAAATTTCGGCGGCCGTCGTTTCGATGCCGCGCAGGTGAGCGCCGCCGCCGGTGAGGACGACTTCACTGAGCACTTGCTCGCGCGGCAAGCGGTCGAGAACGTTGTTCTTCGCGAGCCGGAACATTTCGAGAACGCGCGGCAGGACGATCGCACGTAACTGCGACGACGTCACCTCGCGCGTACTCCGTCCGTCGAGCGACTTCGCGTGAAAGCTTTGTTCGGCTTCGTCGCCGCGCATCAGTCCCGACCCGTACGTGCGCTTGACGTTTTCCGCTTCGGCGAACGTCGTCTTCAAACCGAGCGCGATGTCGTTCGTGAGAATGTTTCCCCCGACTGGAATCGTCGCGCTGTGAATGATCCCGCCGTTCGCGAAGACGGCGATGTCGGTCGTACCGCCGCCGATGTCGAGCAACACGCAGCCGACGTGCTTCTCTTCGGCGAGTAACGTTGCTGCTGCCGAGGCCAGCGGTTCGAACACGATCGCCGCCGGTTCGAGACCAGCACGATGCACGCATTTGAGGACGTTCGCGATGAAGGTCGCGCCGCCGGTGATGATGTGCGTGTCGACTTCAAGCCGGCCGCCCGACATTCCGACCGGATCGGTAACCCCGTCCTGTCCGTCGATCGTGTAATGCCGCGGCAACGCGTGGATGATTTGCCGATCGGCAGCGAGGTTGATGATCTTCGACGCGTCAACCACGCGGCGCACATCGGCGGCCACGACTTCGCGTTCGTCTCCGGAAACGGCGACGACGCCGCGGTTGTTGGTCGAATTGATGTGCTCGCCGGTGACGCCGACGTACACGTACGAGACGTGCACGCCCGCCATCCGCTCGGCTTTTTCCGTCGCGGCTTCGATCGCTTTGACCGTCTCTTCGAGATCGGTGACGACGCCCTTGCGCATCCCCGTCGAGGGCGCCTCGCCGATACCGATGATCTCGAGGCCGTCCGGCCCGGCGGCAGCGACGACGGCACACGTTTTGGTCGTGCCGATGTCGAGCCCGGCGATTATCTCGCCGCGTGCCACGACAACGCGCCGGGAGGGCGCAGCCCACACATCGAGGGGCGAGCGCAGCGAACGTCCGTCATACTATGAGCACTACATATTGTGGGTGCGCGAGCAATCACCTACGAGATTTACGGGAATTCGACCACCGGCGTATCGGGAGCGCGCAAGTCGATCGCGTGCAATTTTTTTATGCCGGCCGTGCTGCGCCGTATCGGTTCGACGAGCGCAAGTTTCGTCGCAAGATCGTCGTCCGCGCCGAAGCGCAGGATGACACCGTCGCTGTCGACGGCCTCGAGTTGACCGAAACGGTCGCGGCGCACGATGCGCACCGGAATGCGATCTCCGATCGCTTTGGCGTCGGCAAGGAGCCGATCGATGTCCGGGGTCGTAAGCGTTGCGCCGGGCGGCGGCGCGGGCTCGCCGCCGGCGTCGACGAGCGGCAATTCCCGTTGTGCGCACGCGCGCTGCAAGACACGCGCGGTCGCGTCGATCGTGACGACGCCGTTCGACGTTCGCACGCAACCGGTCGGCGTTCGCAACGTCACGTCGAACGCGATCGCCGGCTGCGGGAACTGCGAGCGGTGCACGCTCACGTCGAGCACATACGGAATCGCCTCGATACGCGCTCGCATCGCTCCGGCATCGAGCAGCCAGAGATTGCTATCCGGAACCACGCGCGCCGCCTTCAACACGTCGCTGCTGCGAACGGGCGTACCCGAGGCAAGGGCGGCGCTGACCGCGCGTACGCGAAATTGCGGCGCTTCGACCAGCGCGACGGCGACGGCCGCAACCGCGACGACGATCAACGCCGCAAACATCCAGAACGTTCGCACATGAACGGCGAGCGAGGTGCGGGAGCGACGGCGGCGCACGGTCCGAACGCTCACGTCAGGACGAACCGTTCGATCGCCTCGGCCACCCCGTCGTGCGCGACATCCCCGACGACCGCGTCCGCCTGTTGCAAAAGTTCGGGCGGACCCGAGCCCATCGCAACGCCGATTCCGGCAGCCTTGAGTAACGGGACGTCGTTCCACGCGTCGCCGACCGCGAGCGTCTCTTCAGGCGTCGTTGCATACTGTTGCGCGACGAATGCGAGTGCAGCCCCTTTGTTCACCTTCGGATCGAGGATCTCGACAAAGTCGATGTTGCTGCGCGTGAGATACGCGCGGTCGCCGAGCTGCGACGTCAAAATTTCGAGGTAACGCGATGCGTTGTCCGGATCGTCGACGAGCACGACCTTGATTGACGGACGTTGGGCAAACGCTTCGCGCAGCGACGGCACAACGTGCGGTTCCACCCGCGCCAGCTCGCTGTAGCGTTTGGAGAACCGATTGATCGACTGCACGTAGAGCACATCGTCGGCGTAACATTGAGCGTGAACACGGTGCTGCTCGGCCCACTCCAGCACGTCGCGCGTCACGTCTTGACGCACCGGCGTCATTTGCAGAATCTTTCCGCTCGTGACGTCGAAGATCGCGGCACCCTGGTAGCAGACCAGCGCACCGTCGATACCGAGTTCGTTCGCATACGGTCGTGCAGCTGCAAGCATTCGGCCCGAGACGATCGTGACGGCGACGCCGCGCTCGCGGGCCCGTTTCACCGCGTCACGAACGCGCGGCCGGATCGTCAAATCCGACCCGATGAGCGTTCCGTCGAGGTCGAGCGCGATCAGCCGAATCATTGATAGAAAAACACGAGATAGACCGGGTTGACCGGGTCGAACGGTACCGCCGTGGACGGAAGCTGCGCCGGACTTACGGTGAGAACGCTTCCGCTCAGCGTCAGCGGCGACGGAGTCGTCGCGGTGACCGGGCATACCGACGCGCTGCACTCTTCGACTTCGTACGTTTTTCCCGCGGCCGCGGTGATGTTATCCGGCGGCACCGTCAGCGCCACGATCGAGCAGCCGGCACTACCGCAGCTGAATCCGTTCGACGTCACCGCCGGCGTCGCCGTGAGCGAAAGCACGTAGAAGACGGTTTGCGTATTAGGAATGATCGCACTCATCCCAGTGAAGAGCCCCGTTTGTGCCGCGACCGTGACCGTCGTCGCTGCGCTGAGACCGGCGAGTGTGACCGTGCTCGCGTACGAGCCGGCGCCTCCGTTCGGCGTGATGGCGGGAACCGGAATCGTTGCGACTCCACCCGCCGCGACGGCGACGGGCGAGGCCATGTTGCCGGCCGGGGTCTGCCGGCTTGAGTAGATCACCACGTAGATCGGCTGCGAACCGACGCTGGTGAACCCTTTGAACGCGCCCGGCCCGAATGTGATGGAGCCGCTCGACGTCGACGGTGCAACATTGATATCTTGCGCATCGAGCGGACATGCCGACGCCGTGCACAGCGCGCCGAAAATCGGATTACCGGTCGCGAGGTTCGACGGCAGTTGCAGCGTGATCTGCGGCGAGGTCAACGCGACCGTTGCCGACGACGTGAAGCCGACCGAGTACAGCGGGAAGTAGCTATTCGTCGTGCCGACGCCGGAGATTCCCCCCGGTAGGCCGGACGTTCCGCTCGTTGTGAGAGACGCTCCGCCCGCCGTCGCCGGCACGCTGACGTTTGCGATGAATCCGCCGCTCGTGACCGGCAACGTAAACGACTGCGCCACCCCAAGCGGCTCGGTCGTCGACACGACGACCGGAGTGGGCGTTGCCGCCGGCGCCGAACCGCTCGGTGAGGGTGACGGCGACGGCGTGGCCCCTGCGCCGAGATAGTAGAATTGGAGCAGGTACGTATCCGTCGTCGTCAGCGTTACATTCGCCAAGTTCGTGCTCGGAATGAAGCCGTTGGCGTTAGCGAACGTCACGATGCCGTTATTGGCCGCACTTCCCGGATACGTGTTGATGTACGTGTTCGTCGTGAGGTCGTCGAGTTCGACAAAGTATGGAACGTTCGTTGGGCTACCCGATCCGAGGTTGAGTACTTCGCCGCTGAAGATACTGGCCGGCACGGCGGTACCGAGCGTGAAGGTCACGTACAGCGCGGCCGTCGCGTTCGTGCGCGCGAGCGGTTGACGTCTGGCGGACGTCGGTACCGGCGCGTTGGTCGGCGGAGCCACCTGCGACGTCGTCGCGAGCGCAATGCCCGCCGACGGAAACGGTGACGGCGACGGCGACGCGCTCGAACCGACGTAATTCAACGTCGCTGCGTTACCGCCGGAGACGGCGGGCAGCGGAACGGATCCCGCGATCGTCGTCAAGGTCACCGAATACGATACGGTTGCCGGCAGCGAGGTCGATGACGGGCCGGGCGTACTGTTGTTGTTACCGTTGCAACTTGCGACGAAAAACGCGCCGCAAACAACGGCAAGCGGCGCGAGCACGCGCAGCATGCGCTTTGAACCGAACATCCTCTACCTCCGGGGGCGTTGGGACGCTCTACGACGGTTGAGCACTTCCCCCCCTTGCTCGCGCCCGGTTAGCGGCGCATGCGCGCGGTTCGTGCGTGCGCGGGCAATCCTTCGAAATCGGCGAGCGCGGCCAATACGTCGGCGTCGCCCTGCATGCGCGCGCGACTGTTTTCGACGAGCGACATCGTGCGGTAGAAGTCTGCGGTTCGCAAGCCCGATGAGAAGCGGCCGGCGCCCGATGTCGGCAACGTGTGATTAGTTCCCGCGATGTAGTCACCGGCGGCAACCGGCGTTTGCTCGCCGACAAAGATCGCGCCGGCGCGGCGAACGCGAGGAACGAGCGCCCACGGATCTGCCACCTGCAACGAGAGATGCTCCGGCGCGAAACGTTCGATCACGCTCAGTACCTGCTCCTCGGTCGTCGCGTAAATGAGCCAGGTCCGCTCCGCGAGGACGCGCTCGACGATGTCGCTCCGTCCCGTCGCGCGCGCAAAATCTCCGTCAAGCAACGCAGCGACGGCGTCGAGGATGCCGCGATCACGCGACACGGCGGCAACGCGCGCCAGTGGATCGTGCTCGGCTTGCGCGAGAATTTCGGCGGCGACGAAATCGGCTCGCGCGCGTTCGTCGCAGACGACGAGCACTTCCGAGGGCCCGGCGAGGCCGTCGATGCCGCATACCCCGAACATCTGGCGTTTTGCTTCCGTGACGTAGACGTTACCGGGGCCGACGATCTTGTCGACCGCGGCGATCGTCGCGGTGCCGTACGCGAGCGCGGCGACCGCTTGCGCACCGCCGATCGCGTAGAGCTCATCGACGTCGCACAAACTGCACGCATACAGGATTGCCGCGTTCATCGCGCCGTCGTGCTGCGGTGGTGAGGCGACCACGATACGATCGACTCCGGCGACGTTCGCGGGAACGACCGTCATCAATACCGTTGAGGCATAAGCCGCGGTGCCGCCGGGCACGTACGCGCCGACGCTCGCGAGCGGACGCCAGAGGAACGCGAACTGCGTCATGTCGTTTTCGTGGTAACGGATATCGTCCGGGATTTGGCGAGCGTGATACGCCGCGATGCGTTCCCGGGCGAGTTCAAGACCCGTTGCGATCGCTTCGGGTACCAGGCCGCGCGCGTTCTTGCGCGACGGCACGTCGACGCGCAACGTCGCGGAACTCGCATCGGCATAATCGAAGCGGCGCGTATATTCGACGACCGCGGCATCACCGCGTTCGCGCACGTCGTCGAGGATCGCGCTGACACGATCGCGGATGTCACGTGGTGCATTCCAGCCGCCGGTAAAGAGCAGCGCGAGGGCGTGCTCGTCCGTTGCTTCGACGACGATCATACCGGGACGTTGCGTTCGAGGCGCTCGAGCAATGCCGTCAATTCGTCGTATTTCGTACGGAAGCGCACCGGATTGACCACGAAGCGCGCGGTGCTCTCGGCGATTTCATCGACGATCACCATATCGTGTTCGCGCAGCGTATTCCCGGTCGCGACGAGGTCGACGATCAAGTCGGCGAGGCCGACGAGCGGGCTCAGCTCGACCGAACCGTGCAGCGGGATCAGCTCGACCGGCAAATCGCGTTCGGCGAAATAGGCGTTCGCCGAACGCTCAAACTTCGTCGCCACCCGCAAGAACGTCGGAAACGGTGCGCCTTCGTGATAGCGGTCGATACGACGTGCGGCGACGCACAGCCGGCAGTAGCCGAATCCGAGATCGGCCAGCTCGCTCACCGAGCGGTCCGTCTCCCAGAGAACGTCTTTGCCGACGATACCGCAGTCGGCCGCGCCGAATTCGACGTACGCGGGCACATCGGTGGGTCGCAAGAACAGCAACTGCGTTCCGTCGGGCGTCACGACGGCGAGCTTCCGGCCGGCGTCGGCGGGGACGTCGATACCGGCCGCGCGCAGTCGCGCCGCAGCGTCGTCGTACAACGCGCCTTTCGGCATCCCGATCGTGAGCATCAGTGCGTTTCGCGATTCCGCGCGTAGCTCGCGAGCGGTAACCGGTCCTCGGGCGCCGGCGAGACGCGCAATTCGCGCACGGTCCCGTCATCGGCGACGACGACGCGCGGAATGGCGTGCGCACGCGCTTCGGCGATCAGCGTCGCGTCATCCTGACCGCTCGACGTATAGCGGACGATGTTTCCGGCTGCCCGTTCGCGCGCCGCAACGATGTCCGCGCCGCTCACGAGCACGTCCACCCGATGACGGCGGCGCACGATGTGTTTGCCACGCCGCTCGAGCGCGATCAGCAGCCGTTCGACACCGGCCGTCCAGCCGACGGCGGGAACGTTGTAGCCGAATTTGGGCAGGAGCGAGTCGTAGCGGCCGCCGCCGCACACCGAGAAGCCGATCTCCGGGACGTAGCCCTCGAAGATGAAAGCCGTGTAGTAATTCAGGTCGCGCAACAGCGCGAAATCGATCGAGACGCGATCCCCATAACCGAGCGCCTCGGCGCGGCCGAGCAAGGTGTCGAGCCGGTCGAGCGCCGCATTCGAATCGGGCGTACGGCAGAGCGAACGCGCGGCTTCGATGCCCTCGCGGCCGCCGCGCCGTAATGCAAAATTGACGAGCTGGGGTTTGTCGAGCCGGCGCAGTCCGACGATGTTGCGCTCTTTGATGAGTGCTTTGGCCGCCGAGGCTGCAATGCCGTCGAGTCCGACGCCGGCGAGCAATCCGTCGACGACGCGCGAGTCGTTGATGTCGAAACGTGCGTCGCGCATACCGATCTCGTCACACGCTTCAATCGCCATGAACAACGTCTCGGCGTCCGCGTCGACGCCGGGCGAGCCGATCAGCTCGACGCCGGCTTGCGTGAACTCGCGCATCCGGCCCTCTTGCGGCTGTTCGTAGTAGCGAAACGCCGTCGCGACGTACGACAAGCGCAGCGGCAGCGTCGCCTCGCGCATTCGCGTCGACACGAGGCGCGCGATCGGCGTCGTCATTTCCGGACGCAGAGCGAGCGTCGTCGAGCGACGATCGTTGAATTGGAACGAAAGGTCGAGCATTTCGTCGCCCAGCCCTTTCTCGACAACGTCGAACCGCTCGAATGTCGGCGTCTGCACCTCCTCGTACGACCAGCGCCCGAACACCGCTCGTAAGATCTGCTCCACGTCGCGCTTCCGAGCCAGCTCGTGAGGGAGCCAATCCCGTACGCCCTGCGGCAGTCTCATATCGGCGACTCGCGCACTACGCGGGAGCGCCGGCGCGCACGTTGCCGGCACCGACGATGCGTTCCAACCGGGCGCGCACGTACGGCGCGTTGGCGATGCCGCGCGAACTGCATTTCGATTGTCCGGAGATGTGGACGATAAGCGGAATCGTACCGGGTGATTCTTCGAGCAATTGAGCGAGCGCGTCGACGTGATCGCGCGTTGCAACGGTGACGTGCCAGCCCACGGGATCCGGCGCGGACGCGTGCCGTTCGAAGCGCGCGACGTCGTTGACGGACACGCTGAATTCCAGCGGCGTCTCTTCACCGGGCACGGCTCCGCGCCGTTCCCGCAACCGCAGGCGGCCGTTGATCGTGACGATCTCATCCTCGACAAACGCAGCCTGCAACTGCGGATAGGACTTCGGAAAGACGATGCACTCGATCGCGCCGCTCATATCTTCGACGGTCGCAATGAGCATCTGCGCCTGCGCCTTCGTCATCGTGCGACGTACGGCCGTGACGAGCCCGGCGATGCGTACCGGCGCGTCGTCTTCGACCGTGCGCAGGTTTTTCACGGGCGTCGCGCCGGCGCGTACGAGCGCGTCGGCGACGTCCGCGAGCGGATGACCGGAGACGAAAATGCCGAGCGTTTCTTTTTCCCACGTCAGCGCTTCCATCGTACTCGGCGGCGCGATCGAACGCAGCACGGGCACGAATGCCGGCGCCGCTTCTTCCATCATGCCGAAGAGCGACGCCTGACCCAACTCGCGGTCGCGCGACTCGCGCGCGGCGGCTTCGAGCGCGCCGTCGAGCGCGTCGAGCAGTTGGGCCCGGTTTCCCGGCAACGTATCGAGCGCACCGCATTTGATCAGCGCTTCGTACACCTTACGATTCGCCGTCTTGGTTCCGACGCGCTTCACAAGATCGAACAGATCGATGAACGCACCGCCGGCTTCGCGCTGAGCGAGAATCGCCGCGACGGCACCCTCGCCAACGCCCTTTACCGCCGCCAGACCGAATCGGATCTGTTCGCCGACGACGGTGAACGCGACCAGCGACGCGTTGACGTCCGGCGGCAGCACGGCGATGCCCATCTTCTTCGCTTCGTCGATGTACTCGACGAGTTTGTCGGTTTTGTCGCGCACCGACGACATCAGTGCCGCAAAATATTGCAGCGGATAATTCGCCTTCAAGTATGCGGTCTGATACGATATCCAACCGTATGCGGCCGAGTGACACTTGTTGAAACCATAGCCGGCAAACGGTTCGATCTGCCCGAAGATTTGGTCGGCCAGCGACGCCTCGATACCGTTCGCGACGCAGCCTTCTACGAAACGATCGTGATAGAGCGAAATCTTATCTTTTTGCTTCTTTCCCATCACCTTGCGGAGCTCGTCGGCACCGCCCATGGTGAAACCGCCGAGGTCACGCGCGATCTGCATAACTTGCTCTTGATAGCAAATTACCGAATAGGTCTCTGCGAGAATCGGTTCGAGCTTCGGATGGAGATACGCCATCTTCTTGCGGCCGTTTTTTATGGCGATGTATTGCGGTATCAACTCCATCGGGCCCGGCCGGTAGAGGGCGATGAGCACGATGATATCGTCGAGTCGTGTCGGCTTGAGGTCCACACAGACGCGCTTCATGCCGTCCGACTCGAGCTGGAAGACGCCGAGCGTCTCGCCGCGGCCGAGCATCTCGTACGTGCGCGCATCGTCGTCGGGAACCGTCGCAAGGTCGAACGCCGGAGCCGTCGTGCGCCGGATTTCGTCGCTGGCGGCTTTCATGACGGTCAGGTTGCGCAAACCGAGAAAGTCGAACTTCAACAGTCCGATCCGTTCGACCATGTTCATGTCGTACTGCGTGTTGACGTCGTTCTCGCCGAGCTTGACGAGCGGAACGTGATCGGTGAGCGGATTCTTCGAGATGACGACGCCGGCAGCGTGCGTGGAGGCGTGTCGGGCGAGGCCTTCGATCGAATTCGCGGTATCGATCAACTTGCGCGTCTGCGGATTCCCGTTGTAGAGCATCTTCAGTTCGGGAATCTGTTCGAGCGCGGCGCTGATCGAGAGGCCGCCGGGGCCCGAAGGGATCAGCTTGGCAACGCGGTCGACATCCGGTAACGGCACGGCGAGCGCGCGTCCCGCGTCACGCACCGCGGCGCGTGCGGCCATCGTTCCGAAGGTCACGATCTGCGCGACGCGCTCTTGACCGTACTTTGCGGTGACGTATGCGATGACTTCATCGCGCCGCTCGACACAGAAGTCGGTGTCGATATCGGGCATCGAGATGCGCTCGGGGTTCAAGAACCGCTCGAAGATCAATTTGAATTTTATCGGATCGAGATCGGTGATCTTCAGACAGTACGAGACCACCGATCCGACGGCCGAACCGCGACCGGGGCCGACCGGGATGTCGTGATCGCGCGCAAACTTGATGAAGTCCCACACGATGAGGAAGTACGAACTAAAACCCATCGCGACGATGACGCCGAGTTCGTACTCGAGCCGCTCGCGCAATTCGGCGTCGTCCTTCGCGCGTCGCTCACCGTAACGCTCGAGCAAACCTTGCTCGCAGACGAGGCGCAAATAGTGGTCGGCGCTCATCTCGACCGTCCGGTCGGCGGACGTATCCGTCCCCGTGTCGGCTGCCGACCCCGCGAGGACGCCCGCCACGTCGGTCGCCGGCGTGCTCGGCACCGGATAATCGGGAAGATAGAAGATCTTCTCGGGAATCTTCAGGTCGATGCGCTTGACGATCTCCAGCGTGTTGTCACACGCCTCGGGGACGTCGGCGAAGAGCTCGCGCATCTCCCGTGCCGACTTCACGTAGAACTCGTCGGAGAAGAACTTCATGCGGCTCGTGTCGGCGACCGTTTTGCCGGTACCGATGCACAGCAGCACGTCGTGCGCCTGCGCGTCACCGCGCGAGAGATAGTGCGAGTCGTTCGTCGCAACGAGGGGCAGATCGAGTTCGCGCGCGACGGAGATCAGACCGGCATTGACGATCTCTTCCTCGGGCATCCCGTGACGCATGATTTCGATATAAAAGCGGTCGCCGAAGATATCGTGAAATTCCCGCGCGTGCTTGAGGGACGTCGCGCGATCGTTCTTGAGCAGCGGCGCCGCAACGAGGCTCGACATGCAGCCCGAGAGGACGATCAGGCCGCGGTTGTGCTTTTCCAGCAGCCCCATGTCGATGCGCGGCTTGTAATAGTACCCTTCGAGGAACCCCTTGGAGATCAGCGCCGTGAGGTTCTTATAGCCTTCTTCGTCTGCGGCAAGCAGCGTAATGTGTGCCTCGTCGCGGACGGTTCGATCCAGGCGTCCGCGCGGCGCGATGTATGCTTCGCAGCCGATGATCGGCGTGAGCCCGTGCTTCTTTGCACTGTCGTGAAACTCGACCGCGCCGAACATAACGCCGTGGTCGGTAAGCGCGACTCCCGGTACGCCGTCGTCGGCGCTGCGCCGGCACAGCGCATCGACGCGGCAAGCACCGTCGAGCAACGAGTACTCGCTATGAACGTGGAGATGAACGAACGACGTATCGGTCACGGAACAAGTTCTTGGGCGCAGCCCAAACGAAGGCAGAGAGCGAAGCGGACTTCTTTCACCTGCATGACGTAAGCGCGACCCATTCGAGTTCCACCCGAACCATCCCGTCGCGGCGCTACTGACGGATATGCGTGAGCGCGGCCGGCATCTGATGTTCGGTGAGGATGCGGATGAACGCCAGCCGGGCGTCTCGCATCCAGGTCTCGTCTTTCGCTTGCGCCAGCACGACGTTGTTCGCGCCGCGATTCTTGGCCGCGTAGAGCGCGAGCCGTGCGAAGCGAACGAGGTCCTCGTTATTCGTCGCCTGCGAGGGATACGCGGAGACGCCGATCGTGAGCGCGATGGTCGGCAGATGGCCCGGTGCATTTTTTACGATACGCTCGACCATCATGCGCGCCTGCACCGACGCTTCGTCGCCGTCCATATTTGGAAAGACGACGAGGAACATGCCGCCGCCGATCCGGCCGACGGAACCGCGCGTCGTCACGACTTGCCCCAGCACACGGCCGACATAGCTCACGACGGCGTCACCGATGGCGTAGCCCTGCGACCGGTTGATACCGTCGAGGCCCTCGAGGTCGACGATCCATCCGCTGACCGACCGCCCGGATGACTTCGACGCGTGACAGGCTTCGGCCAGGGCCTCGTTAATCGAACGAAAGTTCAACAGACCCGTCAACGCATCGATCAGCGTCTCGTCGCGCCGCAATCCACGCCGCCGTGCGCTGGCGTAAGCGCTGCTTCCAAACGTTTGGACCGAGCGCCAAAACTGCTGGTCGAGGTCGGTCAGCCGCTCCTCAAGCAAAACCTCGACACCGCCGAACTTGTCGCCCTCCACCTGGAGCGGGATGCCGAGAATCGTTTTGGAGCCGATGGTTCGGACGATGAGCTGCTCGTTGGCCAGCGCCTCGCGTATAACGTTCGACGAATCATCGCGGATCAACCGCACCGCACCGACCCACGGAAGGACTTCAAGATAACCGACGAGTTCGGCTGTGGCCGAATCCGGGTCGTCAGATCGCTCGACGAGCCGCGCGATGTTGGCAAGGACGTTCAAACGGGTCGCTTCGCGGCCGGCGGGCACGTCCTCGATGGCAAGGAAGTCACCCGTCTGCGTCAGCGCGATTCGTGCGCCGATCGCTTCCGCGAGCGACTTGCACGCGTCGAGCGTCCAGGAATCCCACGGACGCTGGGTCGCCAGTTGGTCGACGACCAGCGCTCCGGCGACCCCGCCGGCGGTCGGAATCGGCGTAAACACCGTCGCTCCGAGATTGACGTAACACAGGAGTTTGCGTTGCTGCGGCGTGAACGGAAAGGTCGCCGCATCTTCGATCGAGCCTTGCGTTCCGCTCCGTAAAGCGCCACGCGCAAACGCCGGCAGGCGCGCCGTCGACTGGGTGTGGCCGAGCAGTTCCGGCCAGTCGCCGAGAGAGGCCGCAGTGACGGTGAAGCGGTTCCCGTCGGTGCTCAACCGGCCGATGTAAGCTCGTTGGACTTCGAGTAAAAGCGGCAGCCGGGAGATTAGATGCCCGAGGCCCTCCGTACCGTCATCATAAAACGGAATGAGGTCCTCGATAAGCGTCGCGACGACGGAGGAGCCGGTGGGTAGCCGCGGGACGGGGGAGATGGCCCCCGGTTGGTCGACGTCCGAACGCACGCTTCCCTTTCTATCGGCTCCCAGTTGCCTCTTCGCCACCCGCGCAGATGTCTCCGCATGTCACGAACACACGTGCGACGAAAATCCGGGCGCTCGGCACCGGTCGGTGCTACGATGTTTGCAAACAATTTCACGCACGTGAAAAGAGGCACCAGTTCGTGATCAAGCACGACATCGTTGTCGTCGGCGGCGGCCTTGCCGGTATGCGTGCCGCGGTTGAAGCCGCGGAACGCGGGGCCGACGTGGCCATCGTTTCCAAAATGCACCCGGTCCGCAGCCACTCCGGCGCGGCACAGGGCGGTATCAATGCGGCCCTGGGCAACGTCGCCGAAGACTCGCCTGAAAATCACGCCTTCGACTGCGTCAAGGGATCCGATTATTTGGGCGACCAGGACGCGATCGAGGTGATGGCGGAAGACGCGCCGCGCCAGATCATCTGGCTCGAACATCGCGGCTGTATTTTCTCGCGGTTACCTGACGGCCGTATCGCGCAGCGCCCCTTCGGCGGTGCCGGCAGCCCGCGCACCTGCTACTCTGCGGACGTCACCGGGCTCGTGATTCTGCACTCGCTCTGGGAGCAGCTCGAACGCTTTCAGGTGAAGGTGTACGAAGAGTTCTTCGCAACCGCGTTGTGCGTCGAGGACGGCATCAACAGCGGCGTCGTCGCGTACAATATGCGCACGGGCGACGTCGAACTTGTCAGCTCGAAGGCGACGATTTTCGCGACCGGCGGCGCGGGCCGCGTTTTCGCCAAGACGACCAACGGTTACGCGTCCACCGGCGACGGTATGGCGATCTGCTACAGAGCCGGCGTGCCGCTCATGGACATGGAGTTCGTGCAGTTTCATCCGACGTCGCTCAAAGAAAACGGCGTGCTCCTCTCGGAAGCCGCCCGCGGTGAGGGCGCCTATCTGCTCAATAAAGACGGCGAACGATTCATGTTCAAGTACGCGCCGAACAAGGGTGAACTCGCCTCGCGCGACGTCGTCTCACGCGCCGAATGGACGGAGATTCTCGAAGGGCGCGGCGTTGACGGTTGCGTGTTCCTCGATCTCCGCCATCTCGGTCGTGAAAAGATCCTCGAACGGTTGCCGCAAATTCGCGAGCTCGCGCTCGACGCAACCGGAAAAGACGCGATCGACTCCATCATCCCGATCTTGCCGGGCATGCACTATACCATGGGCGGTATTGCGACCGACAAGGATGGTGCCACGACGGTGCCGGGCGTCTACGCGGCCGGCGAATGCGCGTGCGTTTCCGTGCACGGTGCGAACCGGCTGGGTGGAAACTCCCTGCTCGAGACGATCGTGTTCGGGCAACGCTCGGCGGCGCACGCGACAAAGTACATCGGCTCGGTTGGTGAGGTTCGCACCTCCGAGAAGACGCTGGTGTCGGAGAAGGACCGTATCGCCGGCATTCTCTCACGCAACGGAAACGGCGAACGTCATCCGCAGGTGCGCAAAGCAATCAACAAAGCGATGAGCGACTACGCCTTCATTTTCCGCAAAGACGACGAACTGCGTCAAGGCATGAAAGAACTCCGAGAGGTCCGCGAGCTCGCGCAAACGATGACGACGATGGACAAATCCAAAACGTTCAACACGGATCTTGTAGGCTTGCTCGAAACCGAGTTTCTCATGGACATCTCCGTTCCGATGATGCAAGGCGCGCTCAACCGCACGGAATCGCGGGGCGCGCAGTCACGTACGGACTTTCCCGAACGCAACGATGAAGAGTGGATGAAGCACACGCTTATGCATTATCGCGGCCCGAATGCCGATCCCGAGGCGGACTACTCGCGTAAAGTCACCGTCACAAAATTCGAGCCGCAAGTCCGGACGTATTAGCCATGTCATTCTATTTAGATATTTACCGTTACGATCAGACGGTCGACGATCTACCGCATCGCGATCGCGTCGAAGTCGACATTCCGAAAACGCAGACGGTCCTCGACGCGCTCGAGTGGGCGAAGGCGGAGAAAGACGGATCGATTTCGTTCCGGCGCTCTTGCCGTTCGGCAATCTGCGGTTCGTGCTCGATGGACATCAACGGCGTCACGGGTCTTGCGTGCAAGACGCCGGTCGACACGGTACTTAAGAGCAACAACACCGTCACGATCGATCCGATGCCGAATTTCCAGCCGATGAAGGATCTCGTGGTTCACATGGATCCGTTCTGGGACAAGTACTCGCGCCTCAAGCCATACTTGCAGCCGGCGGATAAAGACACCGATCATCAGACCGAGCGCCGCGTTTCGCCGGACGATATGCATAAGCTCGTCGCCGTAGCGAACTGCGTGATGTGCGCGACCTGCTATGCGCTCTGCCCTGTCGTCTCCGTCGATCCGTCGTTCGCGGGGCCGGCCGCCATCGCATATGCGTATCGTTTTATCGAAGACGTGCGCGACTCGAAGCGCAAAGAGCGCGCGGCGCAGATCAGCGATGACTACTTGTGGTTGTGCGCACACTGCTACGCGTGTTCGTATTGCCCGAAGCACGTCGATCCGCACGACGATATCATCGCGGTCAAACGTGCGACGATCGAGGAAGGCCTCGTCGACGCGGCCGGCCCGCGTCATGCGCTCGTCGTCGCGAAAACGATTAAACAGACCGGCATGTTACACGAAACGGAAGTGATCCAAGGCACCGTCGGTCGCTTCAATATCAGAGGCCTGATCAAGGTCGCACCGCTTGGTATCCGTCTTGCACTGGCTGGAAAAATTCCGCCGCTGTTTCTCAAACCGGTTCCGAAGGTCGACGAGATCAAGACCATTTTCGACACCCTGGAGGCTCCCGTACTCGCATGACTGTTGTTACTATCGAAAAGCCCGCGCGCGGGCAGTCGAAATCGGCGCAGATGCGCAAGTACGGCTTCTTTCCCGGCTGCGTCGCCAAAGAATCGTGCAAGGAGTTGTTCAATTCAACCATGCTGCTGGCCGACAAACTCGGCATCGAACTCGTCGAGTTGACGGCGGCGTCGTGCTGCGGCGCGTCGGTACTCAACGACACGAATCGTGATGTTGCGCGCGTTCTCAATGCGCGCACCTACGCCCAGGCGGAGGCACTTGGCCTCGACGATGTCATCACGATTTGCTCGACGTGCACGGGCCACATGCGTGCCGCGAACAAAGAGCTGCTCGAATCCGAAGCGCACATGGGTCAGGCCAACGCAATCCTCGGCAAATTCGGCGCGAAGTACGAAGGCACCGTCATGGTACGCCATCTGCTGTGGCTGCTCATCGACGACATCGGCCTCGACAATTTGCGCGCGATGGTCGTCAATCCGCTGCGCGGTCTGAAGGTCGCGCCGTTTTACGGATGCCACATTATCCGCCCCGAGTCGGTCAACGGGTGGGAATCGTCGCGCAATCCGCATTCGCTCGAGGACATCATCGAAGCGCTGGGCGGCGAAGCCATCGACTATGCGGGCAAGACGCGCTGTTGCGGATTCCACGTTCAACTCGAAAAGGACGGGATCGCAGCGAGCATGGTCGGGCAGAACATGCGGATGGCGAAGGACAAAGGAGCCGAAGCGGTCCTCACGCCGTGCCCGCTCTGTCATCTCGCCCTCGACGGTTACCAAGCAGATTCGGCCGCGCGCTGGGGACGGACGGACCTCCCGACCTTTCACCTTCCGCAGCTTGTTGGTCTGGCGCTTGGAATCGATGCCTCGCTCCTCGGCCTCAACAAGCACGTCGTTTCCCCCGGCATGGTGCTGCAGGCGCACGACTTGGCCCCCGCGCACGTCGCATAGCTTTTCGGGAACGTTTCATACGCTCGGAGGTCAGAAGGATGCAAAACGCGTATCCCTTTTGCCCCTCTCATTCTTCATGAAGCGAGCATTGATGCGTTCCCCGCGTTCCGGAGTCGCGTAGTAATGATTGCGGTGCTTCTTGCATCCGCCGCATTGCTCGCGCTCGCGCTGATGATCGTCATCGAAGTCGTGCGCTTGCGTTCGGCCAACAAGAAACGCGCAAAGGTCCGGCACCGTCACCCGCGCCGGCAGCCGCTGCTCGAAGATCGCATTCGTGGAGCTTTCGAGGGTCCGCGGGCGCAGTACGGTGAGATATTCGTCAGCTATATGATTTGGCGGCGCGAGCAGGAGACCCGACTCGAGCTGTTCACCGGCGACCCCTGGTTGAAACTCAACGAATTTACCCGATCGCTCGTCGTGCGCCATCTCTGGCGTGCGCTCGAAAATTTGGCCAAAGGTTCGGTCGTCCTCGTCGACTCGCCCGCGCAACAGTGGACAAAAGCAATCGACGAGTCGTTCGACGATGGCGGCATCGACCCGTGGGGTCCGGAGCCGGCGGTGGGGATCACGACGAGCGGCGGACCGCAGTTCGCGAAAGACCGCTGAACGGGACAACGAATAACGGAGCGCTCAACGCCCCGTTTTTTTATCGGGCGCGGCCCCGGCGCTCCTCGACGACGGCACCCCAAAAAATGAAGGCCGCCAGGAACACGACGAGGATTGCCAACACAACGGGAACGGTATTCACGGACTTCTCCTTTTCATCGAGTGTTAGCTGAAAAGACGCGCGGCTCTTCCCCGTTTGACGCACAAAGGAACGACATGCTGCAAACCGTAGCCCGCCACTGGTGGATTCTTCTCCTTCGCGGTGTCTTAGCAGTCATTCTCGGGATTTTGGCGCTGGCTGTCCCGGGCGTTACGGCGCTCGCGCTTGCGCTGCTTTTTGGCGCATACGCGTTAATCGACGGAATATTCGCGGTCGTTGCCTCGATCCGCATGACGCATACCGATGCGAAATGGGGCTGGCTCTTGGCGGAGGGCGTGCTCGGCGTCCTCTTCGGAATTGCGGCGCTTGCGTTTCCCGGTATCACGCTGCTGCTGCTGGTCTATATCGTCGCCGCTTGGGCAATCGTCACCGGCATCACCGCGATCTCGACGGCTTGGCGCGTACGCAAGATGATCGCCGGTGAGTGGTTGTGGATGCTCGTCGGCGCGCTCTCGATCGCGTTCGGGATTGTGGTTGCGTTCGAGCCGGGCGCGGGCGTATTCGCCGTCGTCTATACGTTTGCGTTCTACGCAATCTTGACCGGCGTGACGTTCATCGGTCTCTCGTTTCGTCTGCGCTCGGCGTCGACCAACGCGGCGAGCGCGTAAGCGGCAGCAGTGCCCGAAGTCCGCGTTCTCGACGAACGGCCGGCGACGCTCGTTGGGATCAACATCGGCGGGACAAACACCAGCGTCGTCGGCGGTCTCGACGACGGTACGCTCGTCGCGCGGTGGAATGCGCCGACCGCCGCCGACGACGCAGAGTTGCTCATCGATTCCGTCGTTGCAGCGGCCCACGCCGTCGCGCCCAACGCGAAAGCGGCTGGTATCGCGGTGGGCGGACCGATGAACGTGCGTGACGGCGTAATTACACATGCGGTGCACCTTCCCGGCTTGCACGGGGTTCCGTTGCGGGCCCGACTCGGGGATGCTCTCGATCTGCCCGTCGGCATGCATCATGACGCGGCGGCCTGCGCGCTTGCCGAGTGGCGTTGGGGGCCGAATGCAGGTGTCGACGGCCTCGCCTATCTCACGTGCGGGACCGGCTTCGGCACAGGCCTCGTCATCAACGGCCGCGTGCGTTATTCGCCCGACGGTCGCAACCCGGAGATCGGGCACATTCGCTATCGCGACGAAGGTCCACCGATCTTCGGCAAACCAGGATGTTACGAAGGGTTCGGGTCTGCAAACGCCCTTGCATTGCTCTTACGGTGGCGCGCCCCGGACCTACCCTCGGCGACGCCGCAACAAGTGATCGACGAGGTACGAGAACGCAACGAAGACGCGATTTGGGCACTGCGTGCAAATGAGCGGGCCGTTGGTATGGCCTGCGCGATGCTCGCCGATTTGCTTGTACTCGACGTAATCGTGCTGGGCACGCTCGCCACATATCTCGGGCCGCCGTGGATCGGAGCAGTGAAGCAAGTGTTCCGGGAGGAGGTCCTCGACACCAATGCCGATGCGTGCGTCATTCGCTCAGCAATGCCTGACGTTCAGGACCGCTCCGCGCTCGCCGCCGCACTCGACGCCGAATCGCCGCACCCCCACCGGTTAAATCTCGGACTCGCGCGCCGGCGCCGGACCAGCTAAAGCAACAAGCCCGCGACCACGCATGTGGGGCCGGCGGGCATGTTGGTTGGTTAATCTGGCGACGTCCTACTCTCGAGGGACCCTGCGGTCCGACTACCATCGGCGCTGTTGGGCTTAACTGCCGTGTTCGGGATGGGAACGGGTGGAACCCCAACGCTATGGCCGCCAGAAATCTGATCCCGCAGCGACGCCGAGCCGGAGCTCCAGACGATCGCAGCGGAAAGCTGCACAGAGAAGAACCTTCATGTAACCAAACGTAACTCTAGATAACTTTGCGTAAATATATCTTAAAAGTGTCCGGGCTATTAGTACCGGTCAGCTCCAGCGATTGCTCGCCTTCCACCCCCGGCCTATCAACGTGGTAGTCTCCCACGACCCTTCCCTCTTTCGAGATTGAGATCTCATCTTGAAGTCAGTTTCACGCTTATATGCTTTCAGCGTTTATCTGGTCCGAACGTAGCTACCCGGCTATGCCCCTGGCGGGACAACCGGTTCACCAGCGGTTCGTTCAACCCGGTCCTCTCGTACTAGGGTCGACACTCCTCAAATCTCCTACGCCCACGGCGGATAGGGACCGAACTGTCTCACGACGTTCTGAACCCAGATCGCGTACCGCTTTAATGGGCGAACAGCCCAACCCTTGGGACCTACTACAGCCCCAGGATGCGACGATCCGACATCGAGGTGCCAAACCTCCCCGTCGATGTGGACTCTTGGGGGAGATAAGCCTGTTATCCCCAGAGTAGCTTTTATCCGATAAGCGACGGCCCTTCCATTCGGAACCGCCGGATCACTTAGCCCTGCTTTCGCACCTGCTCGACCTGTCCGTCTCGCAGTCAAGCTCCCTTTTGCCTATGCACTCTAACGATCGGTTTCTGACCGATCTGAGGGAACCTTTGGGCGCCTCCGTTACTCTTTAGGAGGCGACCGCCCCAGTCAAACTGCCCACCTGACGCTGTTCTACCACCGGATCACGGCGGTTAGTTAGAATCCCAAGACGTTCAGGGTGGTATCCCAAGGTTGACTCCCCGTAAGCTAGCGCCCACGGATCATCGTCTCCCACCTATCCTGTACAGAAAATCTCAGAACTCAACATCAGGATACAGTAAAGCTTCATGGGGTCTTTCCGTCCTGCCGCGGGTAACCAGCATCTTCACTGGTACTGCAATTTCGCCGGGTTCCCCATCGAGACAGTGCCCAAGTCGTTACTCCATTCGTGCAGGTCGGAACTTACCCGACAAGGAATTTCGCTCAGTTTACTCTGAAGCTTTCACATCAGACTGGACTCTATCTTCATCCGAATTTAGTAAGACCGATAATCGTGGACGATTACCGGTGTTCATCGAAGCCGCGAGCTTCGCGATGTCTCTCAATCCATCATCTGTCAAGTGTCGCCGCTCGTCCATCAAGCGAAGGACGTCAGAGAACTTCTTCGCATCGACGCGCTTCTTCGTTCGCAACTGATGCTGCTCGAAGAAGTTAGCCACGCTCCGAAGATTCTCGATGCGCCGCACCCGGTATTCCCATCGTTCGTCGTGATTTCGACAGACACGTCCGAAGCCAAAAAATCGCTTCAAACCGTGAAGAACGTCGAGATCGCGAGAGTGTTGTACAACGCGAAATTCCGGGATAACTTGCATCCCAATCTTAACCGTCGGGTTTCTCTGGATTCCAACGAAGAAGCATCCCTCTCCGTCAACGAATCCAACCACCCATTCCGGACTGAGTTCCATTGCGACTGCCGGCTCCTTTTCGATTCGGCGCCTGGCGTATCGTCTCTGAGGATCCCCTCGTCACCGAGGGTTTCCTGCGGATTGTCCAATCCCGGACCATTGTTACTGCCGATCAAAATCGGCGAGTAGGCCGGGCTCTCAGGATGTTCCCGCATATAGCCAGGTTTTCGTCCGCGTGTTACCACGCGTTGAGGCAACGTTATAGATGTCACCTTAGGACGGTTATAGTTACCGCCGCCGTTTACTGGGGCTTCAATTCAAAGCTTCGCTTGCGCTAACCTCTCCTTTTAACCTTCCAGCACCGGGCAGGAGTCAGCCCCTATACGTCCGCTTTCGCGTTCGCAGAGACCTGTGTTTTTGTTAAACAGTCGCTTGGGCCTATTTTCTGCGACCCCCAACAGCTTTCGCCGTAAAGGCTAGACCGTCAGGGGCACCCCTTCTCCCAAAGTTACGGGGTTAATTTGCCGAGTTCCTTAACAGGGATTCTCCCGTCGCCTTAGCATGCTCTGCCAGTCTACCAGTGTCGGTATACGGTACGGGCACCTATGTCATAATTAGAGACTTTTCTTGGCAGCGCGGAGTCAGTTACTTCACCTCGTAAAGAGGCTCGCACTCGCTTCTCGGAATTGTTTGACGGATTTGCCTATCAAACTCCCTACCAGCTTCGACGCACATTTCCGATCGTGCGCTAACCTATCCCCCTGCGTCATCCCTTCATTTCATAGACTCACTCGACCAATGGCGAGGTCGCGGTGCTTTTCCGCCGGCTCTTCGTTGTCGCTCGGTCGTGGTCACTAGACCACTTCCTCTGCTCCGCCTCGATCCGACGCAAAATTCCTCGCGAAGCTCACGCAACGCGAAGTCCACGATCACGACATAGGTTCAAGGGAGTCTAAACTGACGTCGGTGGTAGCCGAATATGAACGGCTTGGCCATCGCCTACGCATCTCTGCCTCGGCTTAGGACCCGACTCACCCTGAGACGATTGACGTAGCTCAGGAAACCTTAGACTTCCGGCGTGCGGGGTTCTCACCCGCATTTATCGCTACTTATACCTGCATTCGCACTTGTAGTTCGTCCAGCCGTCCTCACGGTCGACCTTCAGCCTACGCTACAACGCTCCCCTACCGATCCACTTACGTGAATCACATAGCTTCGGTTAGATGCTTGAGCCCCGTTACATTTTCGGCGCCGTCTCACTCGACTAGTGAGCTATTACGCACTCTTTCAAGGATGGCTGCTTCTAAGCCAACCTCCTAGTTGTCTATGCGAAACGACTTCCTTTACCACTGAGCATCTATTAGGGACCTTAGCTGATGTTCTGGGCTGTTTCCCTTTTGACAATGGAGCTTATCCCCCACTGTCTGACTGCTGAAATGTTCCCCTCGGTATTCGGAGTTTGATGGGGTTCGGTAACCCGGTAAGGCCCCTAGCCCTGTCAGTGCTCTACCCCCAAGGGTTAAATCTCAACGCTAGTCCTCAAACTATTTCGGGGAGAACCAGCTATCTCCAGGTTCGATTGGCTTTTCACCCCTATCCACAGCTCATCCAATGTTTTTTCAACAACAACAGGTTCGGCCCTCCACATGAGTTTAATCATGCTTCAGCCTGGCCATGGATAGATCACCTGGTTTCGGGTCTACTGATACAGACGTAACGCCCTATTCAGACTCGCTTTCGCTACGGCTCCGGCTCAACACCTTAACCATGCCTGTACCACGTAACTCGCAGGTTCATTCTTCAATAGGCACGCGATTAGCCTTGCTTGCGCATTGGCCTTTCACGGTTTGTAAGCACACGGTTTCATGTTCTATTTCACTCCCCTTCGGGGGTTCTTTTCACCTTTCCCTCACGGTACTCGTTCGCTATCGGTCACTACAGAATATTTAGCCTTGGAGGATGGTCCCCCCAGTTTCAGACAGGGTTTCTCGTGCCCCGCCCTACTCAGGAACAGTCGACAAAGTCCGAACGATTTCACCTACGGGACTATCACCGTCTCTGGTGCGGCTTTCCAGCCGGCTTCGATTATCGATCGGATTTCTTACTTTGCTCACGATATTGAGTTCGTGACTGACTGCCCTACAACACCGTTGTACGCAACGCCTCAATGCTTACACGTATACGGTTTAGGCTCTTCCCGGTTCGCTCGCCACTACTACGGGAATCTCGGTTGATGTCTTTTCCTCCGGCTACTTAGATGTTTCAGTTCACCGGGTATGCTCTATCGTGGCTATTTGATTCACCACGAAGTACGTGCCCATGACGACACGTGGGTTGCCCCATTCGGAAATCTCGGGATCGTCGCTCGTTAGCAGCTCCCCCAAGCTTATCGCAGCTTGCTACGTCCTTCTTCGCCTGTAGTGCCAAGGTATCCACCTGTGTGCTCTTATGTACTTTTTCGATATATAAATTTCTAAGACGCAAAGAATCTCGTGCCACACTTGCGTGCAGCACGTTACTCGAAATTGCACCCACCCTCTGCGGGCGGGCCGCTTTTCATGTTTGGCACATGAAAGTTCTTCTCTATGCAGTTTTCAAGGATCGAAGAGTCGTGTACTCACGTAATGCCGTGCCGGCTTGTATAAAAAGCGGCAACAGCTCGTGAGAGCCCGAGCCCTCAAAGCTGAACAGTACAGTCTGATGCTTTGGCGCCATCTTTCACCGATCGACTTCGTCGCTCCGTCGCTCGCGGTCGCTAGACCGCTTCGCTTCGTCGCTCCTCGCGCTCGGCAAAAGCTGACACCAAATCATATATTACAGAGACCCTCACGATGAGGGCCGCGCAACGAATATTGAAAACATCCGGCCGTTCGATCTCATCCGCACCTTAGCCAGAACTGGCCGGGCGAACCCTGATCTCTTCGGCATCGTCTGTGGTCGACCTAGAATGTACGTCACTGCGATCGCGCTAGGCGCAATCCAATAACATGTACTCCTTAGAAAGGAGGTGATCCAGCCGCACCTTCCGATACGGCTACCTTGTTACGACTTCGTCCCCCTTACCTAGCACACCTTAGACGTCTTGCTCCTTGCGGTTGCACGGACGGCTTCGGGTACACTAAACTCAGGTGACGTGACGGGCGGTGTGTACAAGGCCCGGGAACGTATTCAACGCAGCGTAGCTGATCTGCGTTTACTAGCGATTCCGACTTCATGAAGGCGAGTTGCAGCCTTCAATCCGAACTGAGGATAGGTTTAAGAGATTAGCAGACTATCACTAGCTAGCGACTCGTTGTCCTACCCATTGTAGCACGTGTGTAGCCCGGGACGTAAGGGCCATGCTGACTTGACGTCATCCCCACCTTCCTCCGGCTTCTCACCGGCGGTCTCGCGTGAGAGATCCTTGCGGACCAACACACGACGAGGGTTGCGCTCGTTGCGGGACTTAACCCAACACCTCACGGCACGAGCTGACGACAGCCATGCAGCACCTGTCTGGAAGTCGGATTGCTCCGAAACCCTATTTCTAGGATGTTCCTCCGATGTCAAGCCCCGGTAAGGTTCTTCGCGTTGCGTCGAATTAAACCACATGCTCCACCGCTTGTGCGGGCCCCCGTCAATTCCTTTGAGTTTTAACCTTGCGGCCGTACTCCCCAGGCGGGATACTTATTGTGTTAACTACGGCACATATGGAGTCGATACCACATACACCTAGTATCCATCGTTTACGGCTAGGACTACCGGGGTATCTAATCCCGTTTGCTCCCCTAGCTTTCGCTCCTCAGCGTCAGAACAACCCCAGGTGATCGCCTTCGCCACTGGTGTTCCTCCCGATATCTACGCATTTCACCGCTACACCGGGAATTCCATCACCCTCTGATTGCCTCAAGAATCGAAGTATCCGTGCCGTTCCCTGAGTTGAGCCCAGGTCTTTCTTCACGGACTATCGATCCCGCCTACGAGCGCTTTACGCCCAATAATTCCGAATAACGCTCGCCCCCTACGTCTTACCGCGGCTGCTGGCACGTAGTTAGCCGGGGCTTCCTCCAAGGGTACCGTCATTATCGTCCCCTTCGACAGTGGTTTACGACCCGAAGGCCTTCTTCCCACACGCGGCGTCGCTCCGTCAGGCTTTCGCCCATTGCGGAAAATTCCTCACTGCTGCCTCCCGTAGGAGTCTGGGCCGTTTCTCAGTCCCAGTGTGGCTGGTCGCTCTCTCAAACCAGCTACCCATCGGAGCCATGGTAGGCCGTTACCCCACCATCTAGCTAATGGGACGCGGTCCCGTCATCGAGCGGATTGCTCCTTTTATCACCAAGGGATGTCCCTCGGCGACGTATGCGGTATTAGCTAACCTTTCGGCTAGTTATCCCCCACTCAACGGTAGGTTGACCACGCGTTACTCACCCGTCTGCCACTAGGTATTGCTACCTCGTTCGACTTGCATGTGTTAGGCACGCCGCCAGCGTTAATCCTGAGCCAGGATCAAACTCTCCATAAAATTTACTTTTACGGAGCTTTTTGAAAAGCTCTATAACTCGCTGTCGGATCCCGGTCGCGAACGACCTCAATCCGTCCCGGTTGCGATTCCGGGATGTGTTTCTTGTACGGTCGTCGCCCAATTGGGACCGGTGGAGCCGGTAGAACCAATCGCACGACGATCAAATAAAATCTCAAGGTTCTGAGCAAACAAAAACGCGGCTTCCGCCGCGCATCTTGCCTGCCAGATCTTAGAGACCCACAGACTTATGCGCTACTGTACTGTTCAGTTTTCAAGGAACGGACGCTTCCGCCCAGCCCGTCTCGGACCGGATCACTGACCGCACCGGAGTGGCGAGGCGTCAGAGTCACGACGGTTAGCCTATCAAATAGCGGCAAGTGAAGTCAAGGCCCCGAGCGTCGATTCTTATCCACATGTTTTCCTTAGCGCCCGGTGGATTAGCAAAACGGCCTACCGTGAAGAAGCCGACGACTCCAATCGAGCAACAGCGATGGCTTTCGCCTGCATGAAAAGGGGGAGGTAATCCGGGCCGCCGGCTTTCGAGTCGGTCCCGCTCATGTTGAAGCCGCCGAAGGGGTGAACGCCGACCAGTGCGCCGGTGCACTTCCGATTAATGTACAGGTTGCCCACGAAAAAATCGGTTTCGGCCCGCTCGATCTGCGCGGCGTCGCGTGTGTACACCGCCCCGGTCAGACCGAACTCGCTGTCGTTCGCGATCGCCAGCGCGTCGTCGAAGCCGTTGGCCCGGATCACGACGAGCACCGGTCCAAAGATCTCTTCTTGAGCGATGCGGGCGCCCGGGGCGACATCGGCGACCACGGTCGGCTCGATGAAGTAGCCGTCGCCGGCGACGGCCGCCCCTCCGGCGGCGATCCGGCCCTCGCCGCGCGCCACGTCGAGGTAACCCCGAATCTTTTCCTGCGCCGGCGCGTTGACGACCGGGCCGACCTCGGTCGCCGGATCGACGGGATCGCCGACACGCAGCGCACTCGCACGTTCGGCCAGCGCCGTGACGAACGGGTCGTAGATCGACCCGTCGACGATGGCGCGCGAACACGCCGAACATTTTTGGCCGGCGAAACCGAACGCCGATGCGATAACGCCGTCCACGGCCGCCTCGAAGTCGGCATCGGCGGCGACGACGATCGCGTCCTTCCCGCCCATCTCGGCGACGACACGTTTAATCCAGCGTTGCCCCGGTGCGGTTTTCGCAGCCATCTCGTTGATTCGCAAACCGACTGCCTTTGATCCGGTGAATGAGACGAAGCGCGTCCGGGCGTCGGTCACGAGCCGCTCGCCGACCGTGCGTGCGTCTCCCGGGACGAAGTTCACGACGCCGTGTGGCAGGCCGAGATCGTGGAGCAGTTCGACGAAATGCGCGGCGACGACCGACGCGTCCGGCGACGGCTTGAGAACGAGGGTGTTGCCGGTGACGACGGCCGCGGCGGTCATCCCGGCCATGATCGCCAGGGCGAAGTTCCACGGCGGGATGACGGCGCCGACGCCGAGCGGCACGTATCGCAGCGAGTTGTCCTCCGGCAGCGGCGACGGAACAAGCGGCGGAATCTGGGCCAGCCGGAGCGCCTCACGGCCGTAATACTCCAGAAAGTCGATCGCTTCGGCGGTGTCGGCCTCCGCTTCGATCCAGGTCTTTCCGACCTCGAAGATCATGAGCGCGTTATACCAGTCCTTGCGGACGCGGATGGCGGCGGCGGTGCGAAACAGCAGGTCCGCCCGTTCGGCAACCGATGTACGCGACCACACCGCAAACGCGGCCGTCGCCGCATCGAGCGCGTCGTCGACGTCTTGCCGGGTCGCGGCCACGACATCGCCGACGATCTCCCTCGGGTGAGCCGGGTTGACCGACGGAATCGTGCCCGGTCCGGCGATACGCTCTCCGTCGATCACCAACGGATACGTCGTACCGAACGTGCGCCGGACGCGAGCCAACGCGTCCTCCATTCCGGTTCGGTCGGCGGCGTCGGCAAACGCGCGAATTGGCTCGTTACGGAAGGGGCTGATCGACGGAGCGACGGAGGCCATGGAGAACGATTCGGTCCGGCGGCGATGCGCCCTCGCCGCTGAAAGAATGTGTCGGCCAAGTCGTAGTACGAGCGGCGATCTTTTGCGAGAATACTTCCTATGGTCTATGACATCGCCGTCGTCGGCGGCGGCATCGTCGGGCTCGCGACATCGCGCGAACTGCTCCGCCGTCATCCACGTTTGAAGCTCGCCAACGTCGAAAAAGAAGGCGGCTACAACCGCCATCAAACGGGCCGCAACAGCGGCGTCATCCACTCGGGAATCTACTACAAGCCCGGTTCGCTCAAGGCGACGCTATGCGTCGAGGGCCGCAAACTCGCGTGGGACTATTGCGACGCGAAGGGGATCGAATACAAGCAGGTCGGCAAACTGATCGTGGCGACCGAGGAGTCGGAACTCGGGCGATTGCAAGACCTCTACGTCCGCGGTCAGCAGAACGGCATCGACAACCTCGAGCTGCTCGACGCGCAACAGATCGCCGAACGCGAACCGTACTGCAACGGCATTCGCGCGATCTTTTCGCCGGTGACCGGGATCGTCGACTGGGGACTCGTGTCCGAGCACTACGCGAAAGACGCGCGCGAGGCAGGCGCCGACATGTATCTCGGACACGAAGTGACCGGCATCGAACGAACGAACGGCGTGACGCGCTTACGGACGAGCAAAGGCACGATAGAAGCGAAAGCCGTCGTGACGTGCGGCGGATTGTATTCCGACAAACTCGCGAAAATGACGGACGGTCAGCAGGATCCGAAGATCGTGCCGTTTCGCGGCGACTATCTGATTCTGAAGCCGGAAAGAACGCATTTGGTGCGCGGCAACATCTATCCCGTACCCGATCCGGAGTTTCCGTTTCTCGGCGTGCACTTCACCCCGCGTATGGACGGCTCGATTTGGCTGGGGCCCAACGCCGTGCTTGCGTTCGCACGCGAAGGCTATCGTTTTTGGGACGTCAACCTTGCGGAGTTGTGGGACGCCGCAACGTATCCCGGTTTCTTCAAACTGGCGACGAAGTATTGGAAGATCGGCGCTGGTGAAATGTATCGCGATCTCGTGCGCAGCGCGTACGTACATGCGCTGCAGCGTTACATCCCCTCACTCACACCGGAGGATTGTTTGCCCGGGCCGTCCGGCGTGCGCGCGCAAGCGATGGCGGTCGACGGGTCGCTCGTTGACGACTTCGTCTTCGAGGGCAGCGACGGCATCGTGCACGTGCGCAATGCGCCGTCGCCGGCCGCAACGTCCTCGCTCGCCATCGGTAAGTACATCGCCGACGATGCCGAAAAGCGCTTCGCGCTCGGCGGCGTTGCGATTCCCGCGTGAGCGCTCCGTTCGTCGACGTCGCGTGGCTCGTCGCGCGACTCGACGACCCGCGCGTGCGGATCGTCGACACGCGCAGTAAGCCGCACGGCGTCGCGGACGATTCACCGAGCGGGCGCGAACAATTCGCGGCCGGACACATTCCCGGCGCGATCCATCTCGACTATGCCGACGACCTGCACGATATCGCGACGCCGTATGCCGCGCGCGTCGCGCCGCCCGAACGCTTCGCGTCGGTGATGGGGGAAAACGGCATCGGAGACGGCACCTTCGTCGTGGCGTACGATGAAGGCAGCGTTCCGTACGCCGCGCGCATGGTCTGGATGATGCGTTATTACGGGCACGACGAAGCCGCAATTCTCGCCGGCGGCTTACCGGCATGGGTCGCAGCCGATCGCGCGCTGACGGCAACGACGGTGACGCATCCGCGAGCGACGTTCACTGCGCGCGAACGGCCGGCGTTGCGAGCTTCGCGCGATGACGTCATCGCCGTTGCAAACGGGCGTAGCGGCGCGCAGTTACTCGAGACGCAGCGCGATGGAACGTACGCGTTACGCGACGCGGACATTCCCAACAGTATTCGCCTTTCGGCCAGCGATTTGCTCGAAGATGCTAATGGCGGACGGATCGCGCGACGCGCCCGGCTCGATGACCTCATAGCACGGTCCGGCATCGATAAAGCGAAGCGCACGATCACGTCGTGCGGCAGCGGCGTCGGCGCTTCGGGCGCGTATCTTGCGCTGATCGAAGCGGGCTTCACCAACGTCGCGGTGTACGACGGATCTTGGATGGAATGGAGCCACGACGGCTTACCGACCGTGCCGAAGAACGGCAAATAGGTAGGGGTGGTCTAGACCGATACGCGCGGCGGCGGTTGGCCGACGCTCAGGCCGCCGTCGACGCCGAGAATTTGTCCGGTCGTAAAACCCGCAGCGTCGCTCAGGAAGTACATTACCGCTGCACCGATATCGGCCGGTTCGCCGATACGTCCGAGCGGATGCATCGCTAGCGACGCTTTGAGCATCGTCTCGTTCTGCCAAAGTGATTTGGCCATCTCGGTTCGCGTCAGGGCGGGAGCAACCGCGTTTACGCGGATGCCGTAGCGCGCGTAGCTGATCGCGGCCGTGCGTGTCAGGCCTTCGACCGCCGATTTCGCTGCCGCGATCGCCTCGTGATTTTGCAAGCCCATCGAGGCCGCGACCGTCGAGAACAGCACGACGCTGCCGCGTTTGCGTCGCATCATCAGCGGCATCAGGTGGCGCATCACGATAAACGCGCTCGTCGCGTTGATCTCGAGCGTCGCACGCCAGTCGGCAAGCGATGTCGCGTGCAACGGGTGGAGCATGACGTTGCCGACCGCATTCACGACCCCGTCGATCTCGCCGACCTCGCTCTCGATTCGGCCGACAACGGCACCGAACGCATCGAAGTCGAGCACGTCGCAGGCGTACGTTGCCGCATCGATCTCTTCGTGAAGCGCGGCGAGGCGTGCTTCGTTCCGCGCGATCAGCGCAACGCGCCCGCCTGCCGCGACAACACGCCGCGCGACGTCCGAACCGATGCCGCCGGTGCCCCCGGTGATACAAACAACATTACTCACGCGAGCTTAGACGTTCAAACGCCGAGATACGCTTTCTGCACCTGCGGGCCCTGAAAACGACCGAAAGAATCGCCCGGCGTGATGCTCAACGGTTTGGAGGACGGCGACGGGTCGCCTTTTGCAACGGATTTCCGGGACGTGCGGAGGCTCTTGTCCGTTCAGCCATAGCGTGATCCCAAAAGGGGTCGTTTCCGGGAAAATGCCTTTCCCCGAAACAAACTTGTTCACGAGTGCGTAGCGCTGCTGGTAGCGCGTTCCCCGGAGACGGAGAGTGTATGGCGGCAACGGCGATAGTCGACGATCTCGAGGCCGGGAGAAGCTTGGCGGCAACGGCGCGCGTCACTGGTCTACTCTATCTTCTCGCAGTGGTACTTGGGCCATTTAGCTTGATCTACGTTCCCAGCGTTATCGTCGTGAGCGGAAATGCAGCAGCGACTGCTGATAACATTCGTTCACACGAAATGCTTCTTCGACTCGGAATCTTCGGTGACGTTCTCACTGGCACGGTGTTCCTGTTCGTTGTTCTCGGCCTTTACCGGTTGCTCAAAGATGTTGATCGCAACCTCGCCTCCGCAATGGTAATACTCGGCGGCATCATCCCCTTACCGATTTTCTGCATCAACGCTATGAATTGGGTTGCTGCTCTCTTGATCGCTCACGGCGCCGGTTTTTGGTTGACGTTTAGCCAGACGCAGCGAGACGCACTCACGATGCTGTTCATGCAGCTGCACCACCAGGGCAACATCATCAACTCGCTCTTTTGGGGCTTATGGTTGTTGCCCTTTGGGGCGCTCGTCGTAAGATCACGATTCTTACCGCGAATCCTCGGAATGTGGCTCCTGATCAATGGGGCAGCTTATCTTGCAACAAGCAGCGTCGGTTTGCTGTTCCCTCAAGATCTCGACCTCATCGACACAATCACGCAGCCGGCTATGTTCGGCGAAATCGCTATAATGTTGTGGCTTATCATTATGGGTGCGCGAGAGAAGACGGCGGCCCGCCCGCGAGTAGTCGGGTAAGTGGTTGACCGGCCGTTAACGTCTCACAAGGGGTCGATTTCGAGACCTATCGCTAACCCGTCGGCTACGGCACGGAATTGCAAGCGAGAAACGTAGAGCGGTAGCTTTAACGCGCGTGCGGCGAACTGAGCAACAGCACTATGCCGACGTAATCAATGAGGGCGTGCCCGAGAATGCACGCACAGAGGTTGCGACGCCAAACATAAAAACCTGCGAACAGCGCACCGACGGTAAGCGGCGCAAGGAGCGTTGCATTGAGCCCGTATCCAGTGACGTGCGCGAAGCCGAAAACAAGCGTTGACATGAAGAACGCGAAAACTTTTCCAACGTTGGAAGAGACTACCCCGATTAAGTAACCGCGAAAAATGAGCTCCTCAGTCAATCCTACTATCAATACAAACGGAATAGCGACGAGTACGTTAATGGGCCCGAGCGCGCTGACGAGCGACTTCCCCGTGGTAGGAAAAAATTGTTGGATCGTGCCGGACAGCAAAAGACCAATAAAGGCAACACCTATAGCCCACAGCTCATCTTTCCACGATGGCCACCGCAAACCGATATCTTTGAGGTTGATGGGCTCCGCGTTCATAACCAGCAGAATGGCAAACAATACGACGCCGTCCAACAGCATCGTTCGCAGAACCGGGGTGATCGGCGCCAAATGTGCTATGGGGCGGAGGATAAAGGGCCATAATAGCGCGACAGCGATACCGGCAGCGCGAGGGGGCGCTATCGTCTCTAATCGGCGCTGCGTCGCCTTCACCGCGCGTACGCTCGACGCAGCGAGGCGCGCACCTCATACCAAAGCTGAGCCGCCGGGGCATAGCGTACCGTATTGAAAGTTGATAGCCACAGTGTCCCCGCAAGGGAACGTTTGTAGGACGCGAGCGGCGTCATCATAACCCTAATCGTAAATCCTCAAGAGAGCGCTCTACGTCGAGTCCGCGTGAGGCCAGTGCTTCAATCGCTGCCCGGTGCTCCGCATCGTGCGCATGGAGCAGTTCGAGAATCTGCGCGAGCGTAACGTTCCGATCGCCAAACGTCGCCGTGCGCATGAAATCCGGCTCTGTCAACGCCGCCAACCTCGCAATGTTCCGGCGACGACCTAATCTGAACGCAGTAAAGGCATCTGCGAACGGTTCGTCGTTGTATGACGAGGCAGCGGCGACGGCGGTACCGTCGAAGTCCAACAGGACGGGTTTGTTTTCCGACAGTACTCGTCGAATCCTAACGGCGGAGCCCTCGAGCTCCAAGTCACGGACGTGTGCGACGTTCTCCAGGATCGAGAATTCGCCGACCGCGGGCCTCCGCCGTAATTGCGACTCGCTAAGACCGGCGACGGCGATACCGAGCGCTCGTGGAAATGTGTCTAATTCCGTGATCAGTTGCGCATATCGGCCTTTCACGGACTCACCGGGACGGCCGTTGCCCCTGAAGACGAAAACGGGATTGGCTCCGGCGGGGGACAACGCGGATCGCCGATATCGCGTTCGAGCCAGACGACATCGCGCCAAGCACTCAGCTTCCACGCGATTCGGCGATAGACGCCGACCTCGGTAAAGCCAAAGGAGCGATGCAGCCCGACACTCGCGTCGTTCGGGAGCGTAATTCCGGCACACGCGCGTTGAAAGCCCTGGCGCTCCAGGATGTGCAACAGGTGGCCGTAGAGGCGACTCCCCACTCCCCGGCCGCGGAAGCGTTCATGAACGTAAATCGACGTGTCGACCGCCCACCGGTATGCGGCGCGTTCACGATGCGCCGCCGCGTACGCATAGCCGATGACCTCGACGCCATTCAGCGCCGTGAGCCACGGGGTCTGCTGCATTGTCCGAAGCACACGTTCCCGCATGTCCTCGACGCTCGGTACGGCCTCTTCGAAAGAGATCACGGTGTTCTCGACATACGGGGAATATATGCCGACGAACGCTGCGGCATCTTTTGGGGAAGCTGCGCGCACCGTAACGTCGGTGAATGCGGGGGCAATCGCGTGGACGAGGGCGGTTAACCGCTCGACATCCGCCGGACCAAATGCGTCGCGGCTCTCCGACTCGACATCCAGCGTTCCGACGGTGCGCCCGCGCCGATCCACAATCGGGACGATGAGCTCGGAGCCGGTCGACGGGAACGCGGTGAGGTATCGTGGGTCGCGCGACACGTCGTTCGCCACGACGGGCTGCCCAGTGCGGATTGCGGCGCCCGTGAGGCCGGCATCGGCGGGAAAACGGGGATGCGCGGGCGGAGCATCGCCGCTGAATGCGAGCAGCATAACGTCATCCGGCGTAACGTCATAGAGCCCCACCCATCGATAGCCTGACTCCCTCACGCGTGCGGTGAAACGCTCTGCCCTCGCGTAACGTGATCTTGCTCGCGGCATGTGCGGAGGTTTCCACTATTATGCCGCTAATTCTTCTTTAGTGGAGGATAGAAATCTTGACGCTCGCATTGCTCAGCGCATCGGAGCGCGACGTAGCGAACTCAGGTTGAGCCTGGACGGGCTGTCGGAAATCTCCGGCGTAAGCCGAGCCATGATCTCGCGGATCGAGCGCGCCGAGAGTAGCGCGACCGCGGTGCTGCTTGCAAAACTTTGTAACGCACTCGGCATGACGCTTTCCGGGCTGATGGCTGATGCCGAGCGCCCGCCGTATGCGATCGCTAAGCGAGACGCGCAGGTTGCGTGGCGTGATGTGGAGGCGGGATACGTGCGCCGTATGGTTTCGCCGTCCGCCACCGGCTCTGCAATCGAGCTCGTCGAAGTTGAGTTGCCGCCTGGAGTTCGGGTCGTTTTCGATACGCCGCCGGCGATTCCGTACGAACAGCATCTTTTAATCGTGGACGGTCGGCTCGCGTTAACCACGGGCGCGGAACGCCTTGAGCTCAACGCAGGCGATTGTATTTTTATGATAGTGAACGGCGGCGTTACGTTCGAGAACCGGACTACCGAAAGGGTGCGCTATCTCGTCGCGCTCTCGTCTGATCCAAGGGGTGAGCACCACAATAGCGTTCGGCAAGGGTAGGGACGGCAGCCGACAAGAAACGCACTGTACGGCGCGCGAGCCAGCGAGCGATGCGGTCGATATAGATGACCTTCGTCCATCGCTTGGCACAAGAACCCTAATCGCCTTAGGGTTCGTCACGTTGCCGGTAACTTAGTTCACAACCCGTTGCTCGCCATGTGTCTCCTCGCCCGATCATGCCAGCATTGAAACGAAGGTAGAAGGTAAGTGTCAGAGACACCCGTTCCGAAAGGGGTCGGTTTTGGGACAATTGTTTGTTGAAGAACTTTGGACGCCGAATAGCCACAGCGTCGCGAGGGCCCTTGTCCAACTAGCTTACTCTTGAGCGAGCTGGAAAACGTTGCCCTCGGGATCAGTTCCGTCGCAAATTGGGCCCGTAAATCCGGCGTACGATTTGATCTCGCCCATCGAGACACCGCTCGCCATGAGCTTCGCTCTCAAAACCTCGATGTCACCATGCACGGTCATCACCAATTTCGCAATATTGTTGAATCTCGACGAACTTGCGTCCGATAGACGGAAAGCTTTACCAGCTCTATGAAGCGCGAGTTCACAGTGGCAGACTTGAAACACGGTCCACTCGCCTTTGATCTCCTCGACCACCGATAGTCCAAGCGTGGCGCGGTAAAATTCTGTAAGCTCCGGTCACGTTCGGGCTCCGCTCGGAGTTAACACAAATACCTTGAACGATCGTTCAGTGTATGTTACGCTTCTGCCGTGGCCAGACCTCTGGACGAGGCAAATCGCGCGCAGTTGATCGATCGCGCGCTTGAGGATGTGCTCACGCATGGAATCAGCTCGCTGTCGTTACGACCGCTCGCAAAGCGCATCGGCGTTAGCGCTGCCGCGCTCTTGTACAATTTCACCTCAAAGGAAGAACTGATTATCGCCATCCTCAAACGCGCGGGCGACCGCCAACGCGCGCTTTTCGAAACGATTCGCTCGCAGGAGAGCGCGACGCCGTATGAAGTGTGCCGCGAGATTTGGCGTGTGGTATCAACCCCGGAAATCATTCCACTCTTTCGGCTCTTTTTCGAAGTGTACGGTTTGGCGCTGCAAGACCGTGAACGCTTTCCGGATTTTTTCGCTGGGGCGATCGAACGCTGGCTCGATTTTATCGCGATGCCTTTCGCGCGTTCGGGCGCAAAAAAAAGCGATTCACGCCTTAAGGCCACCATGTTGCTCGCCGGCTTCCGGGGGTTTATGCTCGATCTCTGCGCGACGGAAGATTACGCCCGCGTTAATGGTGCTGTTGAGGTTTGGTTGCGGTCGCTTCACGTCGTGCTTACGCCGCCGGCTCGAGCGACGAAGTGAACGTACACGGGACACTATCCGGCAACCCCAACTACAGATATGCGCAGTAACGAGGAATACACGAATGAGTTTGCCTACGCAGAAATCCACCGTCGAATCTCAAACGCTCATAGCGGTACGCAATGTTAGGTCAAGTAGTCACTGGTATACCGAACTGCTTGGAGCAGACTCCCTTCCGGAACACCGTCATCGCGACGTGTACGATAGGATTTCTCGCTCAGGTCAGTTGCTTCTTCAACTGCACGCCTGGGATGAGGAAGACCACCCCAACCTCGTCAACGCCGACGCAGCGCCACCCGGGCATGGTGTCTTACTATGGTTTCAGGTAGACGATTTTGACTCAATCGTGGAGCGAGCTCGCGGTTTGGGTGCCGAGATCATCGAAGAACCTCACGTCAATCTGAAGCCTCAACACAGAGAGATTTGGCTTCGCGACTCCGACGGCTATGTGGTGGTCGTTGCCGGTCCGGACGGCGAATGTGCTATCGCCTCAGACCTTGACGAGGTCTGTTAACACCGCGGCTTTGAATCGCGAAGCCGATCGTTGCAACCGCGCTTAGCGAGGGTCGTCTCTGAAGGGGTCGTTTTCAAGACAAAGATCAAGCAAAGCGGCTTTCGAAGACCTCCGAGGTTGTGCAGCTTACGGCGCTACTTGTTGCCTCAAATGGGACGCCGGTATTGCAAAGCGAAAGCTCTAAGGTGCCTTACGACGAAAAAGCGGCCGAACGCATACGACAAGCTCTCGCAGAGCACCGAGATGATCTGGTTGAAAAGAAGATGATGGGCGGCCTATGCTTTATGGTCGGCAGCATGTGTTGCGGCGTTACGCGATCTGCTCTAGTGGTGCGCGTTGGATGTCAGGCGTACCAGCAGATGCTCGTTCAGCCGCATGTGCGGCCCCTGGAATTCGCCGGTCGCCGTCCGAGTGGCTTTGGTTGACCCTGCAGGCTACCAGAGCGCAGCTGCATTGGCGAAGTGGATCAAACGCTGTATCGATTTTGTCTCACGCCTTCCGCGAAAGAATTCGGAGAATAGATGACCTACGTTTCATCAAGGCGAGCTCGTGCCTTTGCAGGCCCAGGCGTTGCTCAAAGTGTGCCTTCTTAATCAAATTTCCGCTTGTGCAAGGTTACGACGTTGCCCTCAGTATCGTTGATCATCGCCATTCGACACGTCGGCGTCTCGCTTTCCATCAGGACCGCGATGCCGCGTTCTTTTACTGCCGCCACGGCCGCATCGAGATCGTCGATCGCGAACAAGATACCGTTGCTCGGCTGAAACGGCATCACGCGACCGCCTCCGCCCCACAAGCCAAACATGCTCCCATCCGGCAGTTCATACTCCGCACCGCGGTCGTCGGGATACACCGTCACCGGTTCGAGTCCTAACACGTCGCTATAGAACGCGATCGCCCGAGTCGCGTCCTTGACCATGTAGCCGCTGAGGTCCATTCCGGTAACGTTGAACGGTCGCTGAGTCATCATTGCTGCCCTCCATACCCTGAGACGAACTGGCGGATACTGCTTCCTGGGCGCGATGCCGCCCTTCCAAACGAAAAACCAACCGAAGCGCATTCGTAGCCGTTACTGAGCGTAAGGCAGTGACGTTCCGAAAGGGGTCCGTTTGGGGATCAGCGCCCAGACACTCGAGCATCAACAGACGCGCGGCACGCAGATCCTCTATTCAACTCGAAGCTGATCGGAGCGGAATAGCATCGCCAAGCGAGATCGAAGGAGCTTTATGACCAATGCACCCGGATAGTCCCGGTACGACGGCACGTCGTTCGGGAGAACGACATTTTCCGGCAGAAAGCTTGTGCAGATACGCATCTGAATCGCCGGCGCGTTCGGTCCGAAGCGAGCGCGATAGACCGGCACCCAATGCCGCGCATCGTCGAAGCGCATCAGGATAGCCGAATTGCAGCACGACGCGACGACCCGCTTGGTCTTCGGATTCTGCTCAAGCATGACGTCTTCGAGGAGCTCGCGCCCCTTCGCATACGTGACCCGATCCTTGCGGTACGACACGTACGCGGTACCGCTGTCCGGTTCTCGGACGGCCGGTGCGTCCGGCAACGCTTCGATACGGCGCGAACCCTCTTGGCATGTGTCGCAATAACACACCAGACTTACGATCGGTGCGCCGTGTAGCGTCAACGCGACGGCTCCGCACGAACAACGGGCCTGGGCCTGATCGACCGTCGTCAGCATCGTCAATAATCACTCTCCGCCCGGAGCGTAAAAGCCTTTTCCAACATGATGGCCATCAAACCTCACAGGTGCGGCTTCGGCCGGCGCATTGGTATGCGCGCGCCGTTGTCGATTCGCTCGCTGACGCGACCCCGACGCTCGTGCGACTCGTCGGCAGAATGCGAGTTTATGTTCACATCAACTCCGCTGAAGGAGCCTGAGGCCCCAGCCAGGCTTCGGTACTGTGAGCGACCGCCGCGGCTACCCCGGGTCGCGTGACGCGCGCACGGCGGGTTCGATATTACCGCGAAGTCTTGCGTAACGCGCTCGTGCACGCCATCGGCAGCTGGCCGGGGTCGTATCGTAAGGATGTCATCAACCGATAAATTCAATATGATTGGGTTGCAGCCTATTAGGAATCGCAAGCGGCTCGTCGGAGCAGGTTGCGAGTCCGCTAGGCGTGGGAAAGCATTGTACGGGCACCACGTTTGCCGCGTGTTTTGGTGCGCTTTAGCGTCAGTAACTCGTCAAGGCTCTCCTGCAGCGTTCGTCGCCTCAGCATGCTGATCACGGCTTCATCAGCTTCTGCGGCGAGCGACTTGAAGTAACGCTCGACGCGCGAGCTGACATCGCAGAGATGCGGAACGTCCGCACGCGCGACGAACAGTTGTTTGTCTCCGACGACCGACGTATAGATTTCGCCTAGCGTGATTTCCGACGCGCGCCGGGCAAGCCGAACGCCGCCGCTCTTTCCCAAAGAAGCGCGCACGATTCCATCGTGTCCGAGTGGAACGAGCAACCGACGCACGAGACTCGCCGTCGATCCGACGCCCTTAGCCAACTGCGCGGACGTTACCAGCGGATGTCCGAGCCGCTCCGAATTGGCCAGCGTCAGCATGATTTGGAGCGCCGTCGGAAAGCGAATGTCGGTCACGAGTTCTCCCCTTTTCAAGTCGTGACTTGAAATGTACCAGCGGTAGTTGCATTTCCCGCCGAAGTGTGCCCATGATAGGCACCGTTGCAATCTACTTCGTCTGGACGTTCTATGCGGTACAACAAACTGGGTTCAACCGGGCTTTTCGTTTGTGAGCTGTGCCTCGGCACCATGACCTTCGGGGCCAGCGGCCCGTTCGAAGCCATGGGAAACGTCCAGCAAGCGGATGCCGACGTGATGCTCGACCGGGCCTTCGGCGCCGGCATCAACATCATCGACACCGCCGACACGTATTCGGGCGGTGAAGCCGAACGGATTCTCGGTCAGGGCCTCAAGAACGTGGGCAAGGCGCGAGATGAGGTCGTCATCGCAACGAAGCTCTTCGGCTACATGGGCGACGGTCCCAATGCGCAAGGCTCATCGCGCGCGCACATTCTCGATGCGGCAAAAGCGAGTCTGAAGCGGCTCGGCACGGAGTACATCGATCTCTACCAGCTTCACGGGTTCGACGCGGCCACGTCGATCGAGGAGAGCCTCGAAGCACTGAACGATCTCGTGCGCCAGGGGCACGTGCGTTACATCGGTGTCTCGAATTGGGCGGCGTGGCAGACCAGCAAGGCTCTCGGGCTATCGGCGCTGCACCGGCTTGCTAAATTCGCATCGCTCGAAGCGTATTATTCGATTGTCGCTCGCGATCTCGAGCGAGACGTCATCCCGATGCTCGGAAGCTGGATGCTTGGTATATGGGGCCAAGCACGTGCGGATCAGTTGGCCCAGGCGCGAAACGCACCCGCAGCGTGAGCAAAACTGTTTTGCCGCTGGATCAAAGGCTGGCTGTTGTCACCGGCGCTTCCGGCGGCATCGGCTCCCAGGTCGCGCGGCGCTTAGCTCGCGACGGCGCGAGCGTGCTCGTTCACTTTCATTTGAGCCGCGAAGATGCCGAAGCGGTCGTTCGCGACATCAAGGCGACGGGAGGCGAAGCGGAAGCAGTCGGTGCGGACCTTGCTCGCGCCGGAGGCCCCACCACGTTGATCGGCTGTCTCGACGCATCGTTCGGCGGCCGCTTCGCCGGGCGTCTCGACGTGTTAGTCAATAATGCCGGGACCTTGGAATTCGGTTCGCTCACGGACGTGAGCGACGAATCATTCGATCGGGTTTTCAACCTCAACGTGCGCGCTTGTTTCCAGCTGTCTCGCGAAGCTGCACGACGCATGACCAATGCCGGCTGGGGCCGCATCATCAACATGGGCTCCGTGTTTGGCGAAGGCGCCCCCATGGCCGGCCTGAGTATCTACTGCGGTACGAAATTTGCCGTTCGCGGTCTGACGCGCGCCTGGTCACGAGACCTCGGCCCTGCCGGCATCACGGTGAACAACATTCAGCCCGCGTTGATCCAAAAGGAACCGGTGCCGACCAACGGACCAGCCTACGAGTCAATGCAGCGCTTCAGTAGCGTCGGCAGGTTCGGGAATCCCGCCGAGATCGCCGACGCCGTGGCATTCCTTGCGAGCCCGAGCTCAGGATACATCAACGGTGAGAGCCTGACGGTCGACGGCGGTTGGAGCGCCTGAGCGCCGCGTATCTTCAGATCGCACTTGCATACTCACGTGAGCTCACGGCTCAAACGCCCAAATAGGCTTTTTGTACCTGCGGATCGCGTAAGAGCATACGCGATGGTCCGCTCAGCGTGATGCGACCCGTTTCGAGAACGTAGGCACGCGATGCCGTCTCGAGCGCGGTCTGAACGTCTTGTTCGACGATCACGAGACCGACGCCGGTCGCGTGGATCGCGATCAGCATCTCGAGCAGCGCGTCGACCAACACCGGCGCAAGGCCGAGCGACATTTCGTCGATGAGCAGCACTTTCGGACGCGCCATTAACGCGCGCGCAATTGCGACTTGCTGCTGCTCGCCGCCGGAAAGACGTCCGGCGAGGAAACGATACCGCTCGCGCAACCGCGGGAGCAACGTCAAAATGCGTTCGAGATCGGCGTTGATCTCGCGATCCGTGCGCAGGTAGGCGCCCATCTTGAGGTTATCCTCAACCGTAAGCGAACCGAACAGCCGTCGCCCTTGCGGAACTTGCACGACACCCGCCGACACGATGCGATCCGGCGGGAGACCCGTTAGCCGCCGCTCGCCGAACGAAGCGCTTCCGCCCCAAGTGCGGACGAGCCCGCTGATCGCGCCGAGCAGCGTCGATTTGCCGGCCCCGTTCGAGCCGATGATCGCAACGATCTCGCCGGGTGCTACCTCGAGCGACACGTCCCACAGCACTTGTGTATCACCGTAGCCGGTCGAGAGTTCCTCGATGCGAAGCGCGGTATCCGTCGCGATCACAACGCATTCTCGCGTGCGCGTTGCGCTTCGCGCCCCTTGACGTAGCGGACGCCGAGATAGGCCTCGATCACCTGGGGCGAAGCAAGCACCTCGGCCGGAGCGCCTTCGGCGATCTTTTTTCCTTCGGCGAGAACGACGATGCTCGTCGAGATCGACACGATCGCTTTCATCAAGTGCTCGACCACGATCAGCGTCACGCCGCGTTCGTTGACCGCACGCAACAGCGCCAGCGCTTCATCGACTTCGACCGCGTTGAGACCCGCCATGACTTCGTCGAGCAACAAGACGTCCGGATCGAGCGCGAGCGCTTTCGCGACTTCGAGCCGCTTGCGATCGGGAATCGTGAGGTCGCTCGCCGGACGTTCCGCGATCCGCTTAAGGCCGACGATCTCGAGCAGCTCTTGCGCGCGTTCGAACGCGGCCGTCGTCGAACGCTTCGCGCCGTTACGACCGAACATCGCGCCGACCGCGACGTTCTCACGCACGGTCAAGGTGGCAAACGGTTTGACGACTTGAAAGGTGCGGGCGATGCCGAGGCGGCAGACGTCGTGCGTCGGCACGTCGGCGATGCGCTTGCCGCCGAAGCGCACGCTGCCGGACGTCGGCTTGAGGACGCCCGAGATCACGTTCATCAGCGTTGTCTTCCCGCTGCCGTTTGGACCGATCAAACCGAGGATGGACCCTGGCTCGACCGCGATCGACACGCGGTCGAGAGCGTTGAGACCGCCGAACCGCATGCCGACACCGTCGATGTCGAGAAACTTGCTCACACGCGGTATGCTCCGAGCGAGTTGACAATGCCGCGCCAGCCGTTGCGCACGCCGAAAAGCCACAACACACCGCGCGGCAAAAACAGGACGACCAGCACGATCACGGCCCCGAAAAAGAGCGTGTGAATCTGCGGGAAGTGACTCCACAGCGTTTCGTTGATCGCCGTAAGAACGAGCGCGCCGAAGATCGGACCGGCGACCGTCCCGGCGCCGCCGAGAATCGTCATGACGATCGGAAAAACGTTGTCGTCGATCGCGAACGCCGTCGGTCCGTCGATGAAGCCGTTCGCGCCGGCGAACACCGCGCCGGCAGCGGCAGCCATCGCGCCGCTCATTGCCCACGCGACAATCTTGTACGCTGTGGCGTCGACGCCGAGTACCGCCGCCGCTTCCTCGTTCTCGCGAATCGCAACGAGCGCATAGCCCAGTTTCGAGCGCGCGAGGAGATACGTTGCCAGCAAACTGCCCGCGCACACGAACCACATGGCGACGTAGTACATCCAATACGCGTCGATCTGCCGCACCGTGAAGCCGCTGCCGCCGCCGAGCCAGTCGATATTGGTGATGATCTCTTCGACCGCCAGCGCGATGCCGAGCGTCGCGATGCCGAAGTAGTGACCGCGTAAGCGTAGGATCGGGTACCCCAAGACCGTCGCGAACACGACCGCGACGACGATCGCCGCCGCAACGCCGACCGCGATGTTCTGGACGTGCGCGTGCTGCCAAAGCACCGCGGTCGTGTACGCGCCGAGCCCGAAGAACACGACGTTTCCGAAACTGACGTAACCCATGTAGCCGCCGATGACGTTCCAACCGAGACTGAGCGTCGCGAACATGAGCACGCCCCGGCAAAGGTTCTCCAGATAGCCGTTGTGCGCGAGCGGAACGAACGCCAGCAGCATGAGCGTCACGACGGCGACCGCGAGCGCAACCGGATTCCCCGTGATGCCGCCGAGCCCGATGCGCGGCTGCAATTCAGGCGGTCGCGCGGCCCATGATGCCCGTCGGCCGCACGATCAACACGATCAGCAGCACGACGAGCGCGACCGCGTCTTGCACGCCTGTGCCCACATACTGCGACCCGAACGATTCGAGAACGCCGTAGAGCAAACCGCCGATCAACGCGCCCGCGACGCTGCCCAAACCGCCGAGCACGCACACGACGAACGCGGTAATGATGAGCGGATCGCCCATCGAGGGCTGCAAACTGTACGAGAGGCTGATCAACGCGCCGGCTGCGCCCGCCAGTCCGGCGCCAAGTCCGAAGACGATCGCGTAGAGGTGCGCGACACGGACGCCCGAGAGCTGGGCCGCGCCGATGTCCATCGACGTCGCACGAATCGCGCGGCCGGTCTTCGTACGGGTGAGGAAGACGTGCATCAGCGCAGTGATCGCGAGCGCCGCGACGAGCGTCAACAGCTTCGTCCACGCGATCGTGACCGCGCCGATCGCGAAATTCGCACCGCTGTATGAGGTCGTGATGCCCTTCACGTCGCCGTGAAAGATCAACAGGACGGCGTTTACGATCAGGAGCGACAAGCCGAACGTCAAGAGAAATGTCGTGAGAATCGGCGCCCGCACGACGAAGTTCAAGATGAATCGCTGGATGGCATAGCCGAGGACGAAGAGCAGCACGAACGCGATCGGCACGCTGACGAACGGATCGATATTCCACGTGGAAAAGAGCACGTATGCGGCGTACGCGCCGAGCATCACGAATGAGCCGTGCGCGAGGTTGATAATGTTCATGATGCCCCAAACGAGGCTAAACCCGAGCGCGACCACGGCAAAAATCCCGCCCGCGAGCAATCCGTTGACGAGATCTTGCCAGAAGAGATCCATGCTTCAGCGCTTATTCCACGGCGGCGTCGGATAGATCGGCTTCGCGTTTTGGACGCCCGCCGGCCACACCGTCATCAGTTGACCGTTCTGTATCTGGTTCACCGCCATCGGCTTGTACACGTTGATGCCGCGGCTGTCGAATTTGAGAATGCCGTAGAACGTCACGACATCGAGCGCCGCCAATGCATCGCGAACCGCTTTCGGATCGAGCGAACCGGCCTTTTCAATGGCGTACTGGAACGCGAGGCATGTCGCCGTCGATTCGCCGTTGTGGTAATCGGGAACGTGGCCGTACTTTTTTTGGAACGCGGCTGCGTAAGCTTTCGAATCGCGGATGAACCCCGGCGCGCCGACGTACTTCGCGGTCGGCGACCACTGCGTTCCGCCAAAGACATAGTCCGCATCCTTACCCAGCGTTTTACGGTAGTCCGGGGTATCCGGACCGACCGAATAGCCGTACGCTCTCGCGTTGACGTTCTGCTCTTTGAACGACCGCTGGAGAAGCAACGCTTCCTGCAGATGACCGCCGTTGAGCACGATGTCGGGGTTGACCGCTTTGATGCCGCTTACGACCGAGGACAGATCGGTCGCGTCGGCGGGATACTTGTTATTGTAGACGACCTGTAGGTGATGCGCGGCGGCGTAATCGGCGGCGCCCTGCCCGACCTCGACCGAAAATGCGTCGTTGGCGGTCGCGATCGCGACCGTTTGCGGCTTCGGCTTCTCGGTCAGCGCCATCTCGATGATGCCCTCGAGATAGCGCCGCGCCGGCGAGAGCACCGCAAACGTGTACTGAAATCCTTGACTGAATATCTTCTCCGCCGAACCGTTGCCTTCGACCATCGGCACTTTGAGCCGTTCCACGACCGCGGCCGCGGTAGCTGAGTTGGCCGAACCGTAGGGCCCAAGAATGAAATTGACCTTATCTTGAGAGACGAATTTTTCCACCAAGCGCGCCGCGGTTTGCGGGTTGGATTCGTCGTCGGCATACTTGATGTCGACTTTGTACGTCTTGCCGCCGACCTTCATGCCGCCGTGCGCATTGATGTAATCTTTCCAGAACTCGTAGCCTTCTTTCGTCAGCTCGCCTTCACGCGCGGTCGAACCCGTCGCCGCGAGCGCCGCACCGAACGTGATGGTCGCATTGTCGGCGCGCACCGCGATGGGGATCGTGACGGAGACCGCCGCCACTGCCAAAACTGCGCCGAAGCGACGGAACGCCATACGTGAAGCCTCCAAATCGTCAGGAGAATTATCTTGCGAATGTGCCCTTCCGGTCCCGAATCCTTCACGCTCGCTCGCGGAGCGAGTACGCCTCAAAGCGCATTCCGTAATGTGAGCACGTACGCTCGCGCGGCGGCAGCAGCCGCGGCTCCCCGCCGCCCCGCCGTGGCATCGATGAACGCGCTACCGACGATAACGCCGTCTGCGACGGCACCGATCGCCGCGACGTGCGCGGGCGTCGAGATGCCGAAACCAACCGCGAGCGGCCGGTCCGTCACCGGACGTAGGCGTTCGACCGCCGAGCGAATCCACGGGATATCGGGGTCGCGACGCGCGCTCGTAACGCCGAGCCGCGAGACGATATAGACGAAACCATCACTCGCCGCGGCGATACGCTGGGCGCGCGCCGCCGGTGTTGTGGGAGCGACGAGCAGTGGGACGGCCAAACCCTCCGCGCGGAACGCCGGAGCGAACGCGTCGAGTTCTTCGAGGGGAACATCCGGGACGATCGCACCGACCGCGCCGGCGGCGCGCGCGGCGCGCGCAAAACGTGCCGTGCCGTATTGCACGATCGGGTTAACGTAAGTGAAAAACACCATCGGAGCACTGCCGCGCGCCCCGGCGTCCCGCGCGAGGCCAAGCGCGCCGTCGAGCGTCATCCCGGCACCGAGCGCGCGCTGCCCCGCCGCTGCGATCGTCGGTCCGTCGGCGAGCGGATCGCCGTACGGGATGCCGAGTTCGATCAGATCGACGTGCGGAGCGATCGCATCGATCACCGCCGCCGTCGTCGCGGCGTCGGGATCGCCGGCGACGAGATACACGATCAGCGCGGCGCGTTTGGCTTCGCGCGCACGCGTAAAAACCGCCCCCAGACGATCGGCTGCCGCAATCACGCGAGCACGGCTTCCAGTGCGGCAACCGTACGCGCGTCCTTGTCACCGCGGCCGCTGAGGTTCACGAGCACGAGGCCATCGCGGCCACGCTCTACCGCGAGCTTGCGCGCGAACGCGATCGCGTGAGCCGTTTCGAGCGCAGGGACGATGCCCTCGCACCGCGCCATCAAACGAAACGCGTCGATCGCTTCGTCGTCCGTCGCCGCAACATAGGTCGCGCGCCCCGAATCGGCCAGATGCGCGTGCTCGGGGCCGACGCCCGGGTAGTCGAGTCCGGCGCTGATCGAGTGGGTGTCGCGCACTTGTCCGTCGTTCGTTTGCAAAACGTACGAACGCGAGCCGTGTAAGATGCCGATCGTGCCCGCGCTGATCGACGCCGCCGTATCGACCGAGTTGACGCCATGACCGGCCGCTTCGACACCCCACAGCTTCACGGCGGCGTCGTCGACGAAGCCCGCAAAGATGCCCATCGCGTTGCTGCCGCCGCCGACGCACGCGACGACGTCCGTCGGCAGCCGGCCGTAGCGCTCGAGCACTTGCGCGCGCGCTTCGATGCCGATCACCTTTTGGAACTCACGCACCATGTAGGGATACGGGTGCGCGCCGACGACGCTACCGATGATGTAGAACGTATCGTCGATGCGGCCGGCCCAATCGCGGAACGCCTCATTCGTTGCGTCTTTCAGCGTGCGCGTTCCGCTTTCGACCGCGTGTACCGTCGCGCCGAGCAATCTCATCATGTAGACGTTGGACGCCTGACGTTCGACGTCGACCGCGCCCATAAATACCTCGACCGGAATGCCGAGCTTCGCCCCGATCGTCGCGGTCGCGACGCCGTGCTGGCCCGCCCCCGTCTCGGCGATGAAGCGCGTCTTCCCCATACGTTTCGCGAGCAGCGCCTGACCGACGGTATTGTTGATCTTGTGCGCGCCCGTATGATTGAGGTCTTCGCGCTTGAACAGCAGCGTCGCAGCGTCGGCGTCGACGAGCCGTTCGGAGCGGTAGAGCGGGGAAGGACGGCCGACGTAATCGCGGAGCATATCATGATAGGCGCGCCAGAACGCCGGGTCGGCGAACGCGGCGGTCATCGCGGCCTCGAGCTCAACAATGGCGCCGACCAGCACTTCGGGGACAAACGTTCCGCCGAATTGTCCGAAATAGCCGCGCGCGTCAGGCTTGTTCATCGATCTCCCGTACCGCGCGCACGAACGCGCGCATCTTCCGTATATCTTTCACACCGTCGGTTTCGACGCCGCTGCGAACGTCGACCGCAAACGGGCGCACTGCCGCGACGCACGCTGCCACGTTCTCCGCGACGAGGCCGCCCGAAACGATCACGCGCCGCCGCCGCGCGAGCGGTTCGACGATGTTCCACGCAAAGGTCGTGCCGGTACCGCCGTAGACGGCCGCGGAGCGCGTGTCGAAGAGCAGCGCGCCGTTCGGGTACGCGTCGGCAAGGGCAGCGAGACCGGCGTCCACGTGCTCCGCAGCCGGCTCGACGTGCAGCGCCTTGACATACCGGCCGGCGCCCGCGCGTTCTGCGAATGCCGGCGACTCATCGCCGGAGAACTGCGGAACACAGCCCCATGCGCGGACCTCGTCGACCTGCGCTTCGTCAGGATTGACGAGCACGGCCACAACGGAGACGAACGGCGGCACCGACCGCACGATTGCGCGAGCGTCCGCCGCTTCAACGCGACGGGGCGATTCGGCCAGTATCACGCCGACCGCATCGGCCCCCGCATCGACCGCGCGCTCGGCGTCGGCAATACTCGTGCAGCCGCAGATTTTGACGCGCGTGCCTGCCGCTATGCCGGCACTCCGCCGGGATGCCCGCGCAGTGCACGAACGAGCTCCGCTTTGTTCGACGCGCGCATCAACGACTCGCCGACGAGAAAACCGCGCGCGCCGGCGGCATACAGCGGCTGTACATCGTCGCGCGAGCGTACTCCGCTCTCGGAAATCACGACGATCGACGACGGTACCAGCGGAAGCAACTCCGCCGTCACGGCGAGATCGGTTTCGAACGTGCGCAAGTCGCGATTGTTGATCCCGAGGAGCTGCGCGCCGGCGGCAACCGCGCGCATCAGCTCCGCTTCATCGTGCACTTCGACGAGAACGTCCAGATCGTAGCGCGCCGCTTCGTCGAACATTGCCGCCAACTCGTCATCGTCCAGGCCCGCGACGATCGCGAGCAACGCGTCGGCGCCGTACGCGGCCGACTGCGCAACGTCGTAGCGTGTGCGCAAGAAATCTTTCCGTAAGACCGGCAAGCGCACCGCACTGCGGGCGCGGTCGAGATACGCGAGCTCACCCAAGAAGTAGTCGCCTTCGGTCAAGACACTGATCGCATCGGCACCGGCGGCTTCGTACGCGCGGGCGATCGCGGCGGGATCGAGCTCGCGGACGATGAGACCGACCGAGGGCGACGCGCGTTTGATCTCCGCGACGATCGCGGGACCGTCGGCCGACAACAGCGAGCGGCGCAAACTGCGGCGCTCGCTGCGTCGCTCATCGCCGCGCGCGCGGACGACGTCGAGAGATTCGTTTGCTTCGTCGCGGGCGCGGGCAACCGCTTTCGCCGCGTAGAGTTTGTCCAGCATATCGGTCATCAAGCATACTCCCGTGGGCGTTCGACGCGCAGGGCGTCGAGCGCGCCGCGTGCGGCGCCGCTGCTGATCGCAGCGCGCGCCCGTTCCATCCCCTCGGCGATATCGGCCACGATATCCGCGACGACGAGCGCGAGCGCGGCATTGAGAACGACGAGGTCGGCGCGCGGCGACACCTCGCCTTCGACGATCGCAAGCAGCGCGGCTGCGTTGAAAGCCGCCTCGCCGCCGCGCAGAGATTCCAGCGATGCATGCACGCCGTAGTCGTCCGGGTGAAGCGTCCAGTGCCGCATACCGCCGCGATCGAATTGCACAACGTACGTCGGTCCCTCGCCGGCGATCTCATCGAGCCCGCTGGCGCTGTGCACGATGGCCGCGGCTTCGCCGCCGAGTTCCTGTAACGCCTCGGCCAGGAGCACCAGATGCCGTTCGTCCGCAACGCCGACGACCTGACGGTTCGCCGCTGCCGGATTGGTCAGGGGTCCAAGCACGTTGAAGATCGTGCGCACGCCGAGTTCGCGACGAATGGGACCGACGGCGCGCATCGCGGGGTGGTGGTGCTGCGCGAACAAAAAGGCGATCGAGAAATCGCGCAACATCCGCGCCGCCGTTACGGGATCGCGTTCGAGTTCGACGCCGAGCGCTTCGAGCACGTCGGCACTTCCGCACATACTCGACGCCGAGCGGTTCCCGTGCTTGCCCACGGGGACCCCGCAACCCGCGACGACGAGCGCCGCCGCAGTCGAGATGTTGATCGTGTGCGCGCCGTCGCCGCCGGTGCCGACGATGTCGAGCACGAGCGGCAATCCGTGTTCGACGCGCACGCTGCGCTGCCGCATCGCGCGTGCTGCGCCGACCACCTCGGAAGCGGTTTCACCCTTTGCCGCAAGCGCCGCGAACAGTGCTGCGGTGCGCACGGGCGAGATCGTCTCGTCCATGATCGCACCGATCGCGCGCGCCGCATCGTCGGCCGAGAGACTCTCACCCGCCAGCACCGCGCGCAGCAGTTGTGGAAAGTCGTTCACCGATGCGCGCCCGCGAGAAAGTTCGTCGCGAGTTGGGCGCCGGCCGTTGTGAGGATCGATTCGGGGTGAAACTGTACGCCCCAGATCGGCAACGTACGATGCGCGACGCCCTGAATGACGCCGTCGTCGCTGGCCGCAATCGCGCGCAGTTCAGGCGGAAAGCCGTCGTGAGCAATGCAGAGCGAGTGATAACGCGTCGCGCTGAACGGCGAGGGCAATCCGGTAAAGACGCCGGACGCATCGTGCGTGATCTCCGACGTTTTCCCGTGCATCAGTCGCGGCGCGTGCACGACCCGGCCGCCGAACGCTGCGCCGATCCCCTGTGCTCCGAGACACACGCCGAGCAGCGGATGGCCCGTTGCAGCCGCCTCGCGGACGATTACGGCGAGCCGGCCGGCATCTTCGGGACGCCCCGGACCCGGACCGACGACGGTTGCGTCGTACGACGCGAGCACGCCGTCGTGCAAACGTTCGTCATCATTACGCACGACGTCGACGTCCGCGCCCGCACGGCCGAACAGATGCGCGAGGTTGAACGTGAACGAGTCGTAATTATCGACGAGGAGTACGCGCATCACTCGATGCCAAGCACGGCGCGAACGATCCGCGTTTTTTGGAACACTTCGGCGTACTCCGCTTCGGGATCGCTGTCGGCGACGATGCCCGCTGAGGCTTGCCAATACGCCTGGCCGTTCGCCGTGGCGACGCAGCGCAGCGTGATACACGAATCCATGTCGCCGTCGAAGTGGAAATGCGCGATGCTGCCGGCATAGAACCCGCGCGCCGTCGGCTCGAGTTCGTCGATGATCTGCATCGCGCGGATCTTCGGTGCGCCCGTAACGGTGCCGGCCGGAAACGCCGCGGCGAAGAGATCGAGCGCGTCGCGGTCCGCTCGCAGCTCTGCGACGACGTTCGAGACGATGTGCATGACATGTGAGAAGCGTTCGATCACCATCAACTCGTCGACGTGCACGCTGCCGATCGTGGCGACGGCGCCCAGATCGTTGCGCCCGAGATCGACGAGCATCACGTGCTCGGCACGTTCTTTTTCGTTCGCGAGCAATTCGCGCTCGGTGGCGGCATCATCGGCCGCGTCCACGCCGCGCGCGCGCGTCCCCGCCAACGGACGCAAGCGCGCCGTGCGGCCCTCGAGACGGACGAGAAACTCGGGCGAGGCCCCGAACAGCGCCTCGCCGCCGTGCTCGATATAGAACATGTAGGGCGAGGGATTGCGCGTGCGAATCTGCCGGTAGAAATCGAACGGCGAACCGCCCTCGATCGGTGCCGAAAACCGCACGCCGACTTGCAGTTGGTAGGCATCCCCTTCGAAGATGTGTCGCTTCGCTTGGGCGACGCGATCGAGAAACGTCGCGCGGTCCATCGACTGCACGACCGGGCCGCTTGGACGCACGTCGCGCGGGAGGCTAACCGGCGCCGAGAGCAGGCGCAGCTGATAGTCCGCGAGTCGCGCGGTGACGGCCGCGATATCGTTTGCGCCGCGTGCAAATCCGATCAACGTAAGGCGATGCGTGAAGTGATCGAAGACGACCCACGTGCCGGGCACGACGACGAGCGCATCGGAAAACACAACGTCCGAGGGGGGCTTCGGGCCGATTCGTTCCAGCACGCGCGCCGCATCGTACGTGAAGACGCACACCGCACCGCCGGGAAACGGCAAGCCGCTCGCATCGAGCCGGTATTTCCCGATCAGGTCGCGGATGCGCGCGATCATCTCGGGATCGTCGTCGAATACGGTCGCTTCGAGGTAATCGAGACCGATGAATGAGTAGCGCGAGATGCGGTCGGTCCCTTCGACCGATTCCAACAAACACGAACGCCCCGGCTGAGCCAGGGCGAGGAAGGCGCTGATCGGCGTGATCGCGTCCGCGACGAACGAGCGCGTCACGGACTGCAAAGTCAGGGGTTCATCGGAAACGGCGATCGTGCTCATAAGGCGTAACGGACGTCGGCTGGGTCAGCCCGCGACGGTCGTTACTTGACGAGCTCCAGAAACGAGAGTTCGGCGGCATCGCCTGGGCGGACGCGGGATTTCGTGATGCGCGTATAACCGCCGGTCCGGTCCTTGAGCGTCGGCGCAATTTGCTCGACGAGCTTTTTCGCGACGCGCTCGTCCAGCAGATACGCGGCAACCAGCCGGCGCGAATGGAGATCGCCACGGCGCGCCTGCGTGATCAACCGCTCCGCGACCTTGGAGATTTCCTTCGCCTTGGTCGTGGTGGTTTCGATCTTCTCGTGCAAGAAAAACGACGTCGCGAGGTTGCGGAGCAACGCTTTGCGATGACCGTCGGTGCGCGAGAGGCGCTTGTTGGCAATCTGGTGCGGCATCAGTTTTCGCTTGTCACACCTGGCGGAGCGACAAGCCCCTTTCTTCGAGAACTTGCTTGATTTCGTCGAGTGACTTCTTGCCGAAGTTCCGCATCTTGAAGATCTCGTCTTCGGTCATGTCGAGCAGTTCCGAGACTTTCGAGATGCCCGCGCGCTTGAGGCAGTTGAACGAGCGGACCGAGAGATTCAACGTCTCGACCGGAACGTCCCATTCGCTGGCGGGCGCGGTCGGGACGGGCTTCTCTTCGGTCGAAAAGTCGATGAAAAGCGCGAGCTGGTCCGTGATGATGTTCGCGGCTTCGGAGAGCGCGTCGTCGGGCGTGATCGACCCGTTGGTTTCAATTTCGAGCGTGAGGCGGTCGAAGTCGACCGACTGGCCGACGCGCGTGTCGTCGACCGCGAAGTTCACCTTGCGAATCGGCGAGAAGATCGAGTCCATCGGGATCAGCCCGATCATGTGCTCGATGTTCTTCTGCCGATCGGCGGTCACGTAGCCGCGCGACTTCTCGACGCCGATCTCCATCGAGAGCTTAGCGTCTTTTTTCGTCAGCGTCGCAATATGGTAATCGGGCTGCAAAATCTCGACGTCGGCATCCGGCGAGATGTCGCCGGCCGTCACGTCTTTGGCGCCGTTCACGTTGAGCGTGAGCACCTTCGGATCGTCGGTGTTCAGCTTGAGCGGCAGATTTTTAAGGTTGAGCAAGAGGTCGACGGTATCTTCGACGACGCCCGGAATCGTCGAGAACTCGTGCAGCACGCTGTCGATTTTGACGTACGTGACGGCCGCGCCGGGGATCGACGAGAGGAGCACGCGGCGCAGCGCGTTCCCCATGGTGATGCCGAAACCGCGGTCGAGCGGCTCGATCACGAATTTCGCGAAGTTTTCACGGCGCTCGCGGACTTCGATGTTGGCGCCTTGCTGCTGGTCGAGAACGGTCATGGTTGGTGCGGTGGTCCTTGTTGCTGCTTACGTTATCCGCCGGATCTCCGACCCGACGATCGTACGCCTAACAGCGATGTGAGGTAGATATTCAGGAGCGGTCAGCGATGAAGCAGTGCGAGGCGCCGAAGGGCGAAGCATACTTTGGTATGCGAGCTCTTCGGCAACGAAGCAATGCGTCGTCGATTACCGCGAGTAATATTCGACGATGAGTTGTTCGTCTACGGGCGTATCAATCTGCTCGCGACCCGGGAGCCCCAGAACTTTCGAACTTGCGTCAGTTTCCGAGAACTCGAGCCATTCGGGATGACGGCGCGCTTTTGCGACTTCGATCTGCGCCTTGAACGCATCGGTCTCTTTCGAGCGGTCACCGATCGAGATGACGTCGCCCGGCTTGACCATGAACGACGGGATATTCACGATGCGGCCGTTCACACGGAAGTGCCGGTGCGAGACGAGTTGGCGCGCCTGCTTACGGCTCATCGCCAAGTTGAGGCGATAGACGACGTTGTCGAGCCGCCGTTCCAGCGTTTGCAAGAAAACCTTACCGGTCTGTCCCGGAACGCGCTGCGCTTCGCGGAAATAATTCTCGAATTGCGTCTCGAGGACACCGTAATAACGGCGCATCTTCTGCTTCTCGCGCAGCTGGCGGCCGTATTCCGAAATCTTCGTGCGCGCTTTGGTATTCTGCGTCTTCTGACCGGGCGCGGTTCCGCGGCGTTCGACCGCGCACTTGCGCGAAAGGCAGCGGTCGCCTTTGAGGAAGAGCTTGATCTTTTCGCCGGTTTTCGAGGCGGCGGTTTCGCGGCGGCACAAACGGCACACCGGCGACGTATAACGAGCCATGGTATCTCTCTAGACCCGGCGGCGCTTCGGCGGCCGGCAGCCGTTGTGCGGGATCGGCGTGACGTCTTTGATCAGCGTGATTTCCAGACCGGCGGCTTGAAGCGAACGGATCGCGGCTTCGCGTCCGGCGCCCGGACCCTTGACGTACACTTCCGCGGCCTTCATGCCGTGCTCCATCGATTTACGAGCGACGGCTTCGGCGGCCATCTGCGCCGCGAACGGTGTCGACTTTTTCGAGCCCTTGAAGCCAAGGTTGCCGGCCGAAGCCCACGCGATCGTCGAACCCTGATTGTCGGTCATCGTCACGATGGTGTTGTTGAACGATGAGTGGATGTGCGCGATGCCCGATCCGACGTTCTTGAACTCGCGCTTCTTGCGCGTTTTGGTCTGTTTCTTAGCCGCCAAAAGAAAAACGCTCCGAGTTTATCTGCCCCGCGCAACGAGGCGGGGTGTCGTCGCCTAGGCCGGCGCGCTCGCTCCCGCAAGTCACCCGAACTCATCCCAAGACCGCACGGCGAGAGCGGCGGACGCGTGCTTGAGGCACGGCATGACTCCGGAGCGACCCGGAGACGACAACCTATAATATCGGGAAATGACCTTCGCGGTCAAGGCCCGGGCGGCGGAGCCAGCTCCCCTTCAGCCGCGGTGCGGGTGTAGGTCCCGTCGGCCAACACCCCATAGCCGAAACCGCAGTCACCGAACTTGTAATCCTGCACGACCCTCAGACCCGTTCCGGCCGCCATGAACGTCAGCTTACAGTCGATGCCGTCTTCCTTTTGCGTCCACGTGACGATCGGGCCGTTCGAGGGAAGTGTACCGGCGACGTACCCTTGGTTGAGATCGAGCGCCCGGATCGCGTTGACAGAAAACGAGAGGCGCCCATTTTTGCCACGGACGAACACGATCTGATTGCCCGGATTCATCACGCGCTTCGTCCCGGGGTTGACTTGTCCGTAGGTTCCCGGTTGCAGCGTCGACCCGGCCGCGAGCGTCGACTCGGCGGCGACCGCCGACGTTACGGCGGCGAACTCGCCGAGTACGACGAGGCATGGGATGAGGCGGTGGCGCTGCATGCGACCGTTCTTCGGCGGCAAGAGGTTCGCTTCATCGGCGCGCACATGGAGCGACGTGCGACGCATCGGGATGGCGGAGCGGCCGCTTGCCGTGCTCATTGGGGCGCTGTTCCTTGTCCTCGCCGTTTGCGCGGTCGTGCGCGCGCACGGCTGGACATACGGTGCCGACACCGGCACGTTCGTGCAACTCATTCTCGACGTGCCGCACGGTATGCACGACGCGCTCGAAGCCGGCTCCCACTTCCGCTATCACGATTCACCGACGCTCACGCTGCTATGGCCGCTTCTCGCGCTGGCACCGTTTCCGTTGACGTTGCAACTCGTGCAGGTCGTCGCGACGCTCGCGAGCGTGCCGCTCCTCGTCATGTTGATACGTCCGTACGTCGCCGCGTCGCTCGCATCGCGCATCGGAATCGTCGCGCTGCTCTATCCGCCGCTGATCGCGCTCGGGTTTAACGAATTTCATGAACTCGGACTGCTCTCGCCCCTCGTCGTCGCGATGGTGCTCGCCGCCGACCGGCGCGCTTGGGTCGCCTTCGCCGTGCTCGTCGCATTGCTCGCCGGCATTCGCGAGGACGTCTGCCTCGAGGTTGCCGTCGCCGGCATGACGTTCGCGGTCGCCGGAACACCGGCTGGACGGGCGCGCCCGCTCGCCGTCGCGGGCATTGCGGCGGCCGTCTTCGCGCTGGCCGTCGATGTCGTGTACTACGCCGCGATCGTTCCTCGACTGGGTGGCTGGGTGCCGGCGCACTTCTATACGTATCCGTTTGCGAGCGGCCCGGGCGCTTTGATCGCAGCACCGTTGATGCATCCGGTTGCATTCGTCGTCGCGATCGCCACACTCGGGCGTCTGACGTATCTGCTCGAAGCGTTCGTTCCGCTCGCCTTTCTGCCGCTGCGTTCGCGCTGGTCGTGGCTCTCGCTACCCGGCTTTGCGATCGTCATCCTTGCGAACACGGGGCTCGTCTGGCGAATGGGCATGCACTACTCAGCGCTTTGGATTCCGTGGCTGCTGATCGGCACGGCTTTCGGCGTTCGCACCGTCGCGCAGCGCGAGAGCGAACGCGTCGCGTCGCGCTGGCTCAACGTCGCGATCGGGCTGTGCGCGATCGTCTTGATCGGGTTCAACCCCGCGCATCCTGCGCACTATCTGAAGCCGAACTACCACGATCTCAACGCGGCTCGCGCTGCGATCGCGTGCGTTCCGGCCGACGCGCCGTTCGCCACGCACGATGAGTGGTATTCCGCGGTTTCAGCGCAACGGCCGCTCGCAACCGTCGCGAAAACCCGTGATATCGCGTATCTCGTCTATGCGGACGATTTCGATAACGCCGGTTTCCGTGCGAACGTCGTGCCGGTACTCCGCGCCGCTGTTGCCGCCGGAACGTACCGTATCGCATGCACGAAGGGAGCCGTGCACACATACGAGCGCGCCGCCCTTCGCCCTTCGACAGGCTCAGGGTGACAGGGTTAAGGAGCGTAAGTAGGCGACGATGGCCGACGCGTCGGCGGCATTGAACTCGAAGCGCGGCATCGGCCGCAGCGCCTGATTTCCGTCGGGCAGTTTCGTCGTCATAAGAAACGTCACGGCATCCGCGTCTTTCGGGAACATTTTGAGTCCGACGAGCGACGGAGACGTTTTCGCCCACGGGACCCCCGGCGGTCCCGGCGGCGCCGGTCCGCCGGCCATGTCCTGCCCATGACAATCGATACACTGCCCTGCTCCGTGCGTGAGATATTTGCCACGATCGATGATGCTCGTCGCGTTCTCCGCGGCGGGAGCCCGATCGCGTTGCACGATCGCGAGCGCAGCAACAAGCGCGCATGTCGCTACGACAATCTTACCAGGAACCATCGTTGCTGGTTGAATGCTCAGTAGTGCTTGCTCCTCCCGCCACGCGATGCAAACGCGTCACCATTGGCCGGTTCACATCGACCGTATGAACATCGCTTATTTCGGCACGGGTTTACTCGGGGCCGGATTCGTCCGCCATTTGCTCGAGAACGGTCACGGCGTCAACGTCTGGAATCGCTCACCGGAGAAGGCGCGGGCGTTGGAAGCGGACGGGGCTTCGGCGTTCGATTCGCCGGCGGAGGCCGTGCGCGGCGTCGACCAGCTGCACCTCACGCTTGCCGACGATGCGTCCGTGGATGCGGTACTCGAACCACTCGCGGCCGCGGTCGATGCGCGAACGTGGATCGTCGACCACACGACGACCGCGCCGACACCAACCGGCGAGCGCGTCGCGCGCTGGAATACGCGCGGGAAAAGGTTCGTGCACGCGCCGGTCTTCATGGGCCCGGCGAACGCGCGCGACGGCACCGGCATCATGTTGTTTTCCGGCGAACGAACGCGCTACGACGCGCTCGAACCGCAGCTCAAGACGATGACAGGTACGGTTCTGTATTTGGGCTCGGCGCCCGAGCGCGCTGCTGCGTTCAAGCTCTTCGGCAACCTCATGATCTTGACGCTCGTCGCCGGTCTCGCCGATGTCAACCGCCTCGCGCACGCCGTCGGCGTTTCGACCAAGGACGCGATGTCGCTATTCGACACGTTCAATCCCGGCGCCGGCGTACCGATGCGGGCCGGCCGGATCGCGGCGGAAGACTACACCGCGACCTTCGAACTCGCGATGGCGCGAAAGGATGTGCGGTTGATGAATGAAGAGGCAGCGCGACATGGCGTCGACCTCGCGATCATGCCGGCGGTCGCAGCGCTCTTCGACGGTGCGCTCGCGCGCGGCGACGGACAGAGCGATGCTTCCGCCGTCGCGCGGTTCGGCGGATGAACGTTCGCTATCTCAGCGAGGCCGATGTCGCGTCGGTATTGGATGTTTCGCAGGCGATCGAACTGCTCGACGCGGCGTGTCGTGCACAGGTAATCGACGAGGCGCAAAATGCGCCGCGCCAGCGCGTACAAAGCGGCGACGTCCGGATGAACGTGTTGGCCGCCGCGCTCGACAATCGCGTCGGTCATAAGACATATCCGGTGGCACGGCCGCACGGAGCGACGTTCTGGTTCACGCTGTACGGCGCCGACGGCAGCATGCTCGCGTTGATCGAAGCGGATAGGCTCGGACAGCTTCGCACCGGCGCCGCGTCCGGCCTCGCGACGCGCTACCTCGCGCGTGAAGACGCGCGCGTTGCAAGCGTGATCGGGAGCGGTTGGCAAGCGCGCTCGCAACTCGCAGCGATGTGCGCGGTGCGTTCGATCGAACACGCCTATGCGTGGGGTCGCGATGCGACGCGACTGCGCGCGTTTTGCGACGAGATGTCGGCTCAGCTCGGCCTGCGCGTCGACGCGGCCGAGACGATCGCCGATGCGGTTCGCGAAGCCGATGTTGTCTCGATCATGACTAGCGCGACCGAGCCGATCGTGACCGGCGACATGCTGCGCGACGGCGTGCACGTGAACGCCGCCGGTTCGAATCGCGCGACGGCGGCCGAGATCGATCCCGGCGTCGTGCGGCGCGCGGTCCTCGTCGCACTCGACGACGTTGCGCAAGCGCATGTCGAATCCGGCGATTTGCTTTTGGCGGAACGCCACGGCGCGTGGACTTGGTCGCGTGCCGTCCGCTTGGCCGATATCGTTGCCGGCACAGCACCGCGCCGAACGAGCGACGGCGACATCACGCTCTTCGAGTCGCTCGGTATCGGCCTGTGGGACATCGCGGTCGCGAACCACGTCTACGACCGCGCCGTCGAACGTGGTATCGGCGCGGAGATCGCTCTGCCGTTCGTCCGAGGCGGCTGAAGCGAACGCCGCGTCGCGCATCATTCATGTTGGTGAGCGTGGCGATGGTGGAGATCCGGTGTGTGCGAATGCGCATGCGAGAACCGCGCATGCCGATGGAGATGCTGATGCGGTTCGCCCGCGGGATCGGCGGCCGTATGCGCGTGATGATGGTGTGCGTCATGGACGTGTTCGTGATCGTGCACGAGCGGCTGATGGCGATGCGCATGCCGATGCCGTTCCGTCGCGTGCAGCACGATGCCGGCCGCGATGAGGACGGCGCTGGCGGTGAACGCAATGCTGTTGGGCCGCGCGCCGAATCCAAACGACGCCGCGGCCCCGATCAGCGGTGCAGCTCCGAAGTATGCCGCCGTTCGAGCCGTACCGAGTTCCCGCTGTGCGCGCACGAACCACGCGACGCTGACGCCGTATCCGATCAGGCCGACGGCGAGCGCGGCCGCGAACGGTGTGACCGCGAGCGCATACTCGCGGACCAGCGCCGCGATGACGAGCGAACAGCCTCCCGCGATGCCGCCTTTGAGCGCGGCGAGCGTCAACACGTCCGACGCTGCAAAACGTCGCCCCAGATTGTCGTCGACCGCCCACGCCGTCGCTGCGCCGAGGACGAGCAACGCTCCGGCGGAGCCGTGCGGTGAGCCGCGCCAGGCCAGAATCGCCGCCCCGACCGCAATGGCCAGCATGCCGATGACCGTTCGCCGGGACGCGTGCTCGCGCACGATCGTCCAAGCGATCACCGCGGCGAGTACCGGCTGCGCCGCAAGCAGCAACGACGCTGTTGCGGCGTCGACCGAACGAAGTCCGGCAACGAAAAGGACGGGGCCGGCAACGCCGCCGATCAGTGCGCTCGCGACCAGCCATAACCGTTCCTGGGCTACAACCTTCCCGCGATGAACGACGAGCAGCAGCGCCGCGCCGAGATACAATGCCGCAGCCAGTTCGAACGTCCCGAGCTGCGTCGTCAACGCTGCCGTAAGCGGCGTCGTCAGACCGTAGAGCAGCGCCGAACCGAGCGCAAACGCTGCACCGCGCTTCGTCGTCGCGTTCACGACAGGTTCACCGGACGGCCATACGATAGCGACATGAAATCGACCATCGCGCTTATCGTCGCTCTGGCTGTTCCCGCCCTGCCGGCAACGGCTGCTGCATCAGTCGGCTCGGTAGCTGCGGGGGCGTGTTCGTCGAGCGCGGTCCTCAACGCCGTCGCGGACGCGCTGACCACCGGCAACGACGGAACCGTGCTACGCGTCGCCCTCGCCGGAGAGCGCCGGCTCACGGTCTGCGGCAACGAACGCGACGCGATCGCGGCGCAACTGATCGCCGCTGACGCGTACGGCGACACGAACCAGCCCGCGGCGCGCTGCTCGGCACTTCGTCACGCCGCGGCCCGGGCGAGCCGAATCGACGACACCACGCGCGCTCGCGCGCTCGCCCATATCTCCTCCGGCTGCCGCAGCTAACGCAGCGGGCGAGCACGCTGATGCGACGGCTTCGGCGAGGCCGAAACGCAACAGATTCACGGAACGTGAATCCGCTAAAGCTGTCCGGCCCAGTCGCGTTCCTCGAGGTCGCGTTTGATTTGGGCGAGAAACCGCCCCGCCGTCGACCCGTCGAACGCGCGATGATCCCACGACATGCAGAGGTACATCCGGTGGCGGATCGCGATGGCGCCGTTGACCGCAACGACGCGTTGTTCGACCGCGTCGGTCGAGAGGATCGCGACGTTGGGTTGGTTAATGATCGGCGCCGTCATCAGCGTTCCAAACGCGCCGTTGTTCGTCACCGTGAACGTCGAGCCGGCCATCTCATCGGGACGCGACGTGCCGGCGCGAGCCGCCGACGACAACGTCGCGATCGAACGCGCGATGCCGGTGACGTTGAGCGCGTCGGCGTGACGAATCACCGGCACGACGAGTCCGCGCGCATCGAGATCGACCGCGATCCCCATGTGGACCGCGTCGTTGAGCACGAGGTCGCCGGCGGCAAAGCGCCCGTTGACCGCCGGGTACGCACGCAACGCGTCGACCGCAGCGCGCACGATGAACGGCAGGTAGGTCAGGCTTGACCCTTCTTTCGCCTTGAACGCATCCTTGCGCGCGGTGCGCACGGTGAGCACGTTCTCCATGTCGACTTCCATGACCGAAAACACGTCGGCGACTTGTTGTTTCGACGCGAGCACGTTCGCGGCGATCTTCGCGCGCATCGTCGACGGAACGGCCGGCGCAGGGACAACGGGCGCATGCACCGCGGCGAGCACATCGCCGCGCGTCACACGACCCTTGGCTCCGGTGCCGGCGATTTGCGAGAGGTCGAGCTGATGTTCGCGGGCGAGACGTCGCACGACGGGTGAGAGCTGCGCACCGTCGCGCGCCGGACGCCGACCGTTGTGCACGACCGACGGAACGGGTGCGAGCGCGGGCGCAGGTGAGCGAACCGCATGGGCGCCAAGCGTCGACTCGATCCGCGCGAGTGGCGTACCGATATCGACCGTCGCACCTTCCGGCACGAGGATCTCTGCGAGCGTACCGGCGTCGAGCGACGGGATTTCCATATTGACTTTGTCGCTCGCAACTTCGAACAATGGCTCGTCGAGTGCAACGGACTCGCCGATTCGCTTGAGCCAGCGAACGACGGTACCCTCCGAAACACTTTCGCCGAGTTGCGGCATCGGCACGAAGCTCACGTCGCGGCGCCCGCCGTTTCGGATTGCTTCGCTTCCATCGGCACCGGCAAGTCGATGCCCGCCGAGTGCGCGAGCGCGTAGTACAACACCGAGAAGTCGTGGTGCGCGAGACCTTGGCCGCGCGCGGCGTTGAGCAGCTGATTGCTCGCCGCGGTCGTCGGCAGCGGAACGCCGAGTTTCTCGCCGAGCGCCAGCGCGAGATTCACGTCTTTTTGCATCATCGTGCAGTCGAACCACGCCTTTTCTGGCATCCCCTTGACGAGCGGAGCCCGGTACTGCAACATGGGCGAACCCATCGCTCCGCTGAGCATGATCTCGAGCGCGGTATCACGATCGATGCCGCTCTGCACCGCGAGCAATAGGCCTTCGCTCAACGCGAGCATCTGCGTCGCGAGATTGAGGTTGAGCGCGATCTTCATCGTCTTCGCCTGACCGACGTCACCGACACGGAAAACGCGCGGACCGATCGATTCGAGATACGGTTTGACGCGCTCGAACGTCGCACCGTCGCCGCCGACCATGATCAGCAGCTTCCCTTGCACGATCGAGACCTGGCTGCCCAGCACCGGCGCGTCGAGCAAAACGCCGCCCGCATCAGCCGTTCGCTTTGCCAACTGCTGTACGTACGGGACCGCGATCGTGCTCATTTCAACGAGCACCTTGCCGCGAATCGCAGACAGAATGCCGTCGGGGCCTTCGGTAACCGCGTGCAACGCGGCATCGTTCGTGACCATCGTGAGCACGCAATCGCATTGCTCGGTGACGGCGCGCGGCGAATCGGCCCAGCGCATACCCTTCGCGATATGTGCTTCGGCTTTGCTCTTCGTGCGATTCCAACCGATTACGTCGTGATTCGCGAGCAAGAGCCGATCCACGAAGCCGCCGCCCATCTCGCCGATCCCGATCATTCCTATTGCCATGGCCTACCTATCTGTGCGTGACGAACGAACGTCAACCGAGCGTCGTGCGGATCGTGCGAACGATGCGCTCGACCGACGGACGCGCTCGATCCTCGAGTGCTTCCGCTGCCGGCAACGGTGCGTGTGGCGTCGTGATGCGAACGATCGGCCCATCGAGGTCCCAGAACGCTTCCTCGGCAACGATCGAGGCGATCTCGGCGCCCCAACCGCACAAGCGCGGATTCTCTTCGACCGTGTACAAGCGGCCCGTCGCGGTCGTCTCGCGTAGGATCGTCTGCGTATCGAGCGGCACGAGCGAACGAACGTCGACGACCGTTGCGTTGATGCCCTCACGCGCAAGTTCTTCCGCCGCTTCGAGCGCGCGCGGAACCATCGCGGCAAGCGCGAGAATCGTGCAATCGCTGCCGCTGCGCAACACCTTGGCCGTTCCCAGCGTGTCGACGAGTTCGCCCTCGGGCACCTCACCTTTGCGCGGATAGAGCTCTTTCGCTTCGAAGAACATCACCGGATCCGGATCGCGAATCGCCGCGGCGAGGAGACCTTTGACGTCGGCTGGTGACGACGGCGCGACGACTTTGAGGCCGGGCACCGCCATCGCCCAGTTTTCGACCGCTTGCGAATGCTGCGCGCCGAAGCGCAACCCGCCGCCGTTGGCCGTGCGCACGACCAGCGGCAACGAGACTTGTCCCGCCGTCATGTAGCGCGTCTTCGCCATCTGGTTCGCCGGAATGTCCCAGCAGACCGCGAGGAAGTCCGAGAACATGATCTCCGCGATCGGGCGTAAGCCGGTCATCGCGGCGCCCATCGCGGCTCCGAGAATCGCCATTTCGGAGATCGGCGTGTCGCGTACACGTGTCGGGCCGAAGCGGTCTAGCAAACCGACCGTCGCTTTGAAGACACCGCCTGCCGCACCGATATCTTCGCCCAAGAACACAACGTTCTCGTCGCGCTCCATCTCCTGCGCGATTCCCGCAGCGACCGCGTCGCGATACGTCAGTTCCGCCATGTCGACGTCCCATCGGCCCAGGTGTCCGCGAGCAGTTCCTCATCGCCCGGTAACGCCCCATCCTTCGCGCCTTGCGTCGCCGCGTCGATCTCCACGCGCGCCGCTGCTTCGATGTCGTCGAGCGTCGTCGCATCGAGACCGTCGCGCAAGAGCCGCTCGCGATATGCCGGTACCGGATCGCGTTCCATCCACGCGGCGACCTCGTCGTCGGGCCGGTATTTCGCGGGATCGGCGCGCGAGTGTCCGCCGTGACGATAGGTCAACGCTTCGATCAACGACGGTCCCGCGCCCGAGCGCGCACGTTCGTACGCGGTTTGCGCGGCGAGATAGCATGCGTCGGCATCGTTGCCGTCGATCACGATCGGTTCGAGCCCGTATGCCGACGCTCGATCCGCGGCGGGACGCTTCACCGGCGTCACGTCGGCGATGGCCGTGTACTCCATGTACATGTTGTTTTCGCAGACGAAAACGACCGGCAGCTTCCAGACCGCGGCGAGGTTCAGCGCCTCGTGGAACGCGCCGATGTTCGTGGTGCCGTCGCCGAAGAAGCACACCGAGACCTGTTGCGTCTTCTTGTACTGTGACGTCCAGCCGGCGCCGAGCGCGATGCACAGTTGCGCGCCGATGATCGCGTAGGAACCCATCGCAAACTTGGCCGCGTCGGTGAGGTGCATCGAGCCGCCCTTCCCGCCGAGGATGCCGTTGGCGCGGCCGAGCAGCTCGGCCATGCAGCCCTCCATCGACGCGCCGCGCGCGATCGTATGGTCGTGACCGCGATACGTGCAGAAGGTCCAGTCGTTCGGGCGCATCGCTATCGCGAAACCGGCCGCCACCGCTTCCTGGCCGAGCGCGAGATGGCTCGTGCCTTTCACGAGATTTTGCAAAAAGAGATCGTACGCGCGTTTCTCGAACGCGCGCAGCCGGTACTGCATCGCGTACAACGCGATGCGTGTTTCGCGCGCGATGCGCGTGTCGACCAACGTGTCGCGCATCAGGATTCGCGCTCCCTCGGAGCCCGAATCCGCCTCGGCTTCGCCTCGCTAATCGGAATTTGGGCAGAAGTCGAACATTTCATCGCGGTTGCCCTCCGAAGTCGTAGGCATTCGCGATGAACAGTTCTTGGGCCGGGAAGCGCGTGATGATGCTCGGCCCGGCCGCCGTCACGACGATCTCTTCCTCGATGCGCGCGGCGGAAAAACCGTCGGATGCCGGGCAGTACGTCTCGAGCGCGAACACCATCCCCTCTTTAATCTCCATCGGGTGATCGATCGAATTCAATCGCGAAATCACCGGCCGTTCGTGCAACGCCAGACCAAGACCGTGGCCGAACTGCAAACCAAACGCTTCCATCTCGCTCGAGAATCCGAACTCTTCGGCTTTGGGCCACGCGCGCGCGACGGCGTCGGTGGTGACGCCCGGACGGATCAAATCGATCGAACGATCGATCCACTCACGGCACTGCTTGTACGCGTCGCGTTGCGGCGGCGTCGCATAACCGACGCTGAACGTGCGATAGTAGCACGTGCGATAGCCGTTGAACGCCGACATGATATCGAAGAATGCCTGATCGCCCGGGCGAATGACGCGATCGCTGAAATTATGCGGATGCGGATTACACCGCTCGCCCGAGACCGCATTGATCGACTCGACGTCGTCGGAGCCGAGCTCGTACAGCTTTTTCGTCGCGAGCGCGACGATCTGGTTTTCCTTGACGCCCGGCTTGAGTGCTTCGACGATATCTTGATAGGCGCCGTCGACGAGCGCGGCCGACGTCGAGAGCAACATGATTTCGTCGCTTGATTTGATCTCGCGTGCGTCGTGCATGATCTGCTGGCCGTCGACCACGGCGATGCCCAGTTTTTGCAGTTCGAAAAACAGCGGCGGCTCGACGATGTCGAGGCCGAGCGGCATCTTCTCGACGCCGGCTTCTTTGAGCAGCGAATGGATTTGCGCGGCCGCGTTGACAAAGAGCCCGGACTCGGGGCCGATCGCGCCGCGTAGGCCCAGCAGCCCCGCGCGAATGTTTTCTTCTTTGAGCCACGGACAGTACAGCCGGTGATGTTTCGCCGCCGAGCCGAAGTCCCAAACCATCGGCTCGCCCGAACGCGTCAACAGCGAGTAGCGCGTCATCTTTTCGCGCGACCACTCGCCGATCGCGGTCGACGTTACGTAGCGGATATTGTTCACGTCGAAGAGCAGCAGCGCACCGAGATTCGACGCGTCCAACGCGGCGCGGGCACGGCCGAGCCGGTACGACCGCAGCCGCTCGTAATTGACACGCTCTTCGGTATCAACCGCCATCGCGCCGGGCGACGACACTGGCCGCTTAGTCACCAAGCCGTTGATCATACAGGAACTTTCTTTCTGCAATCGATTACAGAATGACAGCAGTATACTCGCCGATGCCGCATTGTCTAGGGGTCCGAATGAATCGCGGGCGGCCCGGTCGATGCGCGCACGACGATGCTGCCGGCAAAGCGGATGAGTTCCGGTGCGACGACGGCGTCCTCCGGTGAAGCGATGTGCGCCATGACGCGTTCGACCGCCAGCATCGCCATGTCGCGGAGTGGCAATTGGTATGCGGTGATCGGCGGGTTCTGCGCGGCATACCATTCCGGATCTTCGTACGCAACGAGCGAGACGTCGTGCGGGACTGAGACGCCCAGATCCTTGAGCGCACGGAGGACGCCCACCGTGAGCGGACTGCCGCTCGCGTAGATCGCCGTTGGGCGCGGCTCGCGCGCGAAGAGTTCGCGCGTCGCCTGGTAGCCGAAACTCGGAGAGTAGGTGCCGCTCACGATCTGCGCGCCGACGTTCGCCGCGCGCAGCGCGTCGCGGTAACCGTCGATGCGATAGCGAGTCGTCGAGAGCGCCGTCTCGCCGGCGATCATCGCGACGCGACGATGCCCGGCGTCGATCACATGCTGGGTTAGGGCGAAGCTGCCCTCGCGGTCGTCCGAGACGATCGCGTCGAACGTGCCCTCGCCGCTATGCCGCAGCAATTCGACGATCGGAATACGCTTCGGTGCGCTGAACAATCCACGCGCGCCGCCCGGCGTGGACGGCACGTAGATCAACGCGTCGACGCGGAACTCAGCCAGTGTCCGCAGATACGAACGATCGCGTTCCGGGTCGTTACCGGAGATGCACAGCAAGAGCCGGTATCCGAGCGCTTCGAACGCACTCTGCAACACGGTCGCGCTCTCGGCGAAGAAGTCGTTCCGGATATCGGGGATGATCAACCCGACGGTCATGGTCTGCTTCGCGCGCAGCGCCCGCGCCAGCGAATTCGGTCGATAGCCGAGCGCCTCGGCCGCTTCGAACGCACGGTCCCGTGTCGCACGGTCAACGTATCGGCCGCCGCTGAGCGCGCGCGAAATCGTCGCCGGCGAGAGTCCGGCGCGAACGGCCACGTCGCGGAGGGTCGCCATCGCCGGCGGCCTCTACAGCACGAGCGCCCGTGCGCTTGAGCGAATGAAAGCGATCGCAAGGGGCGCCCGCGCGCAACGGAGCACTGGTTAAACCTCCTGGCGTCGACGACGACGCCGACACGCTCGATCCGGCAGAATTGTTCTGCAATCGATAGCAGAACTGCGGACGGCATGCAACCGGCATGGCGACGGTCGCAGACAACCAAAAAGGCAGTTCATGGCATCATGCGGTCGTCCGCGACGACGCGACGCAAAGTTCCACGCCGGCCGGCCATGACCGCCATGCGCACGGCTATCGCACTGCGCCGTTGGTGAACAGCGCGACGAGTCCGTCCGCGCTTCACATGGCGCACCAGATCGTGCGGCTCGAAGCGGGCGGCTCGCTCGAACAAAACGTTCTCGCGTACGAGAAGAGCCTCTTCGTCTTCGAAGGCGAGCTCGACTTGATGCTCGACGGCCGGGCATATCGGCTCGTCAGCGGAGATTACGCGCTGATCCTCGTCGGCTCGGCACATGCCCTTCGGTCAGCGCCGGGTGCCCGCTGGATGGAGATGATTGCACCGCAGCCGCTCGTGCCGAGCGTCGGCGCGGACATCTTCTTCGTCGGTGATGTTGCCTGGCCGGCGCAGGTAGAACGCTTCGACCGAAGCGACGCGCGGACACGTTTCGTCGGCCACTTCTCCGACGAACAACTGCCGCCGCCCGGCAACCTGCAGATGGACGGCTACAGTGGTGACGGTGCGCGGTTGATTCGCCAAAAGATGATGGTCGATCGCAATTTCGGATCGGCACACATGACGATGTTCGCGGTCGAGTTTGCGCCGGGCGGCGGCGGCGGCTCGCATCATACGCACCCGTTCGAAGAATCGTACTATTTCGTAAGCGGTATTGCCGATTGCGTCTTTGAGGGCCGCTCGTACGTCGTCGAGCCGGGTACCCTGTGCTGGACGAGCGTCGGCGCGAAACACCAAATCTTCACGCGCGGCGACGAGCCCGTTCGTTTCATCGAAACGCAGACGCCGCAACCGCCCGCGCGCCAAGCGTTTCGCTTCGACAGCGAATGGCGCGCGATGCGGGAGCGATACCCGGACTAACGGTGGTCGCGGCCTCCGCCTTCGCCGCCGTGGAAATCGCCGCGATCGCCGCCGTGATAATCGCCGCGATCGCCGCCGTGGTAATCGCCGCGACCGCCGCCGTGATAATCACCACGGTCGCCGCCGCGATAATCACCACGGTCGCCACCAGGGAAGTATCCGCCGCGATAGACCGGTGCCGCGTACGCGCGACCTTCGAAAGCCCCGCCGCGATAGAACGCGTTGACCTGCACGTTGTTGTACACGCGAACGCCGCCGTAGTAGTGATACGGACCGACGAACGCGGGCCCGTGCCACCATCCGCCGTTTCCGAAGAAAAAGCCCAGGCTGACCGCGGGTCCGTAATAATTCCACGGGTGCCCGACGTAGTACGGCACGCCGGAATAATAGGTGTACGGCGTGTCGACTTCATTTGCCGCGAAATACGAACCTGAATTGTAGCCCAGAACGCTGACGACCATACCCGATTCGAGCGTCAGACCGGTCGGATTGATGATTGTGCCTTGGTGTAACTCGACGCTGTCGATGTAGCCTCTGTCGTCGCGAACTTGCAAACTGTACGCTCCATCGAAGCTTACGATGCGTCCGCGGATCTGCGCGTCACCGCCCGTCGCATCTTCGGCGTACGAGGGTGTTTGCGCGGATGCCGCGAGCGGAGCGGACAGGGAGAGTGCCGCAACGAGCGCGGCGATGAAAGATCGCATGGTTCTCAGAGAACGTAGCCGGCGTCAGACGCGGTGTTAAGCCAGCGTTAAAAACAGCGACGGCCGATGCATTCGTGCACCGGCCGTCTTGCCGTTCGTCCGTTGAGCGAGGTGAGCTATTTCTTGGTAGCCTTCTTTTTACCGGCGACCGTGCGCTTGGGACCCTTCCGGGTGCGCGCGTTCGTCTTCGTCCGCTGACCGCGAACCGGCAGCCCGCGACGGTGACGCAGGCCGCGGTAGCAGCCGATGTCGGTAAGGCGCTTGATATGTCCCGCGATCTCGCGACGCAAATCGCCTTCGACCTTCATCGACTCGATTGCTTCGCGCAACTTCTGCTCGTCTTCCGACGCTAGATCTTTTACGCGCACGTCGGGATTGACGCCTGTCTGCGCGAGCAAACGCTGCGCCGTCGGGAGACCGATACCGAAGATGTACGTCAACCCGATCTCGATGCGCTTATCGCGTGGGAGATCGATACCGGAAATACGAGCCATGCGTTACCCCTGAACCTGTTTGTGTTTCGGATTGACGTCGCAAATAACGCGAACTTTGCCTTCGCGGCGGATGACTTTGCAGCCATCGCAAATGCGCTTGACGGACGGACGAACTTTCATGCTCTTTCTCTTCTCAACGTTTCCGAGCGCGGCGTTTCAAGCGGCGCGCTCCTTCTCCGGGCGATAACGATCGACGTCGGCGTGTTCCGCATAGTCGCGTAACGTCAGGATCCGGGGACCCTCGGCGGTGACGGCAATAGTGTGCTCGAAGTGCGCAGCCAGTTTACCATCTTCCGTGACAACCGTCCAGCCGTCGTCGAGCGTCTCGACCTCGTAGGTGCCTTCCGTGATCATCGGCTCGATGGCGAGAACCAGTCCGGGACGCAACAGCGTTCCTTGGCCGGCCGTGCCGTAGTTGGGGACCTGCGGCTCCTCGTGCATCTTCGTGCCGATGCCGTGGCCGACGAGCTGGCGGACGACCCCATAACCGTTACGCTCGGCGTGTTCTTGCACCGCGTGTCCGATATCGCCGAGGCGGTTTCCGGCTTGCATTTGCGCGATGCCGAACATCAGGCACTCCTGCGTCACGCGCATGAGCTTTTCGGCGGCGTCGCTGACCGTGCCGATCGCGACGGTCACGGCGGAGTCCGAGACGTAGCCGTTGAGCGTCGTGCCGATGTCGATCGAGAGCAAGTCACCGTCCGCGAGCACCCGCGCGCCGGGAATGCCGTGAACGACTTCGTCGTTGACCGATGCGCAAATCGTGTGCTTGTACCCGTTGTATCCGATAAACGTCGGCGTGCCGCCCATCGTCCGGATGGATTCTTCCGCCATGCGGTCGACGTCGCCGGTCGTCATACCGGCGCGAACACGTTGCATGAGCATCGCGAGCGTCCGTGCGGTGATCTTTCCGCTGACGCGCATCAATTCGATCTCGCGCGGCGATTTGATCGTGATCACGGGTCGCGTGTTCCATCGCGGGCATCGACTTCGACCAGCGTTCCAAGATCGGGAATCGCGCGCAGGATCACCTCGGTGACCGCGCCGATCGCGCCCAGCGCATCGACGTGCACGGTCGCGCCGTGGAGCTCGTAATAGGCAACGAGCGGCTTCGTCTTCTCATCATATTCGGTCAGACGCCTCGCCACGACCTCGGCCTTATCGTCGTCACGTTGCACGAGCGGACCGCCGTCTTCGTCGTCGATACCCGCAATCGCGGGCGGATTGAACACGCTGTGATAGACGCGGCCGGTGCGGGGATTCGACCAGCGACCCGTGATGCGTTCGGTCAGGACGGCGTAGTCGACATCGAATACGACCGCGAGCGGCGTGATGTTCTTGCTTGCGAGCAGAGCGTCGAACGCTTCGGCCTGCGGTATCGTCCGCGGGAAACCGTCGACGATCGCGTCGTCGACGTCCGCCAGCTCCGCTTCCATCATGCGAATGATCAGATCGTCCGGAACAAGCTTGCCGGCTTCCATAAAGGTCTGCGCTTCGACGCCGAGTGCGGTCTTTGCGTTACGATGACGGCGCAGGATGTCGCCGGTCGATATCTGCTGATACCCGAAGCGATCCTCGAGAATCTTCGCCTGTGTCCCCTTGCCGGCACCCGGCGGACCCAAGAACACGAGAATCATTTCTTGATGAACCCGCGGTAGTCGCGCATCGCGAGGCGCGCTTCGATCTGCGTGATCGAGTCGAGCGCGACACCGACGACGATCAAGAGCGATGTCGAGCCGATGTAGAGCGACGTCACGCCGACGTTCTGCTGAAGTGAGGGTAATACGGCCAGCAGCCCGAGATATACGGCAGCCGCGGCCGTAATGCGGAAGAGGATTTTATTGATATACTGGACGGTCGGTTCGCCCGGGCGAATACCCGAAATGAACGAGCCCGACTTTTTGAGGTTGTCGGCGATGTCTTTCGTGTTGACGACGATCGATGAATAGAAGAACGTGAAGACGACGACCAGCAGAAAGTAGACCAGGTTGTACAAGAACGACGTCGGGCCGAAGTAGAGCTGCAAGAAATTCGAGATGTTCGCGGCCCAGCCGGTGCGGCCGCCCGCGCCGAACCACGACAGCGCCTGTTGCGGCAACAGCAGAATCGAGATGGCGAAGATGATCGAAATGACGCCGGCGTTGTTGAGGCGGAGCGGAATATAGCTCGTGCGGCCCGCGAACATCTTGCGTCCGACGACGCGCCGGGCTTGCTGCACCGGGATGCGGCGCTGGCCCTGATACATGAACACGATCGACACGATCGTGATCAGTGCGATCGCCAGCCACAACAGGAGGCCGAGCCAGTTGACGTTGCCTTTACCGGCGAGCTGGAACGTCTGACCGACTTGCGTCGGAAAGCGCAGCACGATACCAACGAAGATGATCAGCGAAATGCCGTTGCCGATGCCCTTGTCCGTGATCTGCTCCCCGAGCCACATCAAGAACATCGTTCCGGCGACGAACGAAAGCGCCGCGTACACGATGAACACCCACGACGAGTCGTAGAACACGCCCGAGCGGCTCATTGCGATCGACATCGAAAACGCTTGGATGAACGCGAGCACGACGGTCAACCAGCGCGTGTAGCGGCTGATCGTCTTGCGACCTTCCTCGCCGCCCTTCTTCGCCAGCTCTTCGAGCTGTGGAATCACGACGGTCATCAGCTGCATGATGATCGAGGCGTTGATGTAGGGCGTGATGCCCATCGCGATAATCGACAGCTTTTGCAGCGCACCGCCGGAGAGAAATCCGAGGAACTGGTAGAACGCACCCGATTGGATCACGCCTTGCCACGCCTTCTGATCGACGTTCGGCAGCTGGACGTGAATCATGAACACGAAAACGGCGAATGCCAAAAACACGAACCCGACCCGCTTGCGGATGTCGGGCACGAGCAACGCATTGCGCAGCGTGTTCAGCATCGGCGTCGTGCCTGGTCAGCCGGCATCGTGCTCTCGCGTTCCCGTCTCGAAAGGCACCGTGTTACTCTTCTCCGAGCGACGCACCGGCGGCCGTGAGCGCTTCCCGGGCAGTCGCCGAAAACACGATATCACGGAATTTGAGGCCGGTCGGCAACGTGCCGCCGTTCTTCGCCCCGCCGAGAACCTTCACGCCGTCCTTGAGGTCGCCGCGTTTGAGCTTTCCCTGCGCTTGCAGCGACTGCGGCGACACTTCAATCGCCACATCCCACGTCGTAAGGTCGCCGATATTGATCACCGCGAACGTCTGACGGAAATGGCCGATATCGCGGGCTTTCTGCGAGACGCCCTTGCGCTGCGGCAACCGCCGTGCCCACGGCGTCTGACCGCCTTCGAATGCCGGCCCCTTGCCGCCGCCCGAACGAACGGTCTGACCTTTCCCGCCTTCGCCGCCGGTTTTGACCATACCCGAACCGTGCCCGCGGCCGACCCGCGTGCGCTTCGGCCGGGAGTGGACGTTCGGTTTGAGCGTCGCGAGGGTGAAAGCCGCCGGTTTCCCGTCGCCGGTATTCTGTTTTTCAGCCATTTGCGTTCCCAACGATCATGATTTAGGCGTAGAGTTCCGCCACGGTCTTACCGCGCAGCTGCGCGACTTGTTCCGCCGTCTTGAGGGATTTGAGCGCTTCGAACGTCGCGTAGACGACGTTGATCGGGTTGTTCGATCCGAGCGACTTGGTGAGAATGTCGTGAATGCCGGCGAGTTCGAGGACCGCGCGCATGGCGCCGCCCGCAATGACGCCCGTACCGGGCGCGGCCGGCTTGAGCAGCACGTGTCCCGCCCCGATGTGCGTATTGACCAAGTGCGGAATCGTCCGCTCGACCATGGGCACGGTTATCAGATCCTTGCGGGCCTGTTCGACGCCCTTCCGAATCGCTTCGGGGACTTCACCCGCTTTGCCGATGGCAAAACCGACGCGGCCTTTCTTATCGCCGACGACGACGAGCGCCGAGAACGAAAAACGCTTACCGCCCTTGACGACCTTCGCCACGCGGTTGATGCGCACGACCGTCTCTTCGAACCCCTGATTGTCGCGATCGCGACCCCGGTTGTACATGTTAAAGGCGCTCCGTCCCAGCAGTGTGCGAAGCACACCGCGCTACGCGCGCGCGACCGAAGGTCGCGGTGTTCCGGCAAGCCGGAACACACACGCCCCCCACTTCGTGGGGCCCCCAAACCGAGCTCGCAAGTGAATGTGTGCTGTTTGCGCGCTGCTGCTGCGCTCGCTCCATGACCATGGTACCGGGAGACGGTGTCATCTTTTGCTAGAAATCCAGTCCCGCTTCGCGGGCGGCGGCGGCGAGAGCGGCGACGCGGCCGTGATACTTCAGACCCGACGTGTCGAACACGACGGAACTGATGCCTTTGGCTTTCGCGCGCTCCGCGATCGTTTGCCCGATTTTGGACGCGGCTTCAATATTGGTGCGTGAACCCAGACCATCGGCGACATCGCCTTCGCGCGTCGAGGCGGCGACGAGCGTATGGCCCTTCGCATCGTCGACGACGAACGCGTACGTGTGATGAAGGCTGCGGAAGATCTGCAGGCGCGGACGGCCTTCCGTCCCGATGACCTTACGGCGCACGCGGCCGTGCCGCTTGAGGCGCTGCGCCGTGCGTGATACGTTCTGTGCCATTTTAGCTGCGTCCCTCGATTGAGGTGCCGGTCATGATCATTTCTTACCGGCCTTCCCCGCTTTGCCGAGCTTCTTGCGTACGACTTCGCCTTCGTACCGGACGCCTTTGCCCTTGTACGGCTCCGGTGGACGCAGGTCGCGTATCTCTGCGGCAACTTGCCCGACGCGCTGCTTGTCGATCCCGTCAACATGCACTTTCGTCGTGCCCTCGACGGCGAACGTAATACCCGTGGGCGCCTTGTATACGACCGGATGCGAATAGCCGAGCGAGAAGTTCAGATCGTTACCGGCCTTATTGACACGGTAACCGACGCCTTGCAGCTCGAGACTCTTGCGGAAGCCCTTCGTCACGCCTTCGATCATGTTATGAACGAGCGTGCGGGTGAGGCCATGCGCCGAGCGCGCGGGCTTTTCGTCGTTCTTTCGCGCGACGACCAGCATGTCGTCTTTGATAGTGACATCGACGACGTTCGTAAGGATGTGCTGCGAGAGCTCACCCTTGGGACCTTTCACCTTCACGGTGCCCTCGGCGACGTCAATGTTGACGCCGCCGGGCAACGCGATCGGCAACTTACCAATTCGTGACATTACTTGCGTCCCTGCGGGCCGGCAGTGCGAGCGCCACACGTGGCGCCGCTACAGTCGGCATGCTCTTGCTCAAATACGTGGTGATTCTCATGCTGCGGACGGCTACCATACGTACGCGAGAACTTCGCCGCCGAAGCCTTCGCGTTTGGCGCGTTTGCCCGACATGATGCCCTTGGACGTCGACATGATGACGAGTCCGAGGCCGCCGAGGACACGCGGGATCTCCGTCTTCGTCGTGTAGACGCGCAGACCGGGGCGCGAAATGCGCCGCAGTCCGGTGATGACTTTCTCTTTTTCCGGGCCGTACTTGAGCTGGATGCGAAGGGTGCCTTGCGGCCCTTCTTTGACCTCTTCGATGCTCGTGACGAAGCCCTCGTCGGCAAGGATTTGCGCGACGGCCTTCTTCATCTTCGAGGCCGGAATGTCGACCGTTTGATGGTTCGCGGTATTCGCGTTGCGAATACGCGTCAGCAGATCGGCGATCGGATCGGTAATGACTCCCATCGTCTACCAGCTCGCTTTCGTGATGCCCGGGATGAATCCGCGATGCGCGTTCTCGCGGAAACAGATGCGGCACATCGCGAACTTGCGCAGAAAACCACGTGGCCGGCCGCACACGCGACACCGGTTGTGCGCCCGCACTTCGAACTTCGGTTTCTGTTTCGATTTCTCAATCGAACTCGTCTTCGCCATCTTAGTTGCGTCCCTTCGGGCCACAACATAGTGCAAGCGCCACACGTGGCGCCTCCGCGGCCGTCATATCATTGCTGTTCTTCGTGCCCAGAGCCATACTTAGTTACGTCCCTTCGGGCCGCAACGCAGTGCAAGCGCCACACGGGGCGCCTCCGCGGCCGTCATGATCGTGGTGTTGTTCGTCCCGAACGTCATGTTAGGAAACCATCCCCACGCGCTCGCCGGCGCCTTTTTGTAACGGCAATCCCATCGATTCCAGGAACGTCGTCGCTTCTTCGTCGGTCTTGGCCGTCGTCACGATGACGATGTCCATGCCGCGCGCTTTGTCGACCTTGTCGAAGTTGATCTCCGGAAACACGAGTTGCTCCCGAAGACCCATGTTGTAGTTGCCGCGTCCGTCGAACGACTTGCGCGAGAGCCCGCGGAAGTCGCGAATGCGCGGCAGAACGATATTGAACAGCTTATCGAGGAACACGTACATGCGCTCGCCGCGCAGCGTCACCTTACCGCCGATGTTCATGCCTTCGCGCAGTTTGAACGCCGCGATCGACTTCTTTGCCTTCGTGACGATCGGTTTTTGGCCGGTGATCGTCTGCAGCTCTTGCAGCGCAACGTCCAGCGCCTTCGAGTTGATGATCGCGTCACCAACGGACATGTTGATGACGACCTTATCCAACTTCGGTATCTGGTGCACGTTCGTATAGCCGAACGTCTCCTTCAGCTGTGGGACGACGTTGTGTTGATACTTCTCTTTGAGACGCGGCGTCGGCATCAGTTGCGCCCCTTCGGGCCGCAACGGGGAGCAAGCGCCACACGGGGCGCCTTTGCAGCCGGCACGATCGCCTCGCTAGACACGGTGTAAGACATGAGCTTCGTTATTTCCCGGCCTTGACGGGCACGAGCAACTGTTCGCCGGATTTCGCGACGCGCACGCTGGTGCCGTCGTTCGTCCTGATGCGGCGGACGCGCGTCGGCGCGTTCGTCTTGGGATCGATCACTTGGAGCGCGCTCATCGGAATCGGCGCTTCTTTTTCGAAGATGCCACCCGATCGCGAGCCGTCCTGACCTTGTTTCGTGTGACGCTTTACAACGTTGAGACCCTCGACGGTCGCGGCACCGTCCTTCGGAAAGACCGCCTTGACGATTCCGCGCTTGCCCTTCTCTTTGCCGCGCCGCAGCATGACGGTATCACCCGCCACGATCTTCGGCTTACGAATCGAATAATCGACATGAGGCTTGGCCATTAGTTGCCTCCCTCCGCAGTCGGCTCGATCATCTCGATGAACGTGGAGAAGGGCATCCTACAAGACCTCGGGTGCGAGCGACGCGATTTTCAAGAAGCCGCGGTCCCGTAATTCTCGGCAGACAGGCCCGAAGACACGCGTGCCGCGGGGATCGAGGTTATCCTTATCGCCCTTGATGATGACGCACGCGTTGTCGTCGAATTTGATGACCGAACCGTCGGGACGGCGCATCGGCTGCGACGTGCGCACGACAACCGCTTTGACGACTTGGCCTTTCTTGACGGCCGCGCCGGGAATCGCCGATTTGACGGTACCAACGATGATATCGCCGACGAACGCGTACGGATGACGGCTGCCGCCGGCGACGTGAATGCAGAGCAGTTCGCGCGCGCCGCTGTTGTCGGCCACCTTGAGACGCGTCTCTTGCTGAATCATCGTGCTTTCTCCAGGATCTCAAGTAGGCGCCAGCGCTTCTCTTTCGAGTACGGGCGGCATTCCTGAATCCGAACGAGATCGCCGATACCCGCCGTGTTCGCCTCGTCGTGCGCTTTGTAACGCCGCGACTGCCGCACGACTTTCTTGTAGACCGGATGCGGAACGCGCGTTTCGGCGACGACCACGATCGTCTTGTCCATCTTATTGCTCGCGACGCGACCTTGCTTCACGCGACGGCGATTGCGGCCGCGTTCGTTCCCGGTCGACGGCGCGGCCGATGCGGCTGCATCGAAATTAGGCTGCTCCATCACGTTCCTCGGTCTTGCCCTGAGCTCGTCGAGCGGCACTGCCCTGAGCTCGTCGAAGGGACTTCTCACAGATCGCAGTTTGAATTTGCGCATACGTACGGCGCGCGGCTTTCACTTTCGAAAAATCCGAAAGATGGCCGGTGCGTAGCGCGAAGCGCAGGTTGAATAACTCTTCTTTGGTCTCGCGAGCTTTCGTCTCGAGATCCGCAATCGTCAACTCGCGTAGCGCGCGAAGATCGTTGCGTTTCATGACGTCACCGCTACTTCATCGGCGCGAGATACGAATTTTGTCGAAATCGGCAGCTTTTGCGCGGCAAGCCGCATCGCTTCTTTTGCGACCGATTCGGGAACGCCGGCGATCTCGAACAACACGCGCCCCGGACGCACGACGGCGACCCAGAACTCGGGGTTGCCCTTACCGGAGCCCATGCGCACCTCGGCCGGTTTCTTCGTCACCGACTTGTCGGGGAAAACCTTGATCCAGACTTTTCCGCCGCGCTTGATGTGACGCGTCATCGCGATACGCGCAGCTTCGATTTGCCGGTTGGTCATCCACACCGGTTCGAGCGCTTGCAATCCGTATTCGCCGAACGTCAACGTGTTGCCGACGAGCGCCTTACCACGCATACGTCCGCGATGCTGACGGCGCCATTTCACTCGTTTTGGCGTAAGCATTACGGGTTCACCTCACCCGCCGGCTCCGGCGAATCGGGGTTTTGCGTAGGCGCACCGGGCCGTTCGGCGGCATCGACGGTCGCTTGCGACGCACTATCGACGACCGACGTTTCCCCGACGACCCCGTGACCGTGCTCGGCCGCAACGTCGTGCGTAGCGGCGCCGGAGAACGGCGAGTTCGGCACGTTGCCGGATTCGGACGGCGCGCCGTCGGTGATCGATTCGAGCGACTGACCATCGGCCGTCGCAGCGTGCATCGCTGCTTCGGTGTCGAGGCCGCCCGCCGGCCGATCGGTGCGCGGCCCGCGATCCGGACTCCCAGGACCACGGCCACGCCCGCCGCGCGTCCCCCGACGGTTCTCGCGGAATTGCGGACGGTCGGCACCGGGCGTAAGCCGTTCGCCGCGCGGCTGATCCGGCAGCACTTCGCCTTTGTAGATCCAAACTTTCACGCCGATGCGGCCGAAGGTCGTGAACGCCTCGACGTGCGCGTAATCGATGTCCGCCCGCAGCGTGTGCAGCGGCACCTTGCCGTCGTGGTTGCGTTCGGTTCGTGCAATTTCCGCGCCGCCGAGACGACCCGAGACTTGCACTTTCACGCCACGTGCCCCGGCCTTCATCGTGCGCATGATGCCTTGTTTCATCGCTCGCCGAAACGCGATGCGCTTCTCGAGTTGATCCACGATATTCTGGCCGACCAGACGCGCGTCGAGTTCGGGAACCTTGATCTCGACGACATTGACTTGGACTTGCTTAGCGGTCAGTTTTTCGAGGTTGCGCCGAATTTCGTCTATACCGACGCCGCGCTTACCGATGATGATACCGGGTTTACCCGTGTGCACGATCACGCGCGCCTGGTTGGCACGCCGCTCGATCTCGACTTTCGAGATCGCAGCCGCGCGCGTCATGCGCCCGAAGTACTTGCGAATCGCAACGTCTTCGTGTAGCCAAGCCTGGTAATTCTTTTTCTCGAACCAGCGGCTGTCCCACGTGCGCGTGATGCCGAGACGCAGGCCGACCGGATGTATCTTCTGACCCATATTATTCAGCAGCCTCCGCGCTCGGCGCGGCTTTCGGTGGAGCTTTGCGGCGTGACGTCGTCGGTTTCGCGGAAGCCGCCTGCGTGCGGCGCGATTCAACGGTCGAGAGCGCGATTGCAGCACCGGCACGTTGCCGCGGCTGATGCTTCGCGGGCGTCGGACCGACGGCGATCGTCACGTGCGACATGCGCTTGCGCTTGAAGTTTGCGCGGCCTTGAGCGCGCGGATCGAGACGTTTGGTCATGCCGCCGCCGGGGCCGCCGTCGACCGTGATCTTGGTGATGAAGAGACCGTCGCTCGACATGTTGTGATTGTTCTCCGCGTTCGCAACGGCCGACTTGAGCAATTTCTCAAGCGGCTCGGCGGCGAAGACGCCGGCGAACTGCAACAAGACCAGCGCTTCGCGCACGGACTTGCCGCGTATGGCGTCGGCAACACGACGAAGCTTGCGCGGACCTACGCGCGCAAACTTCAAATGCGCGACGGCCTGTTGCGCTTGCGCGGCAACCGCGGTCATGAGCGATGCTCCTTCACTTGACGGCCGCCTTATCGCCGGCATGACCTTTGAAAATTCGCGTGGGCGAAAACTCGCCGAGCTTGTGCCCGACCATGTTCTCGGTGATGAACACCGGAATGTGCGCTTTGCCGTTGTGCACGCTGATCGTGTGACCGACCATCTGCGGCACGATCGTCGACGACCGCGACCATGTCTTGATGACGCGCTTCTCGCGCGTGGAATTCATCTGCTCGACTTTGTTGAGCAGATGATCCGCGACGAACGGGCCTTTCTTCAGACTGCGACCCACTAGTTACGTCCCTTCGGGCCGTAACGCAGTACGAGCGCCACACGTGGCGCCTCCGCGACCGGCATACGATTGCTGAGGATACGAGCGAAAAGCATGACTATTTGCCTTTCCGCTTGCGGACGACCATTTTAGCGGTGCGCTTGTTGCGGCGCGTCTTTTTGCCCATCGTCATCTGACCCCACGGTGTCGTCGGCGGCCGCCCCGACGTCGAGCGCGCCTCACCGCCGCCGTGCGGATGGTCGACCGGATTCATCGCAATACCCCGAACCGACGGCCGCTTGCCGAGATGACGGCTGCGGCCCGCCGTCCCGATCACTTCATTCTCGTGATCGAGGTTGCCGAGTTGACCGATTGTCGCGCGGCAGACCGTCTGAATACGGCGCACTTCGCCGGACGGCATACGAACTTGCGCGTACGCGCCTTCCTTCGCCATCAACTGCGCGGCGGAACCGGCCGAGCGAACGAGTTTCCCGCCCTCGCCCGGGCGCAGTTCGATATTGTGAACGACCGTGCCGAGCGGAATGTTCGCCAGGGGCAACGCATTGCCGATCTTGATATCCGCTTTCTCTCCGGACTCGACGACTGCGCCGATCTCAAGACCGACGGGCGCAAGGATATAGCGCTTCTCGCCGTCACGATAGTGCAGAAGGGCAATGCGGGCGGTGCGGTTCGGATCGTATTCGATCGCCGCGACCTTCGCCGGAATCGCATCTTTCGTTCGTTTGAAGTCGACGATGCGGTACTGTTTGCGCGTGCCGCCGCCTTTGTGGCGCGTCGTGATGTGACCGTTGTTGTTGCGGCCTGAGTGCTTCTTGCGCACCTCGAGCAGCGACTTCTCCGGATCTTTCTTCGTAATGCCGCTGAAATCGGCCGACGTGATGAAGCGGCGGCCGGCGCTGGTGGGCTTATACTTCTTGACTGCCATGTTATTGGTTGCGTCCCTTCGGGCCGCAACGCAGGACGAGCGCCGTACGTGGCGCCGCTGCAGTCGGCACGATGTTCTCGGAAACGATCATGTTTGACATCATCCTACTGCTCGAAATAGTTGACGCCGCCGACTTCGATCTTCTGGCCGGCTGCGAGCGTGATGATGGCTTTTTTCCAGTCGGACTGTTTGCCCGACGTCCGCACGCCGCGGCGCGCGAAATTCTTCGACTTGCCGCCGACGTTGACCGTATTGATCTTGATCACGTCGACCTTGAAGATTTCGCGGATGGCAGACTTGATCTGCGTCTTCGACGCCGAGGTGTGCACCTCGAACGTATACTGCTGCACCGACGTCCCGGCCATCGATTTCTCGGTGATGACCGGCGCGATGATGATGTCGCGAGCCATCATTGGTTGCGTCCCTCCGCTTTCTCCGAACCGAGTCGGCCGATCAGCGCGTCATTGGCGGCGGTCGTCAGCACGACGCGTTCGTAACCGACGACGTCCTTGATATCGAGGGCGCCGGTGTGCGTGACGGCCGCGTACACGAGGTTGGCACCGGCGCGCATCAGGTTCGCACCGACCGTCGCCAGTTCGCTTTCCGCGAAAACGACGAGGGTCCGAACGCCGTTCTTCGCGGCCTTGGGCGAGCCGTACAGCAGCGTCGCGAAGTCTTTGGTCTTGACGATGTCGAGGCCGTCGGTCGCAAGCAGCGTGACGCCGCCCGTCTGGTACTTATCGGAGAGCGCGGCGAGCAACGCCGCTTTGCGCTCTTTCTTGTTGAGCGCGCTGACATAGCTGCGCGGTTGCGGACCCCACACGACGCCGCCGTGGCGCCACTGCGGCGAGCGAATCGAACCTTGACGCGCACGGCCCGTGCCCTTTTGCTTCCAGGGCTTCTTCCCGCCGCCGCGGACTTCGTCGCGCTTGAGCGTCGAATGCGTGCCGGCGCGCGGGCTCGCGAGTTCGCGGAACACGGCGCGGAAAATCGCGTTGGCCTTGGCGGCAACGTCGCCTGCGAACGCCGCCGGAACGGCTTCTTCGCGCACCACCTTGCCCGTAGCATCGATGACGTTCATCGTATCAGTTGCGTCCTTTCAGGCCGCAACGACGAACGAGCGCCACGCGTGGTGCTTTCGCGGTCGGCTCGTCGATGCCAAAATACGTCGCGGATGTCATCATACCGAGGCCCTCGCCTTGACCGACTGCGCAACGACGACGAGGCCGTTTTTCGGACCGGGGACCGGACCGCGCACGAGCAGGAGATTGCGCTCCACGTCGGCGCGAACGACTTCCAAATTCTGATGCGTCACGCGGTCGACACCGTAGTGTCCGGGACGCTTGCTGCCGCGATGTGTGTGACCGGCGTTCGTATCGCCGTTCGAGGCCGGTTGGCGATGGATCATCGAACCGTGACTCGCGCCGCCGCCGTGGAAATTCCAGCGTTTCATGCCGCCGGCAAAGCCGTGACCCTTCGAGGTCGCGACAACGTCGACGCGATCGCCCGCTGCGAAGCCGTCGACCGTAATCGTGGTGCCTTGCTCGATGCCGTCGATGCCGTCGCGGAACTCGCGAATATCGTGCTTTGCTTCGAGCCCGGCGCGTTTATAGTGGCCGTTCAGCGCACGCGTAACGCGCGACTTCTTCACATCGCCGAATCCGAGCGCGACGGCTTCGTAACCGTCGGTTTCTTTCGTCTTACGCTGCACGACCGAACACGGGCCTGCCTCGATAACCGTCACCGGCACGTATCGCCCGTCCGCGGTGAACACGCTCGTCATCCCGACCTTGCGGCCGATGATGTTTTTCATCGTCAGTAATCGCCTCTGGAAGCCCACGGGTCCTAGCGTATGAGTATCGCCTTCGCGCCGGACGCGCCAAGAAGCGCAGCCGGCGTGGACCACAACCGCCAAATGATACCAACGGGCGACCGGAAAGTCAAACGCTGAAGCGGTCTCTTCCACGGAGCCCCGCGTTCGGGTTTGTCGAAATCGGGCGGGCGGCAGAAGCGGATAGGCCTGATGGGGAACACCTCATCCATGACCGTCGCTCCCGCTCCGTCGTCGCTCGCCGACCTGCTCGATAACGTGCGGCCCCTGATCGCCGCTGCGCGCCTGGCGGGCTCGCCGCGGTTCGTCCTCGTGCCGCCGGCGCTCTTTGACGCGATCTCCGCTTACCGTACGCGCGATCGCGAAATGGGCCTTCCCGCGACCATTCTCGGCCTTGAGATCGTCCGCGCGGACGACCCCGACGCCGCCCCCCGCGTCTTTTAGGAGCGACGTATGCTCAGCCAGCAAGAAAACGATCTCCTGACCCGCGTCGAGGGCGACGCCCCGATGGGGCAGCTCATCCGGCGCTACTGGTTTCCGATGCTTTTAGCGGAAGATGTCGCGGCGCCGGACGGCGACCCGGTTCGGGTTCGGCTGCTGGGCGAGGACCTGATCGCGTTTCGCGATACCGATGGCCGAGTCGGCCTTGTCGACGAGTTCTGCCCCCATCGGCTGGCCTCGTTTGCGATCGGGCGAAACGAAGGGTGCGGCATTACGTGCATCTATCACGGGTGGAAATTCGACGTGAACGGCAGCTGCGTCGACATGCCGACCGAGCCGGAGGACAAGGGCTTCAAGAATCGGGTCCGCATTCGCGCCTATCCGACGCACGAAGCAGCAGGCATGATTTGGACGTATATGGGGGCGCCCGAACTGTGGCCGCCGTTCCCTGATTTCTCGTTTACGAGCATGCCGTCCAATCAGGTCGGAATCGTCAAAGTCGGCAGTCGCACGAACTTCTTGCAAAGTGTCGAGGGTGCGATCGACTCGGCGCATTCATGGTTCCTGCACCGCGGCAGTTCGCGCGACTGGGCGAAGCGGTTTGCGCTCTCGACCGATACGTCGCCGCGACTCGAAGCGGAGGACACGCCGTACGGGTTTCGCTACGCCGCGATTCGCAAGCCGATCGAGAATGCCGACACGACGAAGTACGTTCGCGTCACGCAGTTCGCCGCGCCGTTCTTTTGCTTCATCCCGCCTCCGCTCGACGTGACGCAACCGATTCACACGCAGATCTTCGTTCCCGTCGACGACCGGACGACGATGCTTTTCGACGTGTACTTCAGCCAAGACGGATCGTCTGTCAGCGGCGCCGAGATGCGCAAAAAGCTCAGTGCCGAACGCGGTCCGGACCTCGACGAACGCGACTTCCGGCACGCACGCAAGGAGAATCGGTGGCTGCAAGACCGCGCGGCAATGCGCGAGGACAGCTGGACCGGTATCCCGGGTTTTCAGAATCAAGACATCGCCGCGCAAGAGTCGATGGGGGCGGTCGTCGACCGTTCGCGCGAGCACCTCGGCATGTCGGACATCGCCGTGATCCGGATGCGCCGACGCATGCTTGAAAACGTCGCGCTGCACGAACGCGGCGAATTGCCGATCGGCGTCGGTCCGAGCATCCCCTACGGACGTATTGCGAGCGAACAGCGCGTCATCCCGATCGACACACCCTGGCAGATCGTCGGCGCGGAGGCACTCGACTCGGCGACGCCGGCTAGCTAATCTTTGCGATAGCGCACTTCGAAAGTCAGGCATCCCTCGTCGCTGCGCCAGGGCCCGTGCCGCATGCCCGGCGGCCGGCAAGCATACGTTCCGGCGGAGAACGTCGCCCCGAGTTCGAGATCGGTGAACCCGCCCTCGAGGATGTATACCTCTTCCCAGAAGTCGTGCACTTGCACGCCGTTCGGTGTCGTGTCGCACCCCGGCGGAAAGCGCAGCATGCGCGTCGCAACGTTCGCGTTCGGATCGGCGGCGAGAATGCGTTCGGTCATGCCGACGTCGACGCCCGCGACCTTCGTCCAGCCGACGTCGTTCACCGGGAAAAATTCACGTTCGGGTTTTGCCATCGTTTCTTCCGACCGCTTCAGCGGCGCGCACACCGGTGACGTCATAGGTGAGGGTGAGCGGCGCCCGCAGCGCGTCCCCTTCAATCTGTGCGGCGAACGCGGTCCCGAAACGAAACGCGTGCGTCAGCAGCGGCACGGTCCCGCAGAATAAGGCGAACCGCGCGGCGCTCGAGCGCTCGCGAAACGCCACATACAATGTCGAGAGCGCGACGATCTGTGCGAACGTACCGGACTGGTACGCCTCGCCGTCGATCGTGCTCGCGAGACGCAACGCGTCGTACCGTTCGTCGAGCCTGTCAATGCGCGCAACCGCACGCCCGATGGGTTTTGGGCAGACGCGTTTGCTCGACGCGATGTCTTCGCGCTCGAGGTCGCGCGCAGTGTGATCGCTTCCGATACCCAGGTAGAGTGCGCCGTCGATGCCGATCAGCACCGGCTCGACTTCGCCGCACGTTTCGCGCGTCGGGACCTCGATCGCGGGAGCGGTCGTGAGAATCGACGTCGGCATCTGATACCACATGGGCACTTCGGGCGGCGGGGCGATGCCCTGTTGCGCCAGTTCGTCGATATGTTCTTGTACGGCGGCTCGATTGCGACCGGTATAACCCGCAATGACGAACGCGTCCGGCTCGAACGCAACCGATGTGCCGCGTTCGTCGAACAGATTCACCAGTGGAGCGCGCCGCCGGGCTTGCTGACGACGACCCAGTCGTTCTTGCCGGCGTCCCACCGATCCATGACGAGCGCACTTTGTCCGATGCCGCGTTGGCCTCCGTCGCGGAAGTCGTAAAGCGCGTTGACGCCGGCCCAGCCGTGCAGGCTGCCGATAAAGCCACGCAACCGGTCCGCCGTCGCATCCGGATTGGAGCGCAGCGCGTCGACCGTGATGAAGATCGGATCCCACGCGGTGACGGCCGCGATATCGGGCCGCACGTTCGCCGACTTGAACGCTTTAAAATAGGTTTGCTGCGCGTCGCGGATGGGGCCCGGCCGCACGTCGTTCTCCGTCTGCGCTCGATAGCCGACAAAGTACAACTCGTTCGGCAGAATATCTTTGAATTGCGCCATCTCCGCATAGAGCATGTTGCCGTTTCCCGCAAGCACCGGAATGTCGAAACCCGCTTCTTTGATGCCGTGCAAAAGCGTGCCGAACGGCGTTCCGATCGTCCACGTCAGCAACACTTGTGGATTCGTCGCTTTGATGCGGGCGAGTTGCGCGCCGACGCTGATGTCGCTCGGATTGAAATGTTCGCGCGCAACGATCGACATACCGTTGTTCGCTTTCATCTGGAACACCGCATTGAAGGCGAGGTCCATGTCTTGACCCGTCGCGTCGGTCGCCGTGATGATCGCGACGCGCGTCAGGCCGCGTTCGCGAAAGTAGCGCGTCAACACGAGCGCGTCATCGACGCTGCTGGCGCCGGCCGCGAACACATAGCTGCCTGCCGCCGGGTGGACGATCGGCGCGAGGCAGTAATTCATCGGACCTTTTTGGGCAACGAGCGGATCGAATGCGTTGCAAGAAGCGGCCAGCGGCGAGCCGAGAAACGCCGGGACGTTCTTGGCGACGATCGCATTGACGAGTTGGACCGCAACCTGCGGATTCGACGTGTCGTCGCCGTACACGAAGCGCACCGGGCGGCCTCCGATGCCGCCGCTCGCATTGACGACGGACGCCGCAATATCGAACGTCTTCTGCTCCGCTCGCCCCAGGAACGACGCACCGCCGGTCAACGGCAAGACGACATCGATTTCATATGGTTCGGCGGCCCGCACAGCCGGCGCCGAGAGCAGCAGTCCCACGGCGCAAACCGCACCGAAGATACGTAGAATCAGGATGATCGCCTCCGGATTCGAGCGGTTGACGCGTGTCAGCGATGTGCATACTGTATACAGTGTGCAGGATCGTTATGTCTAGTCTCGCGGTGGCCGGATGCCGGCGATCGTCGTGACCGGCGGTGCCGGCGGAATCGGTCGCACCCTCATCTCTGCGCTGCGCGGGCAGCGGGCGGCTGTCGTTTCACTCGACCGGGCGGCCCCAGCGCCGGACGATACCGACGATACCTACGAAGTCGACGTCGCCGACGAGGTTGAAATGGAGCGGCACATCGCAGCGATCGTCGAACGGCATGATGGCATCGCCGGTCTCGTGTGCGCGGCAGGCAGCGTCGAGGAGTTTCCCGTCGCGAAGATGCCGTTCGACGCGTGGCGGCGCGTCGTCGACGCTTCGCTCACCGGCACGTTCCTGGCGATTCGCGCCGTGCTGCCGACGATGATCGCGGCGCGGAATGGAAGCATCGTTGCGTTCTCGTCGGGTTACGCCACCAGCGGCTACCGGAACGGCGCAAATTACGCTGCCGCGAAGGCCGGCGTTGAAGCGCTCATCAAGTCGACGGCGTTGGAAAATGCGGAGTACGGCATTCGCGTAAACGCGATCGCGCCCGGCCCGATTGCAACGCCGATGCTGCAACCGGAACGCTCGGCGATCGTGACGCCGCTGATACCGCTTCGACGCACGGGCGTTCCCGACGACCTCGTCGGGATCGTGAGCCTTCTGCTCGGTGACGGCGGCCGCTACATCACGGGACAAACGATTCACGTCAACGGAGGCCTTTTGATGCCATGAAGACCCAGACGACGGCCGTGCCGGCATGGGCACCGAACCTCGATCCCTCGCGCTGGGTCGACAACCGCGTCTACACCGACGGACGCATCTTCGAACGCGAAGTCGATCGTATCTTCACCAAAACCTGGCTCTTCGCAACACACGCAAGCGAAGTGCGACGAATCGGTGATTACCTCACGACGACACTTCTCGATCAACCGCTCTTGCTCGTCCGCGGCAAAGACGACGTCGTCCGCGCGTTCTACAACACATGCCGCCATCGCGGTTCGAAGGTGACGGTCGAAGCGTGCGGTCATGCTGCCGCGTTTCGTTGTCCGTATCACTTCTGGGTTTACGATCTCGAGGGTGCACTCATCGGAATTCCGGGTGAGGAGGCCTATGATGGAACGGGCTTCACCAAAGAAGAATATCCGCTCGTTCCGGTGCGTTGCGAGGAAATATTCGGCTTGATCTTCGTCTCGTTCGCAGCCGATGCGCCGCCGCTGCGCGACTATCTCGGCGACGGCGTATGCAGCACGCTCGCGACGCCGCTGGCGAACGCCGATTTCGAGCTCGTCAAATATCTCTCGTACGAGTTGCCGGTCAACTGGAAAGTTTTCGCCGAAAATGCGCGCGACGGGTATCACGTTCCGTTCGTTCACCCGTTTTTTCGCAAGGCAAGTCCGCCGGGATCGTACTCCCTCTACGCAAACGGACATGCGGTGCAGCAACTCGGCATGGATTCCGGCGGGATCGAACCCGCGTTGTGGGCGCAATTGCAGCAGCATACGCTGCCCGGGGTACAAACCGGTGACGGCTACATCGTCACCCTCTTCCCCGATGCGACCATCACGTTGCGCTCGAATGTCATTTCGATCGACTCGCAGCGCCTTCTCGGACCATCGCGCGTCCTGATGGAAAGTCGCGTGCTCGGCCTACCCGGTGACGACGACGCGACGCGCGCCATTCGCGAACTCGGGCATGCGACGTGGTTTCTCAATCCGGTCGAGTTGGAAGACGCACCGATCTTCATCGCCCAGCAACAGGGCGTCGCGGCGAGCGGTGTCCGCTACAGCGTGATCGCGCGCGGCGCCGATGCGACGACCGGAACGCGCGGCGACGATAACCGGCTGCGCCACTGGTGGACAGCGTGGCGGAACGCGATGGATGTCTCGCTCAATTCGCTGGCGGGAGAACTTGACTGACGTCGGGCGCGTACGCGCCGAAATGCTGGGCGGCCAACGCTTTGTGTGGTCCGAGCGAACGCCGATGCTGCGCGCGATGATCGACGCGGCGGAGGCGGCCGTGCGGGCCGAACTCGGGCGCCTCGGTCGTGACGCCATCGTGCTGCGCGAGAGCGACGTGCTGCTCGGCGCGCACTCGGCCGTCATCGCCGATATCGCCGTTTTCCTCGGCGCGACGTACGATGTTCCCGATCTGGTCATCGAGTATCGCGCCGAGTCGACCGACCGGCTCTTCTTCGGCCCCAAACGCCTGGCATACGGGCGAGCACGAGTCCCCGACGTCTGGTTCGCCGATCCCGCCAACGGCACCGTGAGCGCGTTGCGCCTGGGCAGCGGGCTCGACTACCCGTGGCCGCCGGCCACCTATGTGGGCAGCGAGGCCGTGCGCGCCTCGAACATCGGCGGATTCGCGCTCCCGGCGCGGGCCTTTTTTCACAATCGATCGGCAGCCGATGACGACCGTTGACCCGCTGGCCGACATGATCGCGGGTTTGCCGTTGCGCGACCGGCAAACCGCAGCCGGATTCGTCGCCGACTCGCTGCGCGATGCAATTCAACGCGGACGTCTCCTCGACGGCTCGGAACTGAATCAAGTTGCCCTCGCGATGCACTTTGGGACCTCGCGCGTCCCGGTGCGGGAAGCGCTGCGCGCGCTCGAAGCCGAAGGCTGGATCACGGCGTTGCCGCATCGGCGCGCCGTCGTCGTCGCGCTGGGCCCCGAGCGCGTCAACGAGATATTCGACGTGCGCGGCGTGCTCGAGGCACATCTCGTTCGAAAGGCGGCGCGCGTCGTCGCGGACGACGACATCGCGGAACTTCGCCGGCTCTGCGACGCTATGGATGTCATGACCGACCATCATGCCTGGGTTGCGGAGAATCGCCGCTTCCATCACGATCTCCTCGCCGCCGCCGCATCGCCGGTAACCCTCGAACTCATCGAGCAGCTCGGTGCGCAGGTCGAGCGCTATCTGCGTTTACATGGCGAGGACGTCATTCGCGAGCGGGAAGCCGGCGCCGAACATCGCGCCATCGTGGACGCGCTTGCGAGGCGCGACGGTGCCCGTGCCGCACACCTCATCGAAACACACATCGACCAGACGCGCCGGCGCGTGATCGCCGCCCTCGAAAATCAACGGGCACCTCTCGTCCCGTCGGAGAATCGCTGATGCCGTTACCATACGCTCGTACCGAGGTCAAAGAGCGCGCTCGTGCCGACTGGCACGGCGCGTGCAACGTCACGCTTCCGTCGTTCACGCTCGCGATGGACGGGCTCAACGCGCAAGCGATCGAGCACGATATCCGGCTCGGGGCGCAGATGGGGTTCTGGGGAACGCTGATCGCCTCGGAGAGCGGCACGACGTTCGAAGAATACACGCGTTTCATGGAAATTGCCGCCGGCGCTGCACCGGCCGGCTTCAGGCTCGTCACGCATTTGAGTTTCGACACGGCTGACGCGATGATCGAAGCGGCAAAAACGGCGGAGGCGCTCGGCTTCGAAGCCGCGCTGCTTTCGTATCCGCCGTCGTTTCGGCCGTCGTCTGCAGCCGATATCGTTTCTTTCTCGCGCGATATCGCGGAGCGCACAGATCTCGCGCTGATTCTCTTCGCCGTGCCGACGTGGGGTTTCGGCTCGTTGCACGCGAGTAAGTTTCCGCCCGAAGCCGTCGCGGCAATGGCGAAATTCCCGACGGCGGCGGCGGTCAAGTACGAAGCAAACGCGCCCGCGACGACGACCGGCATCGCTGATCTTCTGCGGCGTTGTAAAGACGACGTCTTGATTGAAGTGCCGCTCGAGCAGTACGCGCCGGGCTTGATCGACTGGTTCGGCATGCAATGGATCGGAACGAGCGCGTACGACTCGTTCGGCGACCGCGTACCGCGTTGGTTCAAGCTGATCCGCGACGGTGAGTGGGACGCCGGAATGGAGCTGTACTGGAGTTACCAAGCAGCACGCGAAGCGAAGGGCGCATTCCATGCGACCTTTCCCGGCGCAAATCTGATTCATCGCGTCGGCTGGAAATATCTGAGTTGGCTGCACGGCTACAGCGGCGGCTTGTTGCGCATGCCGCAGATGCGGCTGCTGCCGAATCAAATGAGCGCGTTGCGCACCGGACTGCAACGCTCGGGTTTTACGTTGCCGGACGGTGACGACGGATTCTTCGCCGGACGCTTTCCGGTCGAATCCGATCGCGCACTTGCCGGCCTCGCTCGGTGACGCTGTTTTACGACGGCGACTTTCTCGCGCGGCATCTTTCGCACGACCTGGCGATGCGCGCGATGGACGCATGCTTCGATGCGGAAGCGGACGGCAAAACGACGTTGCCCCCGCGGACCGACACGGCAAGCGGGCGCGGCTTCATCCGGGTGATGCCGGCGGTGCTCGACGACATGATGGGTTGCAAAATCATGACGCTCGTCGAAGGCAATGGAACGCGCTACCTCGTGATGCTCTACGACATCGCGAGCGGCGCACTCGTCGCGCTCTTCGATGCCGACGAGTTAACGCGTATCCGTACCGCCGCTGTTACGGCGCTCGCGGCGAACGCGATGCTTGCCGAGCCGCCGCACGAGGTCGCGTTGATCGGAACGGGTTTCGAGGCGGCCGGCCACCTTCGCTTGATGGCCCACGTCTGGCCGTTGGAACGGGCCGTCGTCTACAGCCCGAACGCGGAGCGGCGCCTCCGGTTTGCCATTGAGATGGAGCGCGAACTCGGCATCGACGTCGTCGCGGTCTCGAGCGAAGCCGACGCTTTGCGCGATCGGCCCGTCGTCGTGCTGGCGACGAAGTCGAAAACGCCGGTGATCGACGGTGCCGGTCTCGCAGACGGCAGCATCGTCCTCTCGATCGGTTCTACCCGGCTCGATCTGCGCGAGTTGGACGATGTGTCGCTCGCCCGCGCGTCGATGGTCGTTGCCGATGATCCGCAAATGATCCGGCTCGAGTCGGCGGACATCGCCGAGGGGATCGCGGCCGGCTTCCTCGACCCGGCGCGGATCGTTGCGCTTTCCGCGTTCCGGCGCGGAACGCGGCCCGATCGGGACGACCGGACCGGCACGATTGCCGTCTTCAAATCGGTCGGCACCGCCCTGCAAGACTTAGCTCTCGCCCGAATGCTTTACCAAGAGGAGTCGTTGCGCGCAGCGGCCCGCGTGCTGCCCGAACTCACCCGGCTGAAGCCGTTCGCGGAAAAGGCTTTTGGAACCGTGTCCGCCGTAACCGCTCACACCGCCACTCGAAGGTAGTTTCGCATGATCGCTCCGCCCAAGACGATCGATTCCATCAATCCGGCGACCGGCGAACGGCTCGAGTCGTTCGCCTTGCACACGCCCGAGGAAATCGATGCAATCCTCGGCCGCGCGGTCAATGCGCAGCGTGAATGGGCGCAGCGGACCTTCGCGGACCGGGCGGCGCTCGTGCACCGTGCTGCCCGCGTGCTGCGTGAGAATCGCGCGCGCTTCGCCATGAACATCACGCGCGAGATGGGCAAGCCGATCGTCGACGCGGAGGCGGAGATCGATAAGTGCGCGCTGGCGTGTGATTTTTACGCCGATAACGCGCAAGCGTTTCTGGCCGACGAGCACATCGCGTCGAGCGCGACCGAAAGCTACATCTCCTATCAGCCTTTAGGCGTCGTGCTCGCGGTGATGCCGTGGAATTTCCCGTTCTGGCAAGTGATCCGTTTTGCCGCACCGGCGTTGATGGCCGGCAACACCGGTGTGCTCAAGCACGCCAGCAACGTCACGCGGTGCGCGATCGATCTCGAGCAGGTCTTTCGCGACGCCGGTTTCCCCGACGGCGCGTTTGCCACCCTGATCGTTCCCGGCGCGGAGGTGAAGGATCTGATTTCCGACGATCGGATCTCTGCCGTTACGATCACCGGCAGCGAGCCCGCCGGCGTATCGGTCGCGACCGAAAGCGGCCGTGCGCTCAAGAAACACGTGCTCGAGCTCGGGGGATCGGACGCATTCATCGTGTTGGCCGACGCGGACATCACCGCAGCTGCGGCGACGGCGGCAAAAGCGCGCTACCAGAATGCCGGGCAGAGTTGCATCTGCGCGAAACGCTTCATCATCGAAGCATCGGTATACGATGCGTTCGTCGCCGCCTTCGTCGATGCCGCTGCGGCGTACACGATCGGCGATCCGGAAGATCGCGCAACGACCATGGGACCGCTCGCGCGGGCCGATCTGCGCGACGATTTGATCGATCAGATCGACGCCTCGGTCAAACGCGGCGCACGCGTCGTGCTCGGCGGCACGACGCCGAGCCGCCCCGGTGCGTTCTTCGACGCGACGATCCTCGTCGACGTCAACGATGACATGCGCGTCTTTCGTGAGGAGACGTTCGGCCCCGTCGCCGCGGTGATTCGCGCACGCGACGCGGAGCACGCGATCGCACTTGCCAACGATTCGATCTTCGGTCTCGGCGGCGCGCTCTGGACACGGGACGTCGAGCGCGGCAAAGCGCTCGCCCGACGCATCGTGACGGGCGCCGTGTTCGTCAACGGCATGACCGCGTCGGATCCGCGCTTGCCGTTCGGCGGGGTGAAGCACAGCGGCTACGGCCGCGAATTATCCTACCTCGGCATTCGTGAATTCATGAACGTGCAAACGATTTGGGTCGGGCCGGCACAAACGCCGCAACCGCCAGCGACGGAGTAAAGGGGAAACCATGGCAAAACAATCTGGCGTCGACCGGCGCTCGTTTATCGCAGGGATCGCAACGGCGAGCGCAGGCGCTGCGGCTGCCGGCGTCGCGAACGCCGCACCGGCCGACGCTTCAACGGTCGCACCGGCGAAGCTATCGCCTCCGTCCGCGACGCTCGCGGCGGCAGAAACCGAGAATCCTACCGGAGCCGTCTTCGTCGCCGATCGTTGGCATATCAAAAATGCCGGCTCGGATTACATGGTCGACTGCCTCAAGCATGCGGGCTATGACTACCTCACCTGCATGCCGGGTTCGACGTTTCGCGGCATTCACGAGTCGATCATCAACTACAGCGGCAATACAAAGCCCGAGATGCTCTCGTGCACGCACGAAGAGATTTCCGCCGGCATGGCCCACGGATACTTCAAAATGTCGGGCAAGCCGATGGCGATCCTCATCCACAATACCGTCGGTTTGCAACATGCATCGATGGCAATCTACAACGCCTTCGCCGATCGCGTGCCCATGATGATCATCGTCGGCAACCTGGCCGACGCCGCAACGCGGCGGCCGGGCGTCGAGTGGTTTCATACCGCTACGGACGTCGCGGCAATCGTCCGCGGATACGTGAAGTATGACTCGCAGCCCGCATCGCTCTCGGCCTACGGCGAAGAGTTCATGAAGGCGCATTCACTCGCGATGACGCCGCCGTTCGATCCGGTGCTGGTCGTTTGCGACGGAGACTTGCAAGAGGATCCGATGAACGAAACCCCGCTGCCGATGCGGACGTTCACGCCGGTGCGTCCGCCGGTCGCCGACCCCGCGGTGCTCGCCGACGTCGCGAAGGCGCTCGTGAATGCCCAAAACCCCGTCATCGTCGCCGACCGCGTCGCGCGCACGCCGGCCGGCATGAAGCATCTCGTCGAACTCGCGGAATTGCTCCAAGTTCCGGTCATCGATCAGATGAATCGGATGAATTTCCCCAACGATCATCACCTCTACGCGGCGTTCGACGGCCGCGCGTTGATCGGGCAGGCCGACCTCGTCCTCGGTCTCGAGCTGACCGATCTTTTTGGTGTCGTCGCCGACGTCGTCGATCTCGCACAACGCAAGACCGTGATGAAAATCAAGCCGAACACGACGGTCATCGCCATCAGCGCGCTGTACGGCGAAGGACAAGGCAATTGGCAAGATCAGCAGCGATATTTCCAACCGACAATGGCGATCAGCGGCGACAGTGAAGCATCGCTGCCGTATTTGATCGATGCCGTGAATCGCGCGATGACGAGCGAACGTCGTTCGCAGAACCCGCAGCGTTCGGCGCATTTTGCCGCGGCGTTCACGAAGCGCCGGCAGGCGAACCTCGAAGAAGCCTCGCTGGGGTGGGACGCCTCGCCCGTCAGCGTCGCTCGCATGTGCGCCGTTACCTACGAGCAAATCAGGAACGACGACTTCTCGCTCGTTTCGTCGACGACGTTCCAGAGCCGTTGGCCCCAGCGCCTTTGGGGGCTCAATAAGCCTTGGCACTATAACGGTGACGCCGGCGCCTACGGTGTCGGCTACGGGTTGCCGGCCTCCGTCGGCGCGGCGCTCGCTGCGCGCGACCAAGGCCGATACGCGGTCAATATTCAGGGAGACGGCGACTTCATGGTGTTACCCGGCTCGCTTTGGACCGCCGCTCACCACAAGATTCCGCTCCTCACGATCATGCACAACAATCGTGCTTGGCACCAGGAGACGATGCATGTCCAGCGCATGGCCGACCGGCGTGAGCGCCAGCCGCTGCACGCGAAAGTCGGGACGATCATCGACGACCCTGCGATCGACTACGCGAAAATGGCGCAGTCGATGGGCGTCTACGCCGATGCTCCCGTGACCAATCCCGATCAGCTCGCGCCGGCGATCGCACGCGCGTTGAAGGTCGTCAAAACTGGCCGTCCGGCCTTGGTCGACGTTGTGGCGCAGGGACGATGAGCATGCGCCGCTTCATTCCGGTCGCCTTGACGACGTTGGCGTTAGCGATGACGCTCGGCCCGCTCGATGCGCAAACGACGGCGCCGCAGGGCGACGCAACGCGCGGGAAGGCGTCGTTCGTCGCATACGGTTGCTACGAGTGTCATGGCACGTTGGGTCAGGGCAACTATATGTCCGCGCCGCACATCGCGCCGCATCCGATTCCGTATGTCGCGCTCATCGCGTACATCCGGCGACCGTCGGGCGAAATGCCGTCGTATGCTGCGACGATTCTTCCCGACAAAGACGTCGCCGATATCTATGCCTATCTGAGCTCGATCCCGGCCGCCAAAACCGCCGCGGCGATTCCGGCGCTCTCGAACGTGCCGACGACGCCGAAATAACGATCAGCGCTTCAGCACGCGCGCCAGCTTTTCAAAAAGCCCTTCGATCGCGCGCTGATGGCCGTCCTCGAGCCGCTTCCACAGGAGGCGGCCTTCGGTGTCGGAGAGCGTCGCATTCAATCGGTGCGTTACCGTCGTCTTCTTGCCTTCGTTCGCGATGATGAAGGCGTGCGTCCCCTCGACGCCGTCGTTGTCGATGCGCCACACGATCGTCTTCTCCGGCTCGACAGCGTCGAGCACGGCGTGGATACCGAGATGCCATTCTTCCGTCTGTCCCGGCGTCAGCGGCCCCGGGCTGCGCATGAAGGGCGTTGAGGCGAACGGCCACACCGCGTCGGCCGAGGTCCCCATTTCGCTGAGCAGCTGGAAAATGCGTTTGGGCGTTCCGGAGAACGTACGATCGAACGCGACATCGACGGGAATCGGCATGCTTGCAAGGTTCGGTCCGGCGAACCGACGACGCCTGCGCCGCTCTCGGGCTGCAACAAAATTGATACCGATGATCACGGGCAGGCGCGAATGATCGAACGGTACGTCGCACGCTTCGCAAACACGCATCGTTCGGTTGCCGTCGCACGAGCGGCGGTCATCGTGTATGCGGAACGCTGCGGTTTCACCGGCCAAGATCTCGCCGACCTCGAAAGCGCTGTCGGCGAGGCGTTGGCGAACGCAGCCGAACACGGTTTCCGGGACGGTACCTTCGTCGATGTGAATGCCTATATCGACGGCGACGGCCTCATCGTCGACGTCCGCGACGACGGCCCGGGATTCGCGCACAAGACGTCGAGTACGCCGCGCGAGCCGGTGACCGGTTCGCCGCGTGGTTTCGGCATGCACATCATGCGCATGCTGGTCGACGCCGTCGAGTACGGCGACCGTGGGCGGCACGTCCGCTTGATCAAGCGACTCCCGCCGGCGGCTACCGGCGAAGATCGAAGCGCGCTCGCTTAAACGGCGTCGCCTCGTTGGCTCGGCCGAAAATCGACTTCGATCACGTTGCCACCGCGCGGATCGTGATGTGCGCGCTCGGAGGCATGTTGATGGCCGCACTCGTGACACACCTCGATCGCAAACTGCGTTTTTGCTTCGAGGTCGAGCGTTGCGTCGAGCAACGCTTCGCGAACGCCCGGTTTCAGCTCTCGATCGAGCGTCGTCTCGAGGCGAACTTTCGCCTCGACCGCGTCCCGCAGCTCGTAGATCGCATTGATCTTGTCCCGTGACTCGCTCATCGTCCGCGAAGCGTACCCGAAAATCTACGCTTTGAGTTCGATGTCGACGCCGGCCGGGAGATCGAGGTGCATCAGTGCGTCCATCGTCTTCGGTGAGGCCTGAAGAATGTCGATGAGGCGCTTGTGCGTACGCATCTCGAAATGCTCGCGGCTCTTTTTGTCGACGTGGGGTGAACGCAACACGCAGACGCGGTTGATCTCCGTCGGCAGCGGCACCGGCCCGCTAACGAACGCACCGGTGCGCTTCGCTGTATCGACGATGCGCTCGGCGGATTGATCGAGAACGGCATGGTCGTAGGCCTTCAGCCGGATACGAATCTTCTGCTTCGCCATTATTCCGAGACCGCCGTCACGACGCCCGCTCCGACGGTCCGGCCGCCCTCGCGAATCGCGAACCGCAGACCCTCTTCGCACGCGATCGGCGTGATCAGCTCGACGTCCATCTGCACGTTGTCGCCGGGCATGACCATCTCGACACCCTCCGGCAACTTGATCGTGCCGGTGACGTCCGTCGTCCGAAAGTAAAATTGCGGACGGTAGTTGGCGAAAAACGGCGTGTGACGCCCGCCTTCTTCTTTAGAGAGAACATAGACTTCCGCCTTGAACTTTTTGTGCGGCTTGATCGTGCCCGGTTTCGCGAGCACTTGGCCGCGCTCGATGTCGTTGCGTTCCACACCGCGCAGCAGCACACCGACATTGTCGCCGGCGATGCCCATGTCGAGCAGCTTGCGGAACATCTCGATGCCCGTGACGACGGTTTTGCGCGGCGGCGTGTCGACGAGGCCGACGATCTCCACTTCCTCGCCGACTTTGACCTGGCCGCGTTCGACCCGGCCCGTGCCGACGGTGCCGCGGCCGGTAATCGTGAAGACGTCTTCGACCGGCATCAGGAACGGTTTGTCGACCGCCCGCTCCGGCGTCGGAATGTAGCTGTCGACCGCGTCCATCAACGCGAATACCGGATCGGCATCGGGATCGCCGCGCTTGCCCGATGAGTTGAGCGCCTTGAGCCCCGAACCGCGGACGATCGGAATGTCGTCGCCCGGAAAATCGTAGGACGAGAGCAGCTCGCGAACTTCCATCTCGACGAGTTCCAGCAACTCCTCATCGTCGACCATGTCGACCTTGTTGAGGAACACGACAATGTACGGAACGCCGACCTGCTTCATGAGCAGAATGTGCTCGCGCGTCTGAGGCATCGGACCGTCGGCCGCCGAGACGACGAGAATCGCCCCGTCCATCTGCGCCGCGCCGGTGATCATGTTTTTGATGTAGTCGGCGTGACCGGGGCAGTCGACGTGCGCGTAGTGACGCTTCGCCGTCTCGTACTCTTGGTGCGAGATAGCGATCGTAATTCCGCGTTCCTTCTCCTCGGGCGCATTGTCGATGTCGTCCACGTTGCGCTTTTGGATGTTGGAGTTCTCGGTCGCGAGGCAGTTGATGATCGCCGCCGTCAGCGTGGTCTTGCCGTGATCGACGTGACCCGTCGTGCCGATGTTGACGTGCGGTTTCGACCGTTCGAATTTGGCTTTAGCCATGATCTGCTTTGCTGTTCTCTCTTGATGAAAAGGCGCTACGGCCTATCGGGTGTGCTGAGGCGGCGCTAGGCCGTTGTGAGTTTCTTGCCGGAGGCTTTTGCGACGATCTCTTCTTCGACCGAGCGCGGCGCTTTCTCGTAGTGCGAGAACTCCATCGTGTAGGTTGCGCGGCCTTGCGTTGCGGAACGCATGTCGGTCGCGTAGCCGAACATTTCGGAGAGCGGCACGTTCGCCGCGATGACGACCGCGCCGCCCGGCGCTTCTTCCTGCGATTGAATCTGACCGCGCCGCCGGTTCAAGTCGCCGTTGATCGCCCCGAGATAATCCTTCGGCGTCGTCACTTCGACTTTCATGATCGGCTCGAGCAAAATCGGACCGGCCTTCTTGTTGGCATCTTTGAACGCCATCGAAGCCGCAATCTTGAACGCCATTTCCGACGAGTCGACGTCGTGATACGACCCGTCGAAAAGCGTCGCTTTGAAATCGAGCACGGGGTAACCGGCCAGCGTGCCGGATTCGCACGCCTCGCGGATACCCTCTTGTACCGGCTTCACGTATTCTTTAGGAACGGCACCGCCGACGACTTTGTTCTCGAAAACGTACCCGGTCCCGGGCACTTGCGGCTCAAGCCGGATCCAGACGTCGCCGTACTGACCCTTGCCGCCGGACTGCCGGACGAACTTCCCCTGCACTTCGACGGTTTTCGTGATCGCTTCTTTGTATGCGACCTGCGGCTTGCCGACGTTTGCTTCAACCTTGAACTCCCGCTTGAGACGGTCCAAGATGATCTCGAGATGCAGTTCGCCCATCCCGGCGATGATCGTCTGCTGCGTTTCTTCGTCGGTACGCATGCGGAACGTCGGGTCTTCTTGCGCGAGGCGCGAAAGCGCGATACCGAGCTTGTCCTGATCGCCCTTCGTCTTCGGCTCGATGGCCTGCGAGATAACGGGCTCCGGAAACACGATGTTCTCGAGCAGGATGACGTTCTTTTCGTCGCAGAGCGTATCGCCTGTGCGCGTGTCGGTCATGCCGACGGCGGCCGCGATGTCGCCCGCGCCGATCGCGTCGATGTCTTCGCGATGGTTCGCGTGCATTCGCAAGATTCGCCCGATGCGCTCTTTCTTGCCGCTGCGCGCGTTGTACACGTACGAGCCCTTTTCGAGCACGCCCGAATACACCCGGAAGTACGTGAGATTGCCGTACGGATCGGTCGCGATTTTGAACGCCAGCGCCGCAAAGGGTTCTTTGTCGTCCGGTTTGCGCGTGATCGGCTGATCGGTCTTCGGGTCGAGACCGGTGATCGCTTTGGCCTCGAGCGGCGAGGGCAAGAAGTCGACCACCGCGTCGAGCAGCGGCTGCACGCCCTTGTTCTTGAACGCCGAGCCGCACAGCATCGGAAGCACGTCGCCGGCGATGGTCGCCTTGCGCAACGCCGTTTGCAATCGGTTCACCGGGATTTCGTCGCCGGCGAAAAACAGCTCGAGCAACTCGTCGTCCTGCTCGGCGATCGCTTCGATCAGTTCCGCGCGCCACTTCTCCGCAACCGTCTTGAGGTCGCCGTCGGCGTCGCTCACCGGCACGAGATCCGACGTCGAACCAAGGTCATCCGTATAGATGATCTTGTTCATCGTAAAGAGATCGATGACGCCGAGGAAGTCGCCCTCCGCGCCGATCGGCACCTGAATCGGAACCGCACGCGCGCCAAGGCGCTCGCGAATCTTCGCGACGCAATTGTAGAAATCGGCGCCCATGCGATCCATCTTGTTGACGAAGATGATACGCGGAACTTTGTACTTGTTGGCCTGACGCCACACCGTCTCGGACTGCGGCTGCACGGCGGCAACCGAGTCGAAGAGTGCAACGAGACCGTCGAGGACGCGCAGCGACCGCTCGACCTCGACCGTGAAGTCCACGTGGCCAGGCGTATCGATAATATTGATGCGCGTGTCGCGCCACGTGCACGCCGTCGCCGCCGATGTAATCGTGATGCCGCGTTCCTGCTCTTGCACCATCCAGTCCATCGTCGCCGCACCGTCGTGGACTTCACCGATCTTGTGGGTGCGGCCGGTATAAAATAAAATACGCTCGGTCGCCGTTGTCTTGCCGGCGTCGATGTGGGCAGCGATCCCGATGTTACGGGTCTGGTCGAGCGGATATTCGCGGTTGAGCGGCATGTAGGGGTGGTGCTTTTACCAGCGGTAGTGGGCGAAGGCTTTGTTGGCTTCCGCCATTTTGTGAGTGTCTTCGCGCTTCTTGATCGAAGCGCCGAGATTGTTGGCGGCGTCCATCAGCTCCGCCGCCAGCTTTTCTTCCATCGAGTGTCCGGCCCGGGCACGCGCGTAGTTGATCAGCCAACGCATGGCCATCGCCTGGCGACGATCGGGGCGAACTTCCATCGGAACCTGATACGTCGCACCGCCGACCCGGCGTGGCCGAACTTCGACGAGCGGCATCGCGTTGCCGAGGGCTTGGGTGAAGATATCCATCGGATCGCGACCCGATTTCTGCTCGACGATCGTGAGCGCTTCATAGCAAATCCGCTCGGCAACGCTCTTCTTCCCCTGCAGCATCACTTTATTGATGAACCGCGAGAGAACTTTCGAGTTGAACTTCGGATCGGGAAGAATCGGTCGCTTCGGGACCGGACCTTTACGCGGCATAATCGAGCAGTGTCCTTACTTCTTGCCGGCCGGCTTGGCGTTGCGCTTGGCGCCATATTTCGAACGGCCTTGTTTGCGATTCGCGGCGCCGGACGTGTCGAGCGTCCCGCGGATGATGTGGTAGCGCACGCCCGGCAGATCTTTCACACGGCCGCCGCGGATCAGGACGACCGAGTGCTCCTGCAAGTTGTGGCCGATGCCGGGGATGTAGGCGGTTACTTCCTCCCCGTTGGTGAGACGGACGCGCGCGACTTTGCGTAGCGCCGAATTCGGCTTCTTCGGTGTGATCGTCTTGACTTGCGTGCAGACGCCGCGCCGCTGCGGATTCCCCGCAACTTCGAACGAACGGTTGGGCAGGTCGGGGTGACCCGGCTTCGGGCCCGTCGAAACGACGCGAAACGCCGGGGTTTTGACCTTTTTCTGCTGCTTATCGCGGCCCTTACGGACCAATTGGGAGATCGTCGGCACGCCTATCCTCGAAACACACACGAAAGCGGCCTCACCGTCGGTGGGCCGAACCCCCGGATTATATCAAGGCCGGCCAGCACCGTCAACGCGCCGGCGAATGGAATCCGAATTGCCGGGGTGATCGCCCTATGCGCGGCGAGCCGGGTTGACCGGCGCCGCGGCGCGAGCGGCGACTTCTTCGAGCTCGTCTTGGCTCCACGGCTTGGTGAAGCCGATACCGGTCCCTTTATCGGAGAGGTCATTATCCACGCCCAGGTCGCTGGTGACGGCGGCCGGGAAACCATCGATCCGGGTGGCGGGTGCGCTGAAAAACTGTGGGCCGAGAATGTCCAGAGGCATGGAGAACTCCTTATTCGACACGCTTTATTCGACACGCTTCATTCGACACGCTTCATTCGACACGCTTCGCGTTGTATACCCGGCCCACCGGTACGGTCGCCGACAGGGCGCTAGCGCTGGGCGGCTTTCTGCTTATGCACGCGATCCGCACCGGCCAACGCGACGAGCGCCACGATTCCGGCGATGATGCTCACGAACGCGGAGATCACCATCACGGCCCGAAACGCGTTGAGGTAGGCGGAGCGGACGGCACCGCCTACCGGCGCACGATCGGCGGCGGGAACGTCGTCGGGCACCGTCCCGGCGAGGAAGTTGTCGCGCTGCTTCGTGGCGATCGCTCGCGTTTGCGGCGCAACGGTCAGCTTGGCGAGACGTCCTTCGAAGCCGCGATCGAAGACGCCGGCGAGCACGATGCCGAACAGCGCAATCGCGATGAGTCCGGCGGCGCGCGCAATCGCGTTGTTGATCGCGGATGCGGTTCCCATCAATGCCGGATCGGACGAATCGAACACGGCCGTCGTGAGCGGCGCGATGAAGAACGCGCCGCCGATTCCCAACAACAATGCGGCGGGAAAATACGTCGCCCAATAATTTCCGCCGATGCCGGGCAACGCGAAGGCGAGGAAACCCGCCGCGGCGAGGGCGGCGCCGACGACGAGCGGCGTTCGAACACCGATGCGCGCTGAGAGGCCGCCCGACCAGCGCGAGAGCAGAAATTGCAGGACGATGAACGGCAACAGCGCAGCGCCCGCCGCCGTCGGTGTGTACTGCTGCGCGTCGATCAGGGCATACGGCAGAAAATACAGGCTGCCGCCGATCGCCATGTACAGGAAAAGCGTGTAAAGGTTGACGACGGAGAACGTCGTCGAGCGGAAGAGTGAAAGCGGCATCATCGGATGACGTTCGCGCCCTTGGGCGATCACGAACGCGACGAGAACGGCAAGGCCGGCCACGACGGCTGTGAGTCCGGCGACGTCGCCCCGCGCGCTCTGCACGCGAATAAGTCCGAAGATGAGCAGCCCGAGGCCGAACGTCGCGAGAACGGCCCCGGTCCAGTCGATGGCGTGCACGGCGTCCTCATCGCGGCTCTCGGGAACGCGTGCGAGCGAAATCGCGAGCACGACCATCGCTAACGGAACGTTGATGATGAAGACCCAGCGCCATGACGCGTGCTGCGCGAGTGCGCCGCCGATCAGCGGCCCGACCGCGCCGGTGATCGAAGCGAAGCCCGACCAGGTCCCGATCGCCCGCCCACGTTCTTCGCCGCTAAAATTCGCGCTGATCAACGCGAGCGATTCCGGCGTCATGAGCGCGCCGCCGATGCCTTGGATCGAACGCGCGACGATCAACACGGCGACGTTCGGCGCGAACGCGCAGCCGACCGATGCGAGCATGAAAATCACGACGCCGGCAACGAACATTTTCTTCCGACCGAAGACGTCGCCGAGCGAGCCGCCGATCAGAATCAATGCGGCGAGAAAGAGCGCGTATGCTTCGATGACCCACTGCATTTGCGCGCTCGACGCTTGCAGATCGCGCTGCATGATCGGTAGCGCGACGTTCACCGCGGTGCCGTCGACGAAGGCCATGCTCGATCCAAGGATCGCTGCAACGAGCACCCACGTCTTGGCCATCGCGGAGGCACTATCGGGTATACTCGGACCATCCCTCTTGACCGTTACCGCGCCGTGAGGTTACCGCGATCGCTCGCAAACCGACGCCACCCGAAAAGATACCGCACGTCATCGACAAACCGACGCTCGACGATCACCTTGCGGTGATCACGCGCGCCGTGTTTCAAGCCGGCCTGAACTGGGCGATCATCACCAACCATTGGGATGCGTTTCGAGCGGCCTTCGACGATTTTTCGGTGCCGCGCGTCGCGGAGTACGCGGAACGCGACATCGCGCGCGTCATGGCGACGGACGGCGTCGTGCACTCACGTGCGAAGATCGCCGGCACGATTGCGAACGCTCGCGCGCTGCAAGCGATCGTGCACGAGTTCGGCAGCGTTCACGCCTACGTTGCCGGCTTCGCTTCGTACTCCGCACTTTTCAGCGACGCCCACGAACGCTTTTCATATCTGGGCGATCTCAGCTGTTACTACTGGTTGTTTCGAACCGGCGAGCCGGTCCCGCGGTTCGAGGTGTGGATGAAGGGACAAACGCGCGACCATCCACGCATGCGCGAAATGGTCACACTGGCCCGCGAAGCGAGCCGTTCGTCCGAAGCCGGTTAGGCGCCGATTACGACTTGCTCCACGCGGCCGATGTATTGCGTTCGGCAACCTGGGCAGCCGAGACACGCACGTTTTCTCCATCGTTCGCGAGCTCTTGCAGTACGATGCCGGGCATCGACTTTCCGATTTCAACGACGATCGGCGCATAATCATCAAGCGCCGTCTTTGCGATTGCCGCCGTCGGCTCGTCGCCGAGACCGAGCGCGGTCGCATGGAGCATCGTGTAACTGATGGAGGCGAGCGCAAGGGCCGTATAGTCGTCGCGCAGGCTTTTCGAGATCTTCATCTTGCGGGAGCCGCTAATCGCCGCCGCGGCGCCGCCGAGCATCTGACTCCAACTCGATTTGAGGCCGGATGCCGCGTGGCCGCCGAGCGCCTTTAACCGCGTATCGAGCGCTTGTTCGTGGGTGTCGGTCAACATCCGAATCTTGGTCATAATCCCTGCCGCGGCGGAAAACTGCGCGGTCTCGTCGTCGTTGACTTGGCGATCGAGTGGACCGCGAATGTGCCGTTCGAGTGCGAGCATATCGCTCACGTACGTCGCAATCGCATGGCGGTCATCGTCGGTCGTGGTTGCGGCGGAATCGTACCGGACATTGGCATTCGTCGTATCACTCATGAGTGAAATGTTTCCACGATTGCCCGGCCTCAATCGCAACGGATAGGTCGCTCGACCTCTATACGAAGGTCGGTCGCCGTTCGACGCGTTCGGCACGCAGCGTCAAGACGAAACGCGTTCCGCGTTCGACCGTCGCGTCGAGCGCGAGCGTCCCGCCGGCGCGTTCGAGCGCCCGTTTCGCGATCGCGAGGCCGAGGCCGCTACCCTCGACTTCGCCGCGGCTCGCGCCACGGTAGAACCGCTCGAAAATTGCAGCGCGATCTTCAAGCGGAATACCCGGCCCGGAATCGCTTACGGCGATCACGATCGAACCGTCCCGCGGCGAATCGAGCGCAATATGAATCGGCGACCCGGGTGCATATTTGATCGCGTTGTCGACGATGTTCGCGAGCGCTTCGTGAATCTCGGCACGTTGGGCGACGACCGTCCCGTCGACGCGCGCGTCAGTCGAAATCTGCACCGTCGCATCGAGTCCGCGCCGAACGCCCACGATTTCGTCGATCAACGCAGCGACGTCGAACGGCTCGACCGGGCGCACGTCGTCGGCTTCGAGTTTCGCGAGCAGCACGAGATTGTCGACGAGCGTGCGCATGCGCCGGCCTTCGGATGCAATCGATGCGAAGATGAACTTCGCGCGTTCGTCGTCGGCGCCGGCCTTGCGTCGCAAGAGATCGATATAGCCGAGCACGATCGTGAGCGGCGTGCGAAGCTCATGCCCCGCGTCGGCGACGAACTGCCGCATCTGCGCCTCGGCTGCGTCGCGTTCGGCAAACGCCTCGGCGACCTGCGTCGAGGCGGCATTGTACGCGTGCGCCAGCACGTCGAAATTGCTGCGTCCGGCGACGGCGATCGGTTGCGCACGAAAGTCGCGCGCCGCAAATCGCTGCAGCGCCTCGGTGACGTCGACGAGCGGACGGATCGCTTGCTGCGTGATGTAGCGTCCGACGAACGCCGCCAAGACACCCACGATCAGCGCCGCGAACACAACGGTTCCGGCCACGCCGAGCGCCATATTTTGGAACAGGACGGGATCGGGTGCGAACGCCATCAGGCCGCCGGCGAAACGGACCGGTTGCACGGCGTGGACGCCGAAGAGTGCCGCCACCGCCAGCCCGAATCGATTTCCGTCGAATCGATTGCGCATCGAGAAATGACGCTGCACAACGCCGTCGACGACGGCCGTCGCATTTCGCGGGGCGCCGAAGCCTCGACGTTCGTTCGGGTTTTCCGGCTCGCGGTCAGGAACGAAGGCGAAGAATTTGATGCCCTCACGCCGTTCGCGTATTTCGAAATCGACGGCGGCGACTTCGAACGGCACGGCGCGCGCGGTCGCCGTGTCGCCGTACGTCGACGCGTTCGCGGCTAGCTGACTCAGCGCTTCGCTCGTTTCCCGCCCGAAGAGAAAGAGGGCCGCGACGCCGCCGCCGCCGAGAATCAGCGTTACGAGCGTGACGGCGACGAGGACGTACCAGCCGGTCAGCCGGCGCGCGAGTGCGGCGAAGCCGTCAGTGCGTGCGGAGCGCATACCCGGCCCCCCGGATCGTGCGGATCAGCTTCGGTTCGAAATTCGCGTCGATCTTGGCCCGCAGATAGGAAACGTACGTTTCGACGGCGCCCGGACCGACGTCGCGATCGCTTCCCCACACGAGGTCGAGCAACTGATCCCGGGTGAACACGCGCTCGGGATTGCGCACGAACGTCAGCAAGAGCGCGTATTCGCGCGCCGAGAGATCGATCGGCACATCCCCGCGCTTGACGTCGCGACGATCGAGATCGATCGTCAAATCCGCATATGCGACCACCGTCGGTTGATCGAGCCGCGGACGCCGCAAGGCGGAATGCAAACGCGCGACGAGTTCCGACATGTCGAAGGGTTTGGGGATGTAGTCGTCCGCACCGCGCCGCAATCCCGTCACCCGATCGTCCGTATCCGCTTTCGCGCTGAGCATCAAAATCGGCGCCTCGGTGATGCGCCGCATCATCGGCAGCAGCTCGAGACCGTTCATGTAGGGCAACATCACGTCGAGAATGATCGCATCGGGGCGCCAGTCGCGTACCAGTGCGAGGCCGCTCTGGCCGTCGCCGGCGCTGCGCACCTCGAAGCCGTCTTCGGTCAATCCCAATTCGAGCATTTCGCGCAGGTGCCGTTCGTCGTCGATCACCGCGACGCGCGGCGGCGGAGTCGTCATTACGGTTGTTTCACGCTTCCGCCGCCGGTTCCCAACTCGGGCGGCCGGACGATGAACACGCCCGGCGACGGTGCGTAATGGATGAATCCGCCGCGCCGGCCCGTTCCGGGGCCGGACGGCGGAGCAACGTCGAAACCGTGCGACTTCGCTTCAGCGGGCGTCCACACGGTGCCGTACGCGCACGCCGCCAGCGCGCGAAACGGCTGGAGCGCCGCAATGAGTTCGGGGCTCGGTGAAAACGCCGGCCGCGGCGCGCCGGACGGCGGCGCGACGCGGACCTGGGGTGAGAAGCCCGGACCCGCGCCGCCCGGTCCGCCCTCACCCGGCGGCCCGCCGCCGGCACCGCCCGCCCCCCGCGCGCCGTTTGCACCGCCCGTATCGCGACGCTGAAAAAGACCCGCCGGAATATCGGGGTTCAGGTTGAGGTACCAGCTGCCCGCCGGCCGGCCTTCACCGGTGACGGCGATACCGGTCACGGGCTGCAACGGTGACCCCGCCGCGTAGGCCTTCGCCGCCGCGCCGAGTTGGCTCAGCGCCACTTGCGCGAGCGGCTGCAGATCGGCCGTACATTCCGGGCGTGCCGCGGCAAGCGAGAGCGGATCGATGCCGGGGGGCGGCGCGATGAACTTCAACTGCCCGAAGCCGAGCCCGCCGCGCGCGTTGGCGGGTGCCGGGCTCGGGCTCGCCCCCGCGCTTGGCGTGCGCGACGCCCCGCCGTACCGGCGTGAAAAACCCGCGCCCGGTCGCGAGCCCGTGTTGAACGAGTACGAGAGTTGAATCGTACGCGGCGGCAACGGATTTCCCGCGACGATCAATTGACCACCGCCGTTCAACGGTTCCGGAATCGCGCCGTCGATCGTCGAGAAGAGCGCCGTCTGCGTGTTGAAAACGTTCGTCTCGAACAGCGTCAGCGTCCCGATGCCGAACGGGTGCGAGAGACCCAGGCTCACGTTCACGTACGGCGAGATATGCTGGCCGTTGTTGACACCGACGTATTGCGCGTTGGCCAGCAGCTCGAGTTGACTCGGCGGATGAAAGGCATCGAGCGTCAGATTTCCACGATGAATCGGCCGCCCGTAAATCTGTTGGTTGAGAATCAACGTACTGCCGGGCCCGGTGAATTGCGAATCCGCCGTCGTGTAGTACGAAAGATTCGTCGAGTACGACGGTACCGCCGTCACGTCGCGTCCGAGCGCGATGCGTCCCGTGATGTCGTAGCCTGCATAGACACGCTTCGTGCCGTTGACCGGCTGCGACACGTACACCGACGCGGGCATCGCAAGCGGACAGACCGTCGTGTAGTAGCCTTCGATCGCGCTGTAGATCGGCACCGGTAGATCGGCGGCCGCCGCCGTCACGGTCGCGTTCACCAACTGCCCCGCCTGCGATTGACGGTACAGGTCGATCGTGAAATTCCCGTGCGTCCACGTGTGCGTCCACGCGCCTTGGTAGTCGATTGCGGACTGTGCCGTCGGCAGATCGCCGGGTCCGCTGATTTGCGCCGTGCCGCCGGCACAATTCACGCGCGCCGACTGCGGATCGCTGTAACTACGCACGACCGTCGGCGCCGGTTGCGAACTGCCGACCGACACCGACAGCGTGAAATCATCGGCGTCGTTCGGATGCCAATCGCCGGAGAATCCGCCCAGGACCGACGTGCCGGAGCCGGTCGTCGACGCGAGCGAGAGCGTCGGCCCGAGCGAGAGCCGGTTGTTGATCTTGATCGAATCATTTATCCCGTACGTCTGCGAAGCGATCGCGTTCGTCGACGGAAGGACGAGCGTACTCGTGCCGCTCGTCACGAGTGGATTGAACGTCGTCTGCGCCGCGAACGTCGAGAGGTTGAGCGTGATCGTGTGATTGTCTTTGCTGATCGTTCCTTGCGCCGCGAGTCCGCGCGTGAGTGAATGCGTGTCGGTCGCAAAGGGCGCCGCGACCGGGCACGGGACCGCCGCGCCGACGCATTCATCGATCGTACGATTGACTTCGTTCTGCAAATTATATTGTGACGACACGTAGCCCGTCGCTTGAACCGCCACTTGGCCGATCAACGACTGGATCGTGCCGTACACGAACTGCGTCTTGCCCGTCTCCGAATTATTCGGCCCGATACCGCAGGGCACGACGCCGGTGAACTGCGTACACAACGGCGAAATCGCCTGATTGTTCTGCAACGCCGTGACCGTTAGCGTCGTGTTATCCGTGAGGCCGTAGCGAAGCTTGACGAGTTGGCCCGTGTTGGTGCTTTCGCCGCCGTGCGGATAAATTTGGCCGCTTTGATCGAGATAGTCCCGGAACGTCAGCTGGTTATTCCCACCGCGTCGCGTCGCGAGGACGGCGATGCCGAGCCGTCCGATCGATCCGGTTTCACCGAGTGCCCAATTATATTTATCGAACGAGCCGTCGGCGACCGAGCCGCGCGACTGCCACGTCTGCGTCGGCTGCAACGTCGTAAAGTTCACGCCGCCGCCGAGCGCGCCGGCGCGCGCACCGAAACTTGCGCCGGCGCCCGAGAAGAGATCGGTGTTGAGGTTGCGGAGGTTCGCCGCCGTGCCCGGCGCCGAGAGCGGGATGCCGTCGAGCGTCACGGCGGTCTGCGATTCATCGTGCCCGTGCAGCGAGATCGTCTGGGCGGCGTCGGGATCGTTCGAACTTTGCGTGACGTCGACGCCGGCCACCGTTCCGAGCGCGTCGGTGAGGGAATCGGAGATGCGCCGAATAGCGCTGTTCTGGTCGACGTCCCGCGTGCTTACGGTCACACGCGCCTCGACGCGACCGATGGTCGTGTGGCCGTCGGCATCGGTCGACGAGGTCGACGCGCTACTCGGCGTTTGCGCCGACGGGCCGAGCACGACCGCGACGTCAACTTCCTTTTCCCCGAGCAATTCGAATTGCGCTGACGTACTCGGGCGAAAACCGGGCCGGCTCACCCGCACGCGATAGAGCCCGGTCGCGACATCGGTGTACTTGACGATGCCGCTCGTGTTGGTGAGTGCGCTCGCGACGCTCGGTCCCAGCAGAAATACGCGCGCATTCGCGAGCAACTCGCCGTTCGACGCGCTCGTGACCGCGATACGAATGACGCCGGTGTCGCCGTTCGACTGCGCGCGCGCCGGTACGGCGACGTCGCACGAAAGCGCGACCGCGATCAAACACACCGCGATGCGCCGCCAAAGCGTAGCCATCGTCCGCCATCGTCCCACGCGAGGCTTGGAACCGGCTTGGAGCGTCAGTGCCGCAGTCGTGCAATCTCCGCGAGGAAGCGGCTTCCGAAGTCCGCGAGCTTTTTCTCTCCAACGCCGCTGATACTGCGCAGTTGCGCAGGCGTTCGCGGCAGCGCACGCGACATGGCGCGCAAGACCGCGTCGCTGAAGACGACGTACGCGGGGACGTCCCGCTCGTCGGCCAATTCTTTGCGCAGGTTACGCAAAGCGCGAAACACGTCCGCATCGTACGGGCCGCCGGTTCCTTCGTCCGCACGCTTGCGTTCACGAGCCGCCGTCGCCGGCGATTCGCGCACGACGACCGGCGTGCGATCCGCTAGTGCGGTGCGTCCCGCGTCCGTGACCGAGACGGTATTATAGTGCACCGGATCGATTGCGATCAGACCGAGCCGCACGAACTCGTCGGCGAGCGTACGCCATGATGATTTGCTGCGTTCCTTCCCGATGCCGTACGTCGTCAGGCGCTCGTGATTCCAACGCCAGATCTTGTCGTTCTCGACACCGAGTAAAACGTCGATCACGTGGGCGACGCCGACCGCGTGGCCGTTCGCGCGCCGGATGCGCTCGATGCACGAGAGAAACTTCTGCGCGTCGATCGTCGCGTCGACCGCCGGACGCGGCTCGAGGCAGTTGTCGCATCCGCCGCAGTTGAGCGTCGTCCAGGCTTCGCCGAAATAAGCGAGCAAATCGCGCCGCCGGCAATCGTTCGAGTAAGCGTAGCGCGTCATCCGCTCGAGTTGCGCGCGCCCCACCGAGCGCTCGCGTTCGTCGATCTTCTCATCGATGAAACGTTCGAGTTTCGCGACGTCGCCGTAACTGAAGAACAAGAGGCACTCCGCGGGCTCACCGTCGCGACCTGCGCGTCCGGTCTCCTGATAGTAGCCTTCGATGCTCTTGGGCACATCGTAGTGCACGACGAAACGCACGTTGCTCTTGTCGATGCCCATGCCGAACGCGATCGTCGCGCAGATCACCCGTGTTTCGTCGCGGATGAAGCGTTCTTGATTGCGCGCACGCACGACCGGATCGAGCCCTGCGTGATACGGCAGCGATGGGACACCGGCCGCGCTCAGCCGCGCGGCGAGATCTTCCGCCGCCGCGCGGCTGCCGACGTAGACGATGCCCGCATCGTCCGGCCGCGCCCGCAGCCACGCGACGAGCGCCTCGGCGCCGCGGCGCTTGTGCGTGACGCGATACATAAGGTTCGCGCGATTAAAACTGCCGACGTGAACCGCGGGCGCGCGCAGCGCGAGGCGCTCGACGATATCGGCGCGCACGCGATCGGTCGCGGTCGCGGTAAACGCAAGAAACGGCACGCCGGCGAACGCGTCCCGCAGCTCGGCGATGCGCCGGTAATCGGGCCGGAAGTCGTGACCCCATTCGCTGATGCAGTGCGCTTCATCGACGGCGAAACGCACGACGTTCCATGTTGCGAGCTCCGCGAGGAACGAGGGCATCGTCAGACGCTCCGGAGCGACGTAGAGCAGTTTGTAGGCACCGCGCCGCAAGCCGGCCATGCGTTCGCGCACGCTCGCGTAATCGAGCGACGAGTTGAGAAACGTCGCGCTGATACCGCCGGTCGTCAGCGCGTCGACCTGGTCCTTCATCAGCGCAATCAACGGCGAGATAACGACCGTCAGTCCCGGCGAGAGCAGCGCCGGAAGCTGATAACACAGCGACTTTCCGCCGCCGGTCGGAAGCAGCGCGAAGACGTCGCGCCCGTCGAGTACATCGTGGACGATCGCTTCTTGCAGCGGCCGGAACGCGTCGAAGCCGAAATACTGTTTCAGCGCAGCATTCACCGCGCTCGCCGGAGCGGACATCGCCCTAGATCGTCACACGGAGCGGGACGCGCTCGTAACCGCGCAGCGTGTTGTTGAGACGCAACACGGGTTCGCCGTCGAGTTCGAGCGTCTTCACGCGGCGCGCGAGCGCGCCGAGGACGATTTCCCCCTCCATCTTGCCGACGTATTCACCGACACAACGGTGAATACCGGCGCCGAACGCGACGTGACCGCCCGCGCGGCGCGTGATGTCGAAGCGTTCGGGATCTTCCCAGCGTCGCGGATCGCGATTCGCGGCGGCGAGGAACATCAGCACTTTTTCACCTTCGCCGATCGCTACGCCGCCGAGGTCGGTCGCGCGTGTCGTCGTGCGAAAGAACGTTTGCACCGGCGATTCGTAACGCATCACTTCGTCGAACGCGTTGCGCGCGAGCGACGGATCTGCGTGCAAGCGCGCCCACTGAGCCGGATTGCGCGCGAAACACAACAGGGAGCTGCCGATGCCGTGGACGGTCGTGTCGAGACCTGCCGTCAAGAGCGAGCGCACCAGGAGCGGCGCTTCGCTCGCGTCGATTTCTCCGCTGTCGACCGCTTCATAGATGCGGGCGCCGATACTGCCCGGTGCCAGATGCGGCCGTTCGCTCATTGCGGTGATCCACGCGATCACCGGCTGCGCGTCGGTCATCGAACGTTCGAAATATTCGTTGCGCGGTCCGAACGCGTTGAAGGCCATGTTGCCGTATGGGAGCAGATGTTCGCGGCCCTCGCGCGGCAGGCCGAGCGCGTCGGCGAACACGTGCGTCGGATAGAGTCGCCCGAGGTCGTCGACGCCGTCGAAGCGGCCCCGTGCGACGAGCCGTTCGACCATTTGTTCGGCGACGGCCTCGAACGCCGGACGCAGGTCGCGCAACACCGAGGGCGAGAGCACACGCGCCAGTACTTTATGCGAGCGCGTGTGCAGCGGCGGGTCCGCTTCAAGGATGAGGCTCTGCGCGCGCCACGGCGTCTCTTTCCGGAAGTCGGAAAGGCCGACGCCTGCACCGGAACAGTACGTCTCCGGGTCGAGCAGCATCGCGTTGACCTCGGAGAATCGCGCGACGGCCCAGATGCCGTAACGCGAGAGGCGAACGACCGGGCCCGCTGCGCGCAGCATTTCGTGAAAGGGAAACGGATCGGTGAGAAACGCTTCGCCGAACGGGTCGAGCTCGGAGCCGGGTTCGACGATCTGCATGTCGGCGAATTCGCGCTCGGGAAAGGCGGCGCCCGTGCAGACCGGGTAAGCAGATCGTGATGATCGGCGTCGTCGTAGCGGTCCTGCAGGCTGGATTCGGTGCGAACGTCATCGCGCGCATGGCGCGCGGCGTACGCGCGACCAGCGTGAGGCCCGCTGCGCCGGCAGCCGGCACGGTCACCGTGATCGTTCCGGTCCTCGATGAAGCCGGCCGGATCGAGCCCTGCATGCGCGGACTGCTGAGCGCCGATGCAACTGTCGCCGAGATTATCGTCGTCGACGGCGGCTCGCGCGACGGCACGCCGGCGCGCGTCAGGGCGCTCGCTGCCGGTGACCCGCGCGTGCGCACGATCGACGCCTCGCCGGTGCCGCCGGGTTGGAACGGGAAAGCATGGGGGCTCGACGTCGGTTTGCGCGCGGCCGCCACGGAATGGGTCGCGACGATCGACGCGGATGTGCGCCCGCGCGCGGGACTGTTCTCCGCGCTCGTGGGTCACGCCCGACGCCGGGACGTCAACGCGCTGAGCGTCGCCACACGCCAAGAAATGGCCGGCCCGCTCGTGGCGATGCTGCATCCGGCAATGCTCGCGACGCTGATCTATCGCTTCGGACTTCCCGGCCGGGAGGCAACGCGTGTCGCCGACGTCCAAGCCAACGGACAATGCTTTCTCGCCCGCCGCTCGCTCTTGCTCGACCGAAACGCGTTCGAACGTGCACGCACCTCGCGCTGCGAAGACGTGACGGTTGCCCGCGCGCTCGTCGCCGCCGGCGTGGCGGTGGGATTTTATGAGGCCGGCGATCTGGTGAGCGTGCGCATGTACGAAACGTGGCGCGAGACGTGGAAGAATTGGCCCCGCTCGCTGACGCTGCGAGACGCTTACGCGCGGTACGGAGGGTGGCTCGGTTTGACGGAAGTCGCGGTGGTCCAGTCGTTGCCGCTTCCGCTCGCGGCGGCGCTCGCGCTCGCGCACGCGGCGGCGTCGCCCGCGTTCGCGGTGGCAACAATTCTCGTGATCGTCCGGTTCGGCGTCTTGGCGGGCTCGGCACGCGCGTACGTCAATCCGCCGTGGACGTACTGGCTCGCGCCGTTGCTCGACGTGCCGGCGCTCGTCGCGCTGGTCGCGGCGCAACTGCAACACACGCAAACGTGGCGCGGACGGACGCTCGTGCCGGCGGAAACGCCATGACGCGCGCGTGGAACGGGGGCGCGTGGACGTTCGTCGCGCTGCACGTCCTCGCGTTGACGCTCGGTCTGTTCGGATTGCTCGTTGCGATCCCGCACCCGCAGCTTTTCGCGGGCGATCCCGCCGCGATGGCGTTCTACGCAAAGGCGATCAACACGACCGGCGGCACCGGCATGATCCTCGGCGCGATCGCGATGGTGCTCTTCGGTTTGGCGCGCTACGGGCTGCGCCGAACCGCGATCTTCTTCGTTGCCGCAACCGTGATCTCCGCGACGGCCGAACTCACCGGAACCAAGACGGGCTGGCCGTTCGGCGGCTACGAGTACACGACGTTTCTCGGTTACAAATTGCTCGGACGCGTGCCGTTCGCTATTCCGCTGTCGTGGTTTTACATGGGCTTCGCGTCGTTCGCGCTCGCCGACGCGATCGCGGCGTATCGCGGCTGGCAACGGCGCACGCTCTGGTCGATCGTGCTCGGAACGTGGCTCCTTAGCGCATGGGACCTCGTATTGGATCCGTCGATGGCGGCGCCGCAGATGCAGTACATCCACTTTTGGGTGTGGCATGAAACGGGCCCGTATTTCGGCATGCCGTTGCGCAATCTCGCCGGCTGGTTCGGCACCGGGCTGCTCTTCATCGCCGTCGGACGCCTGGCGTGGCGCGAGCGTGAAGCGCCCGTCGTGCCGGTCGCGATTCCGCTCGCCGTCTACGGCGCGAACGTATTGTGGTCGATGGTGCTCAGCGTGAGCGCCGGGATGTGGCCGACGGCGCTCGCGGCAATCGCGTTCAGCCTGATTCCCGCAGCATTCGCGCTGCCGAGCGTGCGCGTCCGGTATCTCGCACGCGCGTGAGCCTGTATCCGCCGTGGGGCATGGCCGGGCCGAACGCGATCGCATGGTGGGCGCTACGCACGCAGGTGGCATCGTTGCGCGTTGAAGGTCTCGCGAACGTGCCGGCCGACGGCGCGGTGATGCTCGTCGCGCGCCATTTTCACCACCTGCTCGACGGTTCCGTGCTCGTGCGCTCGATCGCACGGCCGGTGCATATCGTCGTCGGCCTCGAATGGGCAAACGATGCTCGCGAGCGCCGCTGGATGGAACGAGCGTGCCGCGCCGCCGGCTATCCGATCGTTCTTCGCCCGCCGACGCTCGGCGCACGCGAGGGTTTTGCGCGTACCGAACTGCTGCGCTATACGCGCGGTGCGCTGCGCGACGTCGTAGCGCTCCTCCGCGCGCAGCGCGTCGTGCTCGTCTTTCCCGAAGGCTATCCCAACGTTGATCCGGCGTTCGCGCAGAAGACTGATGACGATGCCTTTTTGCCGTTCGCCGACGGCTACCGGCGCATGATCGCGGCCGCCGAACGCGACGGTCGCACGCGCGTCGCCGTCGTGCCGGTCGGCTTTCGGTACGCGCGCGGTGCAAAGTGGGACATCGTCGCGCGAATCGGTCCCTCACGCTACGGCGTCGAAGCAGCGTCGTCGCTGCAAGACGAGGTGCGCGCGCTCTCCGCCTAAAGGACAACGGTCCGGCTCATATCGAGCCGGACCGCTGTTACCGGTGTTGGTGCTACCGCTTAGCGGTAGGAGCCGCTGCGCGACTGGAAGCAGTCACGGCAGTACACGGGCTTGTCGCCGCGTGGTTGGAACGGAACCGTCGCCTGTCCGCCGCAATTGCTGCACGTCACCGTGTACATCTCGCGCTGCGGACGAGCACCGCCGCCGCCACCGTAGCCGCCGCCGCCACCGTAGCTGCTGCCGCCGCCGGCACCACCGGCGCGCTGAGCCTTACGGGCAGCGCGACAGTCGGGACACCGGTTGGGTTTGTTGGTAAAGCCCTTCGCTGCGAAGAACTCTTGTTCGCCCGCACTGAACGTGAAGGGAGCATTGCAGTCTACGCAATTGAGGGTCTCGTCGGTATACATTATTGTCTTGAACTCCAGGATCATATGAGCGCCATTCAACTCAACTCGCCGTTCCTGGAACTGAAGACTACGCAACAAAACCACGCGGACAATTTGACCCCGAACCTGGCCGACGCTCGGGCCTTGTCCGGTACGACATTTATAACACAAAAAGTCCTCGAACGTTGCAAGTCAAGCCCCCGAGGGTAGATTGTGGACGTTATGATACGCGACGTCGCTCTATTTCTCGCACGGCAGGCAATCGGTCACGGGATGGCCGCCCACGGAACACAAAAGGCTCTCGGCTGGTTCGAGGGTCCCGGACCGGACGGCGCGGCGACGCTCATGGACGGCTTGGGTTTTCGCCCGGGCGCGACGTACGGCACGCTGGCGTCGTGGAACGAAATCGTCTCGGGTGAACTGATCGCGTTCGGCTTCGGCGGACCGGTCGGCCCGGCGATGATGATTTCGAACATGATCGTCGCGCAAGCGGCCGTCCATTGGCCGAACGGCTTTTTCGCGCAAAAGGGCGGGATCGAGCTCGGTGTCGTGTATAGCGCGGCTGCATTGGCGTTGGCGGTAAATGACTACGGCGGCGTGTCCGCCGACGCGCTCTTCGGACTACGTGAAAGATTCAAGAGTCGGGTTTTCACAGTTCTCGTTTTGGGAGCCGGCGTTGCTGCGGCCGTCGCGATCTTGAATGGACGGTCGACGGCACCGGACGGTCCCGCGACGCCGACCTATCGTGGGAAGAACAGTCCGATCCCCGATCCGGATCAACCCGCCGCGGCACCGAACTGAGGGATCGAAAAGCGCCTTACGTCAGCGTCGGTGAGAGCCCGCCGTCGACCGCGATCGTCGTCCCGGTGATGTACCGCGCCGGCTCGCCGGCGAGAAATGCGACGATCGGCGCGAATTCCTCGGGCGCTCCAAAACGGCCGGCCGGGATCGCCTCGGTGGCCCGGCGGCGCGCCTCGCCTTCGCCGTAGATCTGTTTGGCCCGTTCGGTTTCGATGCGCCCCGGTGCAACGACGTTGATCGTCACGCCGTCGGCGGCAACGTTGAGCGAAAGCGATTTCAACGCGCCGAGAACGCCGACGCGAAATGCATTCGAAAGTGCAAGGTTCGGAATCGGCGTTTTGAGCGCGGACGAACCGACATAGATGACGCGTCCCCAGCCGCGCGCACGCATCGACGGCACGACGCCGTAAACCAGTTGCAGCATCGCGCGCATCGTCGGGCCGTACGCGGCATCCCACTGCTCGAGCGAGAGCGACGCGGCGATTCCCGGCGCCGGCGGACCGCTGTTGATAACGAGCACGTCCGGTTCGCCTTGACGCGCCCGCACGTCACGCAGGAACGCGTCGATCGCAATCGGGTCGGCAAGATCGAGCGGGTAGGCAACGGCGTCGGGCGCGCCGGTTGCGCAGGCTTCGGCCGCGACCGCTTCAAGAATCTCGCGACGGCGCGCCGCAATCGCCAGGCGCGCGCCTTCGGCGGCGAGCGCGAGCGTGCAGGCACGCCCGAGACCGGAGCTGGCGCCGGTCACGATTGCCAAGCGGCCGCGCAATCCCAGATCCATCAGCGCGCGAACGTTCCCGCAATCGTGCCGACCGCAACGCGATGTCCCCCGATCGCACGCAAGAACATCGCTCGCGAGAGACCGGGTCGCAGCTGCGAGGGCGCGAGTGTCAACGCGTAGACGGTGAAGGTGTAATGATGCGGCGGATCGCCCGCCGGCGGGCACGGGCCCGCGTAGGCGTCGGTCCCCGCGTCATTGCGGCCGCCGACGAACGCGCCCGGCGTCGTACCGAATCCACTCGGTAAGCCGCGAACGCGCGGGCTGATTCCATACGCGACCCAATGCGTGAACCCGGCGCCGTCCCCGGCATCGCCGTCGAACATCACGACAGCGATGCTGCGCGCATTCGATGGTATGCCGGAGATGCGCAGCGGCGGCGAGATGTTGCGACCGCGGCAGCCGCCGTCCGCCGCGCTATCGAGCGGCGGGATCGCACCACCGTTCCAAAATGCCGACGAATCGACCGTCATCGACGAGCCGGCCGCGACGCGGACGGCGAGCGCGACGGCACTCCCGAGGACCAGCACAAACGGCACGCGGCGCATCGTTCGGACGCTTCCCGCGACCGCCGATCCGTCCTCTCGCGAGCGCTCGAGCGGCCAGCGGAAAGCAAGCGGAATGCAGCGAATGACGCCGGCCCATGGTATCGATCGATCGCCGTCTGACGCACCGCCGCGACGCTGCGTTCTCCACGACCGTCGCGCTCGGTGCGAGCCTGACCGGCGACCGTCGCGAGCAAGAGGATCGGCGTCGATCACCGCGCCGCCGCAGCGACATGCGCCTGATCTCGCACTTCGCGGACGCGATCGAGGCCGGCCGAAGCGGGCTCGAGGTGATCGTCGACGGAAGTGAAGGTTTACGTCTCGTCGCGATGTTCGCTTGCGGGTGCATTGCGATCGAACCCGTCGGCGAGGGCGTATCGTCGGTTCAGATCGAGCCGTGCAAGATGCACGCGGCGCCGGGCATCAAGAACGATCGGCGGCGGCGCCGCTAACGCAGCGGATCATCGATCGCGCGACGCTCGCGATCCGCGTCACGTGCAGCGGTCCCGTTCATCCGGACACGCACGACGCACTCGTCGTCCTCCTCGCCACCAACCCCGACGCGATCGATCTGCGCTTCGCGCACGCGTGTCTGCTCGAAGATTTAGGCCGTCTTGCGGCGGCAGCGACAGCCTACGGCGGGATTCTCGCGCGCGTACCGTTGCATCGCGGCGCGTTGACCAATGCGGCGACGATGCTGTACGTCGACGGCCGTTTGGCCGAAGCGCTCGGGCTTTATCGGCGAGCCGCCGAAGCGTATCCGAACGACGCCGCGTTGCAACTCAATCTCGCCAACGTTCTCGCTGACGGCGGTAACCGAGCGGCGAGTCGCGCATGCTACGAGCGCGCGCTAGAACTCGATCCGGCCCACGCCGCCGCGCGTTACGCGCTCGCGTCTTTGCTCGCCGAAGACGGCGACGCTATGGCCGAAACGCATCGCGAACTTTCCTTCGCACAACCGGTCGTACACGTCACGCGGTCGACGGCGGCGACGCCGCTGCGGGTGCTCGTCCCGATTGCTGCGAACGGCGGGAACCTCGTCTCGACGCTGATGTTCGACGCGGACACCGTCGAAACGACGACGCTCGTCGCCGAGTCGTTTGCACGCAATACGCCGCTGCCGGCGCACGACCTGATCTTCAACGCCGTCGCCGACGCCGACCGCAGCAGCGAAGCGCTCCTCGCGGTCGATGCGATCGTCGCTGCGTCCGGGCGGCCCTGCATCAATCTGCCCGCCGCCGTGCGCGCGACGGGTCGTGTCATGACGGCCGTTCGTCTCGCACCGATTCCCGGCGTCGTCGTCCCGCGAACCGCGCGCTTCGCGCGTTCGACGCTATCGGCGCGTACGTTGACGGAAGCGGGCTTCGCGTTTCCGCTGCTGCTGCGATCGCCGGGATTTCATGCAGGGCGTCATTTCGTACGCGTCGCCACACCGGCCGACGTGCGGAGCGCGTCCGACGCACTGCCGAGCGACGATGTTCTCGCGATCGCGTTCATCGACACGCGGCGCGCCGACGAACGCTTCCGGAAGTTTCGCGTTCTCTCAATCGACGGCGCGCTGGTGCCGTTCCACCTGGCCGTCGGACGCTCGTGGAACGTTCACTATTTTAGTGCGGACAACGCCGTACGCGAAGCAAGTCGCACCGAGGAGGCAGCGTTTCTCGCGGACGCGCGCACACGCATCGGGTCGCGCGCGTATATCGCACTGGAGCGCATTCGCGACGTCCTCGGCCTCGATTACGGCGGTATCGACTTCGCGCTCGACGCACAGGGCAACGCCGTCGTTTTCGAAGCGAACGCGAGTTTCGCGATGTACTGGCCGGCCGAGGACGCGACCGCCACGTACCGCCGTCCGATCGTAGCGGCCGCGATCGACGCGGTGCGCGAGATGATACGCGTTCGGGCGTTACGCGGCCGCGCGCTCGTGGGGGAAGACGGCGCGTTCGATCACCGGGAAAACAGCGGCCCAGCGTGATGCGGCGTCCGCGGCGTCGTCGGCCAGTGCCATATCGCGCACGACCGAAAAATGCATGCGCACGAGCGCCGTCGCGAGCGCATCCGGGTCGTCGATGCGAGCGCGGCCGCCTCGATGCAAGCGGCGGAAGTATGCAGCCAGAATGCGACGGGGTTCGTCGGCGACGGCGGAGCCGCCCATTGCTCTGGTGATCTCGCGATCGGCTTGCGTCAAGTACCAGCGCAGCGCACGTCCGTGCAACGCGGCTCCCTGCAGCGACGAAAACCACGCGAAGAGACGGTCGCGTTCGGCGGCGCGGGTGCCGATGACGCCTTCAAGCGACGGCAACTCGTGCAAGACGTCGGCGATCAGATGCGCTACAGCGGCGCTGAGCGCGCTGCGCCGGTCGTGGAAATGCCGGTAGAACGTACCGGACGAAACACCGGCGTGGTGCGCGATCACCGACACGGTCACGCGTGACGCATCGCGTGTCTCGAGCAGCTTTGCGGTGACGGCGACGAGTTCGTCTCGCGTGACGCGGGGTGGGCTGACCCGCGCCGGCGCAATGAGGTCCTCGCCTTCCAGACGGCCGAGATATTGCCAGCGCGTTCGCGTGCGGCCGGTCGCCGGATCGCGAACGCCCTCGACGCGATAACGATAGTCGCGACCCTTGATTTTTTTCGTCACTTCGTAGGCCAATGCGTATACCTCCGCGCGTGCCGGCTCGAGCCGCCATCATCAGACAGCCGTATACCCGATTGTTGCGGTCGAAGCTGGCATCGGAGCCAAACGAGACAAAGCGCACTGTTACCAGTGCGCTTTGTCTCGGACGGTACGGAACCGTTCGTTGACGCTAGAAGTGGATGCCGAACCCGGCGAAACCGCCGCCGGTCCGCGAGTTGCCCGGTGCGAACTGCTTGTTGATGGCCGTATCGCCCAGGTAACCGGCTTCAAAGAACACGCCCGCGGACTTGAAAAGATCGAACGGAATGCTGACGTTGACGCCGAGCTGGTACTTCTCGTAGCGAATCTGCTCGTCATACGTGACGCCCGTGCTCGGGTCGAACACGCCGCCTTGCAACTGCGGGTAGTAGTAGAAGCTGCCGAAGACCGAAAACGGCGCGTCGTAATCGGCGAGCTTCTCGATACCGGCGCCGGCGCCGCGCAGGAACGGCGAACCGTAGTTGTTCGTCTTCCAGATGTACGAACCGGCGATATACACGCGCGGCGAGAAGACCTGGACGCCGAAGCGCCCGTCGAGTTCCTTATCTTCCGCGTTGAACGACGGGACGTACAAGCTGCTGCCGCCGCCGATCGTCGTGACGCAACCCCGGTCGCCCGCAAGTACACCGGTGCACGGCGTATTCGGCCCAACGAGATTGTCGAAGTTTCCGGTGTGCGGATAGCCGAACTGACGGTAGTCGACTTCGAACATCAACGGAACTTTCTCGATCGGGAACTCGAAGCCGGCGCGGCCGGCGTACGAATTCTGGAGTCTCGCGTTGCCGGGCGAGAATTCGTTATACACCTGAGGTGAAACGATGTAGTCCCCGACGATGAAATGTTCGTAGTTACGCGGCTTCGGCGTCGGGGTCGGTGCCGGGGTCGGCGGCGGAGGCGGCGGCGGAGCAGCCGTCGGTCGTGCCGTCGGCGGCGCGGTTGGCGGCGGCGTCGGCACGGGAGCAGCAACATACCGGACGACGACGACGCGACGATCCGGAACCCACTGGACGTACGCGCCCATGCCTTCCGAAATCACGCGAACGGGGACGACGACGCTGCCTTTGTAGATCATCGGCGGAACGTCGAGCGGCCGGCTTTCGCCGTTGATGATGACTTCGGGACGGCCGACGGTCACTTTAACGTCGGAACCGGGCTTCGAAACATCGGCGGTACGCGAGGCGGGATCGTATGAAACCGTCGCGCCCATCTGTTCGAACATCGAACGTAACGGGACGAGGATGGTCCCGCCGCGCACGAGCGCCGCGAGCACGCGGCCTTGACGCAGCGTATCGGGTTTGGTGTAGACGTGGCGGTCATTGAAAAGCAAGGGTACTTCGCCGGAAGGCGGAGTACCGAAGTCGGCCGGCGGCGTATTGGCGCCAGGAGCGGCGTTGGCTTGCGCAACCTTGACGGACGGCAAGTGGGCTGCGTTTCCTTGCGCCGTATTGAGTTCGCTTGCCGAAACCGACGCTGCGCCGACGCTGGTCGCCGCGAACGCGACAACCAGAGCGAGGCTAAGTCGTTTCACTAGTTTTCTCCGAGAACGAATGCTTGTAACTCCGGGCTAGGCGTGCTAGCTCGGGTCGGACAGCCTGTTACGGCTGCCGCGAAAACCACTACCCACTCGCCGGAAGCCTACGCTTGCATTCGCTAGGTAACGGAAGAGAAACGTATACATGTGCTGCGCGCATGTGCGGTTTAGGACGAGGAAGCGCACTCGAAATTCCGAAGAACAATGGCGGTGCGTTGCACGCAACGGAAGCTTTCTGTTTGCATCGCCGCCCTTCTGTGGTCGGCGCTGATTGTGCATGCCGCCGCTGGGATGAGCGCTGCCGCACCAATGGTATTGGCGAAAGCCGGGCCGATTCGCATCATGGCGCTCGGCGATTCCATTACAGCCGGCGTCGGCACAAATGGCGCGCGCGCGAACGACGGTGGGTATCGCGGCGCTCTCGGCGCGTTGCTCGACCGCGACGGCTTTCGCGCCGTGTTCGTCGGATCGCGAAACGATTATTCGGCGTCGATCGTCAACCGCGCACACGAGGGCTGGCCGGGCTACGTGTTGCGATCGTTTCCGGCCGATCCCGGACCCGGACAGCTCTACGGCGGCCTCGTTCGGAACGCGTTACGGCGCGACAATCCCGATGTCGTTCTCTTGATGGCCGGCACCAACGATCTCTTGCGGCTCGAAAAGCACGTCCCCGGCTATACGCTCGCGAATATCGTGGAATCGATGAATTTAGTCATCGACGAAATCATCACGGAAAAGCCGAACGCGTATGTCATCATCGCACCGGTCGTGCAGAGCCCGAAGATCGATGCGTGTACGCTGCGCGCGTTCGAAGGCGATAATCCATGCGCGGGCGCCCCAGACGGCCCCAGCGTTCGTTCGCTGGTCGACGGCTACGCGCAACGCGGATTCCGCATCATCTACGCGCCCGGCATGCAGGGAGCGGTCCCGCGCGACCACGACCACTTTCCCGACGGTATTCATCCCTGCGGCGCCGGCGGCTACGCGGCGATCGCGAACGTCTGGTTCACCGCGATTCAGCGCCTGACGCAGCCGGTCGCCAGCGACGTGGCGGCGGACGAAACGGTGCGTTAGGACAAGCGCCGAACGGGGAAGCACACCTTCGTGTCTCCGGTTCGCGAACGTCTCGACGTCCTCGACGGTTTGCGTGGTTGTGCCGTTCTTCTCGTCGTTTGGTATCACACTTGGCTTGTCAGCGGGCAAGCGGTGACCGCATTGAACTTCATCGGGGAAGCGGGCTACCTCGGCGTCGATCTCTTCTTTTTCATCAGCGGATTTTGCCTGTATTATCCGTATGCGCGCGCGGCGCTCGAAGGCCGGGGGGCGCCGACGCTGGGCCGCTTTTTCGAACGGCGCGCGATGAAAATCATTCCGTCCTACCTGATCGCTCTCGCCGTGTTCGCGGTCGTTTACCGGGCTGAATTCGCGTCGCCGCAGGATGCGCTTTGGCAGATGCTCGCACACCTGACGTTTCTTCATCCGTTGAGCGCCGAGACGTTCGGATCGATCAGCGGCCCGCTTTGGACGATCGGTATCGAAGTGCAATTCTACGTGCTCTTCCCGCTGATCATTTTGGGATTTCGGCGCTCGCCGATCGTCGGCTACCTCGCGCTCGCGGCGCTTGCAGAAACATACCGCTGGACGATCGGCTCACTCGGGCTCGGGACATCGTTCTGGTGCATCAACCAGCTGCCGGCCGTCATCGACATTTTCGGGGCGGGAATGCTTGCCGCGCACGCGTACGTCAGCCTACGCAGGCGCGCACGGGCGGTCGACACATCGCGTGCGACCGTCATATCGCTCACGGCATTCCTGTGCGCGGTCGTGGGTCTCGCCGTCGTCAGCCTCATCGGCAGCACGACAAACCCGGAAGCCGCCCACGACTGGTTCAACGCGCACCGCATCTTGATCGGGCCGCTGTGCTTCGTTCTCGTCGTGTCGACATTCTTCGCCGTGCCGCCATGGAAGTCGGTCGTTGCTACGCGCGCGCTCGTGTTTTTTTCGACGATCTCGTACAACTTGTACCTGTGGCACCTCGAGATCATCGTGTGGGTACACAACATGGGGCTCTCGCCGGCTTGGACGTTCGTCGTTTCGCTGCCGTGCGCCGTTGTTGTCGCGATGCTGTTCACCTATTTCGTCGAGCGGCCGTTGCTGCACACCGACCTTGGTACACTCTATCGCACGTTTTCGGCACGCCTGGGCGCATTTTGGGCGTCCGGGCAGGAGAGATTTCTTTACCGTCAGAGAGGGTGAGCATGGTTCGCCCGCTCCTTCTGGTCGCGTTTTCTCTTGCTATTACTGCGTTTGCCGCACCCGCTGTTGCGCGTGCCGACGACGGGCCGGCGACTACGGGCAAGCCGAACGCTTCGGAAGCGGCGTTCGTGCGCTCGATACAAGCGGATCTTCCGAAACGGTTTGCGCATGCGACCGACGCCGAGAGCGCCGGATACATTCGTTACACGAACGTCGACGCCACCGGCGCGATCAGCTATGCAAACCTGCACTGGACTTCGGCCGATCCACGTCACCCGAGCCAACTCTGGTACGATGTCAACGGCAATTTGCTCGGTGCCGATTTTTCCGTTCTCAAGGCGAGCGCAACGCGACCGAATCGCTGGGGAATCCAACCCGGACGTTGGAGCGATTTCGACGCGCACATCCACTTCGTGCGCGTCAATCCCGCCACGGGCAAGGACGTCTACGATCAATACGTCATGGCGCCGAAATTCAAGGCCGCCGGCGGCGACCCCGAACATCCGACCGCGTCGACACTGGTGAAGCTCGGCATGGTCGCCGACGTCAAGGACGTTGCGACGATCTTTCTCTTTCCGACGATTTGGGATCTGGTCGTTTGGGTCAAACCGAATCCGAACGGCGCGTTCGCCGAAAAGAACCCGCTCGTTACGCCATAGCGACGCGCTCGACGAACGCGCGCGTGCGCGCAGGAATCGCGGTACGGTCGACGAGCAGGTTGCCGCCGATCAACAACATCGTATCGCGACCGTAAAACGCCACCAGTTCCTCGACGCGCTCGAGCAGCATGCCGCCGGCGGGCACCGGCAACGTCGGCGCAACGGTCCCCCACGGCGCGCGTGCCGCGGCCGCCAGCGCGCCGCAGGTGCGCTGTGGATACCCAAACCGTCCGCCATAGTTGACGAAGATGACGGCGTCGGTCCCGAACAGTCGCAAGAGACGCCCGTACAGCAGCGGTTCGGAGATCTTCCGTGCGCCGGCGTGCGAGGGATGCGCGAGGTACACGAACTCGGGAAACTCATCGATCAAGTCGAGGTAGGCGGGAAGCCCCACCAGCATCGGCGCGACGAGGACGACACGAACGCCTTCCTCGCGCGCGACACGTGCGCGCTCGCGCAGCATACGGGGTGTTCCGATCAGATTCGGCGCGTAGAAGGCCCGCTTGCCGGTCACGCGCACGGCGTCCGCGATCGCGCGCTGACACGCGCGCACGCGCTCGACGAACGGCGAGTACCATTGGTCGTCGATTCCGTGATCGTCCTTAATAATGTCAACGCCGGCGAGAGCGAACGTCCGGCACAGCGCGGCGAGTTCCGGCACGCGCAAGCCCTGCGGCTTCATCGCCGCGTTCGTCAACGCGCGATCGGATACGTCGAGCAACGCGCGGATACCGGCGATGCCGTGGCGCGGTCCGGTGAAGATGCGAAGGACGTCGTCGGGCAACGTCACATCGGCGAGCTGCACGTTGTCCCACAACGACGCGTTGCCGAACACCATGTTGACGAACTGCGCCGGATTCGTGCCGATCGTCTGAGCCGCGATCTGCACGTCCACGCGATACCGCCCGTCGTCGACCGGCTGGATGGCCGCCACGCGTGCGACGATCTCATCGAGAATGCGCGCGTCGCCGATGGCTTCCAGCGGGCACTCGACGCTCTGTTCCGAGGCGATCGCCGTCGCGCATGCCTCGATGCGATCCGGAATCGATTCCACGAGATACGTCGCGGTGAGCCAACTCATGCGTCCAGCCGTACGTTCACCGCACGCGGAACCCTCCGCTGATGCATGTCGACGCGCATGTCCTCGCGCCGGTCCTCGCGGCAGTCGTGGCGGGCGCGCTGAACTCCGCAGCCGGCGGCGGAAGCTTCATCTCATTCCCGGTGTTATTACTCGCCGGTTTTCCGCCGATCGCCGCAAACGCGACGAACAACACGGCGATGTGGATCGGCAACATCGGCAGCATCGGCGGGTTTCGCGAAGACTTCGTCATCGAGCGGACGACGGTGCTGCTGCCGATCGTCGTGAGCGCCGTCGGCGCTGTTGGCGGCAGCATCCTCTTGCTGCGCACACCGGAAGCGACATTCCAGCACGCGGTCCCGTTTCTGCTCGCCTTCGCCACGATCGTGTTCGCCGCGAGCCCGTGGCTGCGCCGGGGCGCGCCTGCGCGGGGCCGGCACAACGCCGTCGCGACGCTCGCACCGCTGCTCTGCGTCGCGCTCTACGGCGGCTATTTCGGCGCCGGTATCGGGATCATGATGCTCGCGCTCTTCGCAGTAACGACCGCCATGACGATCCCGCGCATGAACGCGATGAAGAATCTGTTATCGTTTTTCGTCAACGGCGCCGCCGTTATACCGTTTGCGTTCGCGCACGCGATCGTCTGGTCTGAAGCGCTGCTGATGGCGATGGGTGCGGTCATCGGCGCATACGGCGGCGCGCGCATCATTCGACGTTTGCCGGCGAGCGTCGTGCGCACGATCGTCATCGGTATCGGCGCGACGATGTCCGTGTACTTCTTCGTTCGCCGATAGCCGTTAAACGCGCAGGGTAGAGCATGAGCGCCGTTTCGCTGAAAATGGCGCGCTGATCGCCGCCCGGCAAGAAAGCGAGTTGACGCTTTCCAAAGAACCGCACCTGCGCGTTGCAGCCCTGAACGCACTCGTTCAGGGCTGCAACGTTTCGGAGCGCTCGCGCCCTACAAGTCTTCGGGGTTGATGCCCTTCGGCTTGTACTGCGTGCGCGTCGAGGGCGCTTGAACCGCGACTTCCGGTTCATATTCGCCTTCGTACTGGACGGTGTTCTCTTGCATCCTCTGACGCTCGTACGGACCGAGCACCTTCGGCGACATCTCTTGTCCGTTCGGCGCGACGACCTCTCCGTAGGAGGTGAGAGCGTCCTCCTCTTCGTGCGGGTTGAAGTCGAGGAACACGTTGCGCGGACGGCCCTCGTCGTCGAGATCCTGACCTTCCGGTTGGATGTGGAGATTGCGATACCGCGACATCCCCGTTCCCGCCGGGATCAGTTTGCCGATGATGACGTTTTCCTTGAGGCCTAAGAGCGGATCGTGTTTGCCCTTGATCGCCGCGTCCGTCAGAACACGCGTGGTCTCTTGGAACGACGCTGCCGAGAGGAACGACTCCGTCGCAAGCGACGCCTTCGTCACACCGAGCAACACCGCGCCGCCTTCGGCCTTCTTTTGACCGGAGTCGAGCGCATCGTTCGCTTCCGCGAACGCCGACGCTTCGACGAGCTGCCCGGGCAAGAATCGCGTATCACCGCCGTCGACGATCTTGATCTTGCGCAGCATCGAACGGACGATCACTTCGATGTGTTTGTCGTTGATGTCGACGCCTTGCGAACGATAGACTTTCTGCACTTCCTGAACGAGGTAGTTCTGCAACGCGGTCTCACCGCTGATGCGCAAGATCTCGTGCGGGTTGAGCGAGCCGTCCGCGATCGCTTGGCCGGCGTTGATCGGCGAGCCGTCCTGCACGTTGATATGCGTGCCGACCGGTGTTTCGATCTCGTGATCTTCGCCTTGTTCGTCGGTAACGTAAACGACGCGTTTGCCCTTCTCTTCACCAAGCTTGATCGTGCCGGTGAATTCCGAGACGGGCGCCTCGCCTTTGGGCTTGCGCGCTTCGAAGATTTCCTCGACACGCGGCAGACCCGTGATGATGTCTTCCGTCGCCACGCCGCCGGTGTGGAACGTACGCAACGTCAGCTGCGTGCCCGGTTCACCGATCGACTGCGCCGCGATGATACCGACCGCTTCACCGATGTCGACCTTGAGGCCGGTTGCGAGATTGCGCCCGTAGCACATTGCGCAAACGCCGTATTTGGCTTTGCACGTGAGCGTGGAGCGAATCTTGACATGGGTGATGCCCGCCCCGATGATCGCCTTGGCCTTGTCCTCGTCGATCTCTTCGTCGCGCGCAACGAGCTTGGTGCGCGGCTTCTCCGGGTCTTTGATGTCCTCGGCGGCACGGCGACCGATGATCCGATCGTAGATCGGTTCGATCGTTTCCTTTCCAACGCGGATATCGTTGACCATGATGCCGCCGGCGGTGCCGCAATCTTCCTCTCGGATGATCACGTCCTGCGCGACGTCGACCAGCCGGCGCGTCAGATAGCCCGAGTCGGCCGTGCGTAATGCGGTGTCGGCGAGACCCTTGCGTGCGCCGTGCGTCGAGATGAAGTACTCGAGAACGGTGAGGCCTTCTTTGAGTGATGCTTTGACCGGAATCTCGAGAATACGACCCGACGGATCGGACATCAGTCCGCGCATGCCGCCGAGCTGCTTGACCTGCGCAATCGAACCGCGCGCGCCCGACGTCGCCATCATGAACACCGGGTTAAGCGGGTTCTGCGCTGTCTGCATCGCAAGCGTCACGTCGTCCGAGGTCTTTTGCCAGACTTCGATCGTCTTCTGGTAGCGCTCTTCTTCCGAAATGAAACCCTGGTCGAAAAGACCGTGAAGTTCGTCGACTTCGCTTTGCGCTTTGTCGAGTAAGTCGTACTTCGCTTGCGGCACGACGACGTCCGAGATCGACACCGTCGTGCCGCTCTGCGTCGCGTACTTGAAGCCGAGCGCCTTGATCGCGTCGAGAAACTCTGCGGTCGCCGCGTTGCCGTACGTGCGGTAGCACTCGGTGATCAACTTCTTGAGCGCCGCTTTGTCGAGCACGTGATTGAGGTACGGGTGGTTCCATTCCGCCGGGAACGCCGCGTTGAGGATCGCGCGACCGACCGTCGTACGAATCCGCACGCCGTCGACGCGAAGGTAAATCCACTCTTGCAAACCGATAAGGCGGTTCTCGAAAGCCAGCACCGCGTCTTGCAGATTGCCGAACACGGGCTCTTTGATCGCGCTGCCGTTCCCGACGTAGCTCGACTGCCAACGCCGTCCGACGGTCGATGCGTAGAGCTGGTCATCGGCGAGATCGCCCTTGGCCGGCCCTTTGTACTCATCGCGGTTGAACGTGAGGTAGTAGAGGCCCAAGACCATGTCTTGCGTCGGGATCGACACCGGGTTCCCGAAGCTCGGCTGCAAGATGTTGTTGGCGGAGAGCATCAGGATTCGCGCTTCCGCCTGCGCACCTGCGCTAAGCGGAAGATGGACCGCCATCTGATCGCCGTCGAAGTCCGCGTTGTACGGCGTGCAGACCAGCGGGTGGAGATGGATCGCCTTGCCTTCGACCAGCACCGGCTCGAACGCCTGAATGCCGAGACGATGCAACGTCGGTGCGCGATTGAGCAAGACCGGATGCTCGCGAATCACTTCGTCGAGCACGTCCCAAACTTCCGGACGCACGCGTTCGACCATGCGCTTCGCGCTCTTGATGTTGTGCGCTTGACCGCGGTCCACCAGCTTCTTCATGACGAACGGTTTGAAGAGCTCGAGCGCCATTTCTTTGGGCAGCCCGCATTGGTGCAGCTTGAGATTCGGACCGACGACGATGACCGACCGGCCCGAGTAGTCGACGCGTTTCCCCAGCAGGTTCTGGCGGAAGCGTCCCTGTTTGCCTTTGAGAATATCCGAGAGCGATTTCAACGGGCGGTTGTTCGGCCCGGTAACCGGGCGGCCGCGACGGCCGTTATCGATCAGCGCATCGACTGCTTCTTGCAACATGCGCTTTTCGTTCTTGATGATGATTTCGGGCGCGCTCAACTCCAGCAACCGCTTCAGACGATTGTTGCGATTGATGACGCGGCGGTAAAGATCGTTCAAATCGGACGTCGCGAAACGACCGCCGTCGAGCTGGACCATCGGACGCAACTCCGGCGCAATGACCGGAACAGCCGAAAGGATCATCCACTCGGGCTTGTTACCGGACGCGAGGAACGCTTCGACGACTTCGAGCCGCTTAATCGCCTTGACGCGTTTCTGACCGGTCGTCTCTTTGAATTCGCGCCGCAGCTCTTCTTGGAGCTTTCGCAAATTCAAGTCGCGCAGGAGCTCGCGAATCGCTTCGGCGCCCATGCCGGCCTTGAAGCGCGACCCGTACTTTTCGCGCGATTCGCGATACTTCTGCTCGGTGAGAATTTCGCGCTTACCGAGGGTCGTGTCACCTTGCTCGGTGACGACATACGCGGCAAAATAGATGACCTTCTCGAGCTGTCGCGGCGACATGTCGAGGAGGATACCGATGCGCGAGGGCACGCCCTTGAAGTACCAAATATGGCTTACGGGCGTTGCGAGTTCGATGTGGCCCATACGCTCGCGGCGCACTTTGGCGCGCGTGATCTCGACGCCGCAACGGTCGCAAATCATCCCCTTAAAGCGGATGCGTTTGTACTTGCCGCAGTGGCATTCCCAGTCTTTCGTGGGACCGAAGATCTTCTCGCAAAAGAGACCGTCGCGCTCGGGTTTGAGCGTGCGGTAGTTGATCGTCTCCGGCTTTTTCACTTCACCGAACGACCAAGCGCGGATTTGTTCCGGGCTGGCGAGCCCGATCCGCATCGCGTCGAAATTATTGACGTCGAGCAGGTTCAACGTATCGTCCTTTTCCTGGGCGCGCGACGGCGATCAGAGGCGATCGAGGTGACGTCGTGGCTGGTGCGAGCAAAGACCGACAGTGCCGGGAAATGGCAAAGCGGCCCAAGGAATACACCGCTAACGTTCCTTGGATCCGCGTTATCGACCGAGGGGCATAGGTGACGATGGTACGCCCTTCGTCAACTTTTGTCAAGGTATCGCCCGTCCGTCTCTCGCCGAATCGCCTGCCCCACGACCGAGCGGCGTGCAATCGGCATTATCAGTCGGCCGTAACCGAAGGCGTACAGCAACCGTCGCGAAGTTCACGGGTTCGAGGCGAGAAAGACCCCGCAGGCAGATTGAATTTGCGGGTGCAACGGATTCGTTTTGCGCCGGGCCTGGTAGACCACTGGTGACACACGTATGGCGCGCGAGTGGGGAGATCGTTTTCACCGAGTGATGCTATTAGAGAATACTTCCGTCACGGATATCGATCGCCGGTCGCGTTTGATGTTGCCGCGTGTCTCGCGAACATTCGCCTTGGGCGTCAAGCTCTTGCCGTCGCGGCTCGAGCTGCCGGTCCGTCTCGGATACCTGTTGTGCCGGATTGCCGACACCGTCGAGGACGATCTCGCGCTCGACACGTTCCGGAAAGCCGAGCTGCTCGACGTCTTTCTCGCCTGTTTCGAGAGCGCGTCGCTGGCCGATGCCTACGGCGACTACGTTCGTGAACTGACCGCTAACGACGACTATATCGATCTGGTCGCGACGTCCGGCGAGGTATTCGCGCTGTATCGAACGCTCGACCGGACAAGCCAGTCGATTCTCAAGCACTGGATCGGCGAGATGGTCGTCGGCATGCGCCGCTTCGTTCTCGAACATCCTGGCGGTATCCGTATTTCGAGCGTCGCGGAATTTCACGCGTATTGCTACTACGTCGCTGGAACGGTCGGGCATCTGCTCACCGAACTCTGGCACCATCATTCGAGCGCGATCGACGCGCGCATCCACGTGCGTTTGCTCGAAGACTGCGAAGCGTTCGGCGAAGCATTGCAAACCGTCAACATCCTCAAGGACATCCCGTGGGATGTCGAACGCGAGAACGCGATCTACATCCCGTCCGACTTGCTGGCCGCCGCGGGCAGCGAACAATCCGCGATTCTGCACGACGACCGCCGAACGGCGAACCGTGTCGCGATCGCGCCGCTCGTCCGACTTGCGAACGACGATCTCGAACGCGCGCTGCGGTACATCGAAAACCTTCCACTTTCCGCCTTGCGCGTGCGGCTCTTTTGCGCGTTGCCGACGCTCTTCGCCGTCGCAACGATGCGCGAGATCGAACGCACCGATGCGATGCTGACCGCCGGCGGCGCGGTCAAGATTTCACGCGCCGAAGTGAAAGCGCTCATCGTCGCGTCTTCGACCTCGACCCTGACGAATCGATCGCTGCGCTGGCTCGTCGACCGGGTGCGCGAAAAACCGTTCGGATTCGGCATTTAGTGCCGCGGCACTAGCCTGGACGCGTTCGTCACGGGCGCCTCGGGATTCGTCGGTGCGAATCTCGTACGCGCGCTGCTCGCACGCGGTTGGAACGTGCGCGTTCTCGTGCGCGGCGCTGCAGCAACGCTCGACGGACTTCCGATCGAACGCGTAACGGGCGATCTGTTCGCGGCGCACCTGGCCGATGCGATGAACGGATCGGACGCCGTGTTCCACGTGGCCGCGACCTACAGTCTCTGGCGACGCGATCGCGCGACGGTCATGCACGCGAACGTTGACGGAACGCGCGCCGTGCTCGACGCGGCGCGACGCGCTCGCGTGCCGCGTGTCGTGCACACGAGTTCGGTCGCCGCGATCGGCGTGCGCGACGCGAGTTATTCCGGCTACACCGCCGACGAGGCGTACCAGAGTGCGCCTGAAAAGCTCGTCGGCGCGTACAAAAAATCGAAATATTATGCGGAGCGAGAAGTCGCGCGTGCCGTCGCCGCCGGCCAAGATGTCGTCATCGTCAATCCGACGACGCCCGTCGGTCCATATGACGCGAAACCGACACCGACCGGAGACATCATCGTTCGATTTTGTACGGGTCGGATGCCGGCGTACGTGGACACGGGGCTGAATCTGGTCGATGTGCGTGACGTTGCCGAGGGTCACATCGCCGCTTTCGAACGCGGCGCGACGGGCGAACGCTACATCCTCGGCAACGAAAACCTGACGTTGCGCGCAATGCTCGATCGGCTCGGGGCGATAACGGGGCGCCCCGTACCGAGCGTGCGGCTTCCGGCTGCCGTACCGTTGGTTTACGCCGCCTTCGGGGAATACGTCTTAGCGCCGCTCGGCGTCCGCCCCGACGTAGCGCTCGACGCCGTTCGCATGTCCAAGCAGCGAATGTACTACGATGTCTCGAAAGGCGTCACTCAGTTGGCGCTCGCGCGCAGACCCGTAACCAACGCGTTGAACGACGCGGTTACGTGGTTTCGAGAAAATAACTACATTCGGGACAGGGAGTTTCATGGCAATCGCGCTTAAGCAAGCGTTCGCGGTCGGTTCCTACGTCGTCAAGCAGCGGATCGCAGGCAAGAAGCGGTATCCGCTGGTCTTGATGCTCGAACCGCTGTTCCGCTGCAACCTTGCATGCAACGGTTGCGGCAAGATTCAACATCCCGTTGAAGTCCTTCGCAAGCATCTCTCTCCGGAGCAGTGCTTCAAAGCGGTCGAAGAGTGCGGCGCGCCGGTGGTCGCTATACCGGGCGGCGAACCGCTACTCCATCCGCAAATCAAAGAAATCGTCGAAGGCTTGATCCAGCGCAAGAAGTTCATCTATCTCTGCACGAACGCGCTGCGCCTCGAGCAGAGCCTCGATAAGTTCACGCCGTCGGACTACTTTGGATTCAACATCCATCTCGACGGGCCGCGCGACGTGCACGATCATGCGGTTGCCCGCGCGGGCACGTACGACATCGCGGTCAACGCGATCAAAGCGGCGAAGGCGCGCGGCTTCCGCGTGTACACGAATACGACGATTTTCGAGGGCGCGAAGGCGGAAGATTTTCACGGCTTTTTCGACTTTGTGACCAACGAATTGAAGGTCGACGGGATGCAGATTTCTCCGGGATATCGGTACGAAAAGGCTCCCGATCAGGATCACTTTCTCGCGGTCGAAGAAACGCGCCAGCTCTTCCGGCAGATTCTCGCGCCCTATCGGGCGGGCAAGAAGAAATGGGAGTTCAACGCCTCACCCTTCTTCTTAGACTTCCTGACCGGTGAAAAAGAGTACGACTGCACCCCCTGGGGTATGCCGAGTTATAGTCTTTTCGGGTGGCAGAAACCGTGCTATCTCCTCGGCGAGGGCTACGCACAGAGCTATCAGGAGCTGCTCGACACCACGGAGTGGGAGAAGTACGGCCATGCCAGCGGCAACCCGAAGTGCGAGGATTGCATGGTGCACTCCGGTTTTGAAGCAACGGCGGCAGCCGATATGATGCGTCCCTCGAACATTCTCGGTTCGGTTCGCTCGGTTTTCGCCAAGTAGTCGAACCGTGATCCTGCGTTCGCCGGCGTTCGAGCTCTTCGAGGAGTATCTCGAGCGTGTCTTGGACGACGCGGCGGCAACGAACGCCAACGGAGCGCTGATTCGCGAGCATTTCGGACTCGACGATCCGTTGGCGAGGCGCGGAAAGCGGTTGCGACCGCGCATCCTGCTCACCGTCGCCGAGAGTGAAGGCGCCGACGGCGCGGTCGCCCTCGGCGCCGCGGCCGCGCTCGAACTCTTGCACAATTTCTCACTGATCCATGACGACATCGAAGACGGCGACGAGATGCGCCACGGCCGGCCGACGCTGTGGGCGCGCCACGGCATCCCGGCTGCGCTCGTCGCCGGGAACGCGATGTCGGCGCTCGCATACATCACGCTGATCGACGGCTCGGCGAACCTGCCGAAAAAGACGGTGCTCGCGATGGAGCGCTGTCTCCAGCAAGCTCACTTCCAGATGTGCGAGGGCCAATCGTTCGACATCGGCTTCGAGACGGCGACGTTGGTGACGTTCGAGCAGTACGTGCGGATGATCGAAGGTAAGACGGCGGCGCTGCTGACCGCGGCGTGCCGGCTCGGCGCCCTCGCGGGCGGCGACGACAGCGAACGCGCCGCGGCATATGGTCGCGTGGGGCGCGCGTATGGCCTGGCGTTCCAAGTGCGCGACGACGTGCTCGGCACGTGGGGCCGCACAGAGGAAACCGGCAAACCGAGCGGAGCCGACATCCGGCGCCGCAAGTGGTCGTTTCCGGTGACATGGGCCCTCGGCGGGGCGCCGAGCGCAGACCGCTCGATCGTCGCGGACGCGTACGCAACGATCGGTTCGCTCAGCAACGATCACGCCGCGCGCGTCATCGGCGCGCTCGAACGTCTCGGCGCGCGGGACGCCGCCGACGAGGCGTGCATGGCGTACATCGAGGAGGCCAACCACGTCAGTGGCGTGCATGAGCTCGACCGCGACGGCCGCCTCGCGGCGCTGTTCAACGCGACGGCGAAGCGCACCGTCTGAGAGCGCATGCTGTCGATCTGATTTGGCGGACTGCCGATGATGAAGAACGTGTCCGGTTGCGTGAGATCGTCGACGTGCAACTGGTCGAGCGGAGCTCCAAACGCCCGCAGCGCGGTCCACACCCTCACCGCGTTGTCGTGCCCGGTCCCGACGAAGATATCGTGGATGAAGATGAATCAGTGCGCGGCGCGGCGGCGCCGCATGCCGTCGATGGCGGCGCCGACGATGCCGCGCGGGCGCAGCGTCGCGATCAATACGATAATTGCGCCGTAGAGGACGAGATCGTAACCTTTCCCGCTCCCGCCGAGTTGCAGCGCGACGAATTTCGAGAGCACGACGAAGATCAGCGCTCCGGCGGTCGGACCCCAGATCGTTCCCAGCCCACCGATGACACCGACGAGCGCCATGTCGACGGAGATCGAAATGTCGAGCGTCGAAGGCGGATCGACGAAGAGCGTGTACTGCGCGAAGAGCACACCGCCGAGTGCGGCGATGGAGGCCGAACCTGCGAACGCGATCAGCTTCCATTTGCGTTCGTCGATGCCGACCGACGCCGCGGCTTCGTGATTCGCTTTGAGCGCGCGCAGATAGTAGCCGAGCTTGGAGTTTTCGAGACCGATCGTCGCGCTCTGCACGCCGGCGTAGAGCACGAGCGCGATTGCGACGTACGGCGCCTTGTGCGCGAACTGTAAATTCGCGAAACCCTCCGCGATCGGGATTTGGAAGCCGTTCGCACGTCCGAGCCAATCCTGGGTGCGTACGAGCGCGTCGACGATCGCCGCAACGGCGATCGTCGCGATCGAAAAATAGTGTCCGCGCAACGAGAGCGTCGGGTAGCCGACGACGAACGCGAGCACCACGGCCGCAGCAATCGCGAGCGGCAGCGCGAGCCACGGCGAGATCTGCCAGCTGGCGCCCGCGAGCGCCGCGGCATACGCTCCGCACGCGAAGAAGATGGCATGGCCGAACGAAACGTTGCCGCCGTAGCCGCTCACCCAGTTCCACGATTGGCCGAGCACGGCCCAGAGGAGAAACGTGAAAACGAGATCGAGGAACACGTCGTTTGAAACGAGCGCGACACCCAGCACGACGATACTGCCGGCGGCGAGGCCGATGACATGTCGCTTCACCGCCGTCCCAGAAGACCGGCGGGACGGATGAGCACGACGGCCAGATACGCGACGTAGACCGGCACCATTTTCAGTTCGGGCGAGAGATAAAAGCCGCTGAGCACTTCGAGCACGCCGACGATGAGCGCGGCCACGAGCGCGCCCGCGACACTCCCGAAACCGCCGAGCGACACGACGACGAACGCGCTGAGCGCGAACGAACTGCCGACGGTCGGGAAGACCGGATAGGAAAGCATCAGCAGCGCGCCGGCGGCGCCGACACACGCGGCGCCGAGTCCGAATGCGATCGCATTCGTGCGCTGTACATCGATCCCCATCAGCATCGCGGCAATCCGATCTTCGGCGAGCGCGCGCATCGCGCGACCCGACTCGGTATACTCGATGAACCAGAACACGGCGCCGGTGAGCACGAGAGCGCCTGCGCCTTCGGCAAGTGCGGCTTGCGCGATGTTGATCGGACCGGCATGAATCGTATTTTGAAACGGACGATTCTGCACGCTGAAAAAGTCGCTTGAAAACAGCGCCTGCGCGACGCCTTGGAAAAACACGAGCATGCCGAACGTGCCGAACATCGTTGCTTCGGGCGGTCCCGTCAGCAGGCGGCGGATGACGAGCCGATAGATCACGAGTCCGAGAACGAAGAGCGCGAGCGCGCTGAGCGGGAGCGCGAAGATCGGTTGGAGTCCCACAAGGGACAGACCGAACGTCGCGTACATCGCGAGCATCAACAGTTCGCCATGGGCGAAATTGACGACGTTCATCACGCCATAGATCAGCGTCAGTCCCACGGCGACAAGCGCGAAGACGAGACCGATAAGGATCCCGTTGACGAGAAGTTGGGCGAGAGTTGTTACTTGCTCCACGCCGGCATGGGCCAGACGACCGCTTTGACCGCGACGTCGAACGGCCACACCGTCTCGTACGCGCCGCGTTGCACCTGCTCGACGATGCCGGCGCCGCCGACATTTTGTCCGTCCGGTCCGAACGCGATCGACTTCCACGGCATCAACGTGCGGTCGCCGGGAATCTTCGTCTTCGCGAGCGCCGCGCGAATCGCGTCGGGCTTGATAGATGCGGCTCGATCCAGCGCGTCGGCCAAGATGAGCACGCCCATGATCTCTCGCGCTGAATTTCCGTCGAGCGGTTTACCGCCGAAGCGCGGGCGATACAACTCATCAATCAGCGGGACGGATTGATTGCGGTTCTTGATGTTTAACGAGAACACTTCACGCGTGAACACGCCGTCGGCGATCGGCCCGAGCGTCCGCAGAAACGCGGGGTCGATGAACCCGGCATCTTGCGCAATGATCGCTCGGAGCGGCACGTTCTGATCGTGCAGCGACTTCATGAAGAGCAGCGAATCCGGCAGAAACGACGTGATCATCACAACGTCCGGTGCGGCCGCTTTGATCTTTTGCACCTCCGCGCTGACGTCGGTCGTCGACGCCGTGTACGCGACGTTGGCGACGATGTCGTAGCCGCCCATTTTAGCCGCAACACGGCTCTCGGCGTCCGCCGACCCCGTTCCGAAGAGTCCGTCCTCGTGAACGAGCGCGATTTTCCTGACTTCGATCTTTTTCGTTTTCTTCAGATCGGCGAGAAAGTCGAAGAGGTTCTGCGCGAAGCTGCCGTCGTTCGGTGACGGGCGGAAAAACCAATGATACCCGCGCGCCGTGAGACTCTCGGCGGTCGAATCTTCACACACGAACGGAATGCCCGCGCGCTCGGCGACTTGCGAGGCCGTCGCGGTATTCGACGAGTTGTACGCACCGAGCACGGCGACCACGTGGTCTTGCGAGATCAGCTGCTCCGCCGCGCTCGCAGCCTGATCGTTCTTGCCTTGCGAATCGGCGAAGATCAGTTTGATGCGCGCGTGACCCAGGTGCGGGATGCCGCTACGGCCGACCGCCGGCAGCGGGTACGAAACATGACCGTTGATGAGGTCGGCGGCCAGTTCGGCTCCGGCTTTGAGACTCGCGCCGGTCGACGCGAGCGATCCGGTGAGCGGCAGGATGACGCCGACCGGAATCTCGGCCGGCGGATTCGCCTGTAGCGGCATGCTCGCGATCAAACCAGCGGCGATCGCCGCGGCACTAGCAATGCCGGCGATGTGAAAACGCATCGATCCTCCCTACTACACCACGCAACTACGCATGTCGGAAACGTTGCCGCAAGATACGGAGCGAGGTGCCCGGGCTCATTTGTTCCAAGGGCCAACGATGCTCGACGTTCGAGGACTCACCAAGCGATTCGGCGCGCTGCGCGCTCTCGACGGGCTCGATCTCACGGCGCAGACGGGAACGCTGACCGGGTTGATCGGGCCGAACGGCGCCGGCAAATCGACCGCGTTCGGGTGCATCAGCGGTGCGCTCAAGCCGACGAGCGGAACGGTGGTCTTCGACGGCCGCCGCATTGACGGACTGCCGTACCATCGTATTGCGTCGCTCGGTATCGGCCGCACGTATCAGATCGTCCAGCCGTTCGGCGATATGACGGTTCGCGAAGCGACGATCGTCGGCGCGTTGCTGCATCACCGCACCGTTGCCGGAGCTCAGCGTGCGGCCGACGCCGTCCTGCAACTGGTCGGTCTCGCGCATCGTGCGCACACGCCGGGCGCGTCGCTGACGATCGCCGACAAGAAACGGCTCGAGGTCGCGCGTGCGCTCGCGACCGAACCGCGCCTGCTCTTGCTCGACGAGGTGATGGCCGGCCTGACGCCGGCCGAGGCGCAGGACGCGGTCGCGTTATTGCGCCGCATCGTCGCGTCCGGCATGACGATCGTGATGGTCGAGCACGTCATGGAAGTGCTGATGCCGCTCGCCGATCACGTCGTCGTCATCGCGGCCGGCGCAACGATCTTCGCCGGCAGCGCCGCCGAAGCGGTGCGCGATCCGCGCGTGATCGACGCGTATCTGGGCGCGCCCGCGGCGTGATCGCGGCGCCGCTCCTCGAGATCGACGACGTCGCCGTCGCCTACGACGGCATGCGCGCGCTGCAGGGCGTATCGCTTCATGCGAACGCGGGAACGATCGTCGCGCTCGTCGGTGCCAACGGCGCGGGGAAGACCTCGCTCTTGCGCGCGATCAGCGGCATCGTCCGTCCCGAACGTGGCGCAATTCGGCTCGCCGGCGACGATATTACGCGCCGTGCGCCGCACGACATCGTGCGCGCCGGCGTTGCGCACGTACCGGAAGGCCGCCGCGTGTTCGCATCCGCGACGGTACGCGACAACTTGCTGCTCGGCGCATATGTCCGTCCCGATCGCAGCGAGCGCGAACGACGACTTGCCGACGCGTTCGCCGCGTTTCCGATTTTGCGCGAACGTATCGATCAACGCGCCTCAACGCTCTCGGGCGGCGAACAACAGATGCTCGCCATCGCGCGCGGCACGATGAGCGGCCCGCGGCTGCTCATGCTCGACGAACCTTCGCTCGGCATCGCGCCAAAACTGATCCCGGTGATCTATGCCGGCATCACGCGGATTGCGGCGGCAGGCACGACGGTGTTGCTCGTCGAGCAGAACGTTCGCGAAGCGCTGGCCGTGGCGTCGCACGGCTTCGTCCTGCAAACGGGTCGCGTCGTGCTCGCGGGCCCCTCGCACGAGCTCGCCGGAAGCGATCTGATCCGGCACGCGTTCCTTGGCCTTTCGATGTAACTGCGCTATGCTCGGCGTTGGCGCAATGCGGCATAACGTCCGAGCGCCGAAAGCGGAAAATGCAACCGGTACTGATGGTAGTTCAGATAAAAGTGTTTTGGGAAACCGGTTCCGGTGAAGTGCGGCTCGTTCCAATTACCGTCGGGGCGTTGCGTCTTGAGCAGAACGTCGACGCCGCGATCGAGCGAGGGCATGAAGTCCGAGTGCAACTCCGGATGACGTTCGACGGCGGCCGACAGGCCGAGCAGCGCCCACGCCGTTTGGCTCGCGGTCGTCGGGCCGATTCCGCGCGACGACGGATCGCGATACGAGTCCGTCGTCTCGCCCCATCCGCCGTCGGCATTCTGGACGCTGCGTAGCCATACGGCGCCGCGCACGACGGCGCGATCGATTCGGCGGTCCGCGCGAGCCGGTCCGAGCGCGACGAGCGCGCCGCTCGTGCCGTAGATGTAGTTCACGCCCCAGCGTCCGAACCACGCCCCGTCGAGTTCTTGTTCGCCAAGCAGAAAGTCGATGCCGCGTTCGAAACGTACGCGGTCGAAGCCGGTGAGATCGCAACGCACGACCATCTCGATCATGCGCGCGGTCACGTCCGCAGTTGCTGGATCGATCATCGCCTTGAGATCGCCGTAGGGGATGCGGTTGAGCCATTGCTGGTCGTTGTCGATGTCGAAGGCGCCCCATCCGCCGTTCACACATTGCATCGAGGCGGCCCACTCTGACCCGCGCACGATCGACGCGCGCACACGCTCGGTGTTCGGGTGGTCGACGGCACCGAGCGCCATGACGACGACCGCAGTATCGTCCACGTCCGGATACCAGGCATTTTCGAACTCGAACGCCCAGCCGCCGGGTTCGCCCGTACGGTTCTTCACCGCCCAGTCGCCGTAGGTCGAGACGATCTGCCGGTTGAGCAACCACGTCACCGCCCGTGTGAGGCGTTCGTCGTCTCGCGGCACGCCCGCATCGACGAGCGCGCGTACTGCGAGCCCGGTATCCCACACCGGCGAGATACATGGCTGCACGCGATACACCTCGCCGTCGTCGACCGTGAAGACGTCGATCGCTTCCCAGCCGCGTTGCACGACGGCATCGTTCGGGTCATAACCGAGCGCGCGCAGCGCGAGCATCGCGTTGAGCATCGCCGGAGCGATACCGCCCCAATCACCGGTCGCTTCTTGGTGCTGCACCGTCCACCGTTCCGCCCGACGAACGCCCGCGGTGCGAAACGGGACGACGCCGCAACGCTCGCCGAACTTCACGACGCCGTCGAGCAGCGTAAAGAGCTGCTCGAAGAGCGCCGTCGGCGACGGTAGCGTGAAGCGCGCGTTCTCACGCCCTTCCGCGTAAAGCTCGTCGAGATCGAGTATCGGACCGTAGACCGGCTTTACGTCGAAGACCGCGATCAACGGCACCGTACTTCCGCGTGCCCAACTTGAGAGCTCGTAGATCGAGAACGGGAAACGGTCCGGCAACATCATCAGCGCGGGCGGCAACGACGGCAGTCCCGCCCACGCGTACGCGCCGACGAGCGCGAGATGCATCTTCGTGAAGATGCGCGTTTGCGTTATGCCGCCACGCGCGCGAATGAACGTGCGTGCGCGCTCGAGCGCGAGGTCGTCGGCGGGTACGCCCAGCAGGCGCAGCGCCATGTATGCTTCAACCGACGTGCTGAGATCGCCGCCGTCACCGAAGGCGAGTTCCCAACCGCCGTGCTCGCATTGCTCGCGTCGAAAATAGCGCTCGGCGCGTTCGCGCGGTACGCGTTCGAATCGGCCCCACACCGCCTGCAGCAGCAACACTTCGGCCGTGATCGTGACGTTCGACTGTAGCTCGGCCCACCAGTAGCCGTCGGCCTGTTGGCGACGGAACAACGCTTCCGTCGCTTTGCGAATGCCGAGCAGCAACGGGAGAGCGGGTCGTGCCGGCGGCGCGTCCGAAGGTCGCGTTCCAATGGTGGTCATCGGACTTCGCTTCGCTGCGTGGCTTGCTGCGTTTTCCTGGATCGGCTTACTGGGGGCACGCGGACGTTTTTGGGACGCACGTGCGGATCGCCTCGCGCCCGAGAGCAAGGCGTCGAATGCCCCGAGCGTACACGCGATCGTTCCCGCACGCAACGAAGGCGACGTCATTGCTCGAACCCTTTACGCGTTGCTGAACCAGCGCTATTCCGGCGCGTTTTCCCTGAGCGTCGTCGACGATCGCAGCGACGACGATACGGCGACCGCCGCACGAGCGACGATCGTTCGCGAACGCGCGACGGAGCGGGCCGTCGTGCGGAGGGCGCGACCGCGCCCCGACGGTTGGACGGGCAAGGTCTGGGCGATGTCGGAAGGTGTCGACGCCGCGCGCGCGGCGGGTGCGAGTCCGGACTACTGGTGGTTCACCGACGCAGACGTCGAGCACGCCGACGACGTACTGGCGCGGCTCGTCGCGCAAGCGGTGACCGATAAACGCGACCTCGTCTCGCTCATGGTCGAGTTACACTGCACGACCCCATGGGAAAAACTGCTGGTCCCCGCGTTCGTCTTCTTTTTTCGGATGCTCTACCCGTTCGCGTGGGTCAACGACAACGCGCGTTCGACCGCCGGCGCAGCCGGCGGCTGCGTTTTACTCGCGGCCGAACATCTCGAACGAATCGGGGGCATCGCGTGCATTCGCGGTGCGTTGATCGATGATTGTTCGCTCGCGAGCGCGGTCAAACGCAACGGCGGAACGCTCTGGCTCGGACTGACGTCGCGTTCGCGCAGCGTACGCCCGTACCGCGGTCTCGCGCCGTTGTGGTCGATGGTTGCGCGGACGGCGTACACGCAACTCGGCTACTCGCCGGTCGTGCTCGGCGGCACGACGGCCGGAATGCTCTTTTTGTTCGCCGTTCCGGTGAGCGTTCTCGCAATCGGAGTTGCCCAACGCCGTTCGCGTCTCGCGGTGCCGGGAGCGATCGCATCTGCGGTGATGGCGCTCGCGTACGTGCCGACCCTGCGCCTCTATCGTCTGCCGCGTTGGCGCGCGCTGACGCTGCCGCTCGCCGGGCTGCTGTACACCGCGATGACCGTCGACTCCGCGTTACGTCACGCGCGCGGAACGGGCGGTACGTGGAAGGGCCGTCACTTCGACGCCGCGAGCGCAGCGGCGACCGAGCCCAGGACGCGCAGCGACGCCTGAACGTCGCGGACGAAGCGCACCGCCGCAAACGGAGCGCGGACGAAGGCGGCGGCCAGCACGAACGGTCGGATTGCGCCGCCCGAATCGAATGCATCGTCGATCGGGGGAAGATCGGCGCGCGGATCGTCGCTCACCACGCGAACCATCGCGAAACGGATGCCGCGCGTATGCAGCGCGCGGGCGACGTGCAGGCCCTCCATATCGACAACCTCGGCGCCGAAATGCGTCGCCAGCGCCGCGCGTTCCGCGGTCCGGGTGACGATGCGATCGGTCATGCACGCGACGACGCCGCGTGCCTGCGGCAGCGCGCGTTGCACGTCGGCGAAGTCGCCGGCAGCGATCGTTTCCGCACCGTCGTCGCCCACGATGCGCGTATAGCTCACGATGTCGCCGACGTGGGCGGACGCGAGCGAGCCGCAAAGTCCGATCAGGACGGCGAACGTCCCAGCCTCGAGCGCGGGCACCGCGGCGCTACCCGCGGCGGCCGCGAGCCCGACGATCGCGGCAGCTGGGGCCGCTCGCCGCACAGCCGCTTCTTCCGGACCGCGCGGCACGAGAATCGTCACGGGCACGACGCGCGGCGTTCGCCGCTCAGCGCGCGCGATGCTGCCGAAATGTCAGATTGATGCGCTCCTCGTGAACGCACGGATTCTTGCGCACGCGATGCTCCCAGTTACGCTGCGTCTCGCCGGCCATCACGATCAAGTCGCCGTGCGCGACATCGACGCTGATCGTGCGTCGACGCAGGTCGCTCTCCCGTTGGGGTCGCAGGTCAAATTCGCGCGTCGCGCCGAGTGAAAGCGAGCCCACGATCTTCCGCGGGTCTTCGTCATGATCGCCGTGCCAGGCAACGCTATCGCGGCCGTCGCGATAGCGGTTGACGAAAACGTACTCGAACGACGTCCCCAGTTGGATTTCAAGGCGGCCGCGGACTGCCGAAAGCCGGGGGGTCCACGGCTGCGACATGCCGTCGCCTCGCGCGGCGGTCTCGCGAGGGACGGCCACGCGCCGGCCGTACATCATGCGCGAATCGGCCGCGAACCGGGTCGTCGCACGTAACTCGTCCAGCAACGCGGTAGCCTCGCTCGCGCCGAGATACTCGGGAAAGTACGTGACGTCGCCGCGTTCCGAAACCAGAACGATCGGAGAACCGTCGGTCGCGAACAACGGTGCCTGTCGCATCCGAACGGGCGTTCGAGGAACGAGGGCGGCCTCCGTGCAGACAAGCGAGCTTACGCGGTATGGCGGGTACGTGGGCCCAGCATGAACGAGAATATTGAGTCCGCCGACGAACAAACCGGCACTGAAGATGGTACCCGTGCGGCCGTTATCGCAGCGGATGACACCGGGTTACTACGAGGCGAGATGCAGATCACTCAAGCAGAGTTAACCGAAGGTGAAGTAACTCCGACCGAATAACCGGTAACGGTGGAAACGACGGCGCGAGCACGTATGTCACTTTGGGAGAAGGCACAGGCACTGCCGGAAGCACGCGATTCCGACTTTTACGGGACGCATCGCAAACCGCAAAATGTGTCGCCTGAGCAGCTGCGGACGATCAAAGATACGGCGCTCCGCTCCCGGCTGATCATGGCCGGAATGGCGGAGGGCCTGCAGTCGCCCAAAGGCCCGCAGAAGATCGCGTCGATCATTCGTCTCTATCCCGACTTCAATGCGCCACAGCCCATTCGCGGCGGCCGCCTCATTCGGCGAGCATCGGAACCGTCTCGTTCCGCCTATGGCCTCCCGACCGTCGAAGAACTCAACACCTTGCTCCATCGGATCGAACGAATGGAACGGGATGTCTCGACCCAACTGCAAGGCGAGATCAATCACGATATTTCGCGTTTGAAATCGCAGATCGCATCACTCGAAGGCGATGAGTTCGAGCGGACGTTTCGCGAGCTTGAAACCGCCGTTCGCGCGCGGCGCGAAGTTGCCGCACAAGTGCGCGACGAGGCCTTTAAGCGCATCGACGCGGACTCGTCGTTCGAGCCGCGCAAGTACCTGCGATTGATTTCGCGCGAGCCGCGTCAGGTCGACTAGTACACGAAGCGTCGCACGTGCACGCCCGAGCATCATTGCAACGGGCGGCGTCCATGCTCCGAGCTGTTCTCGGAGCTACACGGCAGCAGGTCGGATCGTTCGCCGTAGACTGACCAGCGTGCCGATCCCCGCACACGCTGCGGCAACGCCGAGCGCAACCGGGGCGGCGAGGCGCACGAAGTCGGCCGGATCGCTCCGCTCAGCCCACGCGAAGACAATCGCGACCAACGATGCACCGAGTGTCTGCGCGCTCACGCGAAACGTCGCCAGCAGCGCTGATGCGCTCGCGCTTTTTTCGATCGGCGTCGACCCGAGAAGCTCGCCGTTGTTCGGCGCTTGAAACGCGCCGAATCCGATGCCGGCAAGCGCGCCGAACGCAAGCAACGCGGGCGGCGCCGCGTCGTGCGAGAAGCACGCGAAGAGCACGAGCGCGGCTGCGAAGAGCGCCAGGCCGCACGACGCGAGCGCGCGCACCGGGATGCGCTCGGCCAGCCGCGACGCCAGGGGTGCGCTCACGGCGGTTCCGAGGGGCCATGACGTCAATAACAAGCCGGATATCAGCGGCGATGCGCCCCGATCGAGCTGCAACACGAACGGCAAGGTCACGAAGCCGATGCCCCACGCCGTCCACGCGGCGAAGCTCGTCCATGCCGCGCCGGCAAACACCGGTAAGCGAAAGAGCTCGAGCGCGATCATGGGCTCCGGCAAGTGGAATTGCCGGCGCACGAACCACGCGAAGATCAACGCGCCGAACGCACTCTCCAGCGCAATGGCGCGCACGGATTCGTGCCGCGAGATGCCGTCGATCCCGTAGACGAGCAAACTGAAACCGACCGCGCTCGCGAACACGCTGGCAACGTCCTGACGCAAGCCGTTGCCCGGAGCGTCCGGCAGCGCGTTGCGACCGAGGGCGATGGCGACGAACGCGAGCGGAACGTTGATCGCGAAGAGCCACGGCCACGGTAACACCGCGAGCAACAACCCTCCGGCGGTCGGCCCCGCCGCGCCGGCCGCCGAAACAACGAGCGCGCTGTAACCGAACGCGCGAACGAGCTGCGCGCGGGGAAAGATCGTGCGGACGATCGCGGGCGAGATCGCTGAGACCATCGCCGCGCCGACGCCCTGCACGACACGTGCGGCGATCAAGAGGGTGAACGATCCGCTCAGCGCGCAGAGGAGCGAGCCGAGCGTAAAAACCACGACGCCCGCGCGATAGATGCGCGTGAAGCCGACCGATGTCGCATATGCCGCCGACGCAAAGAGCGTCGCGGTTACTGCCAAGTTGAACGCGTTGACGACCCATACGATGGCGGCCGGCCCGACGTGCAACTCGCGTGCGATGGTCGGCAGCGCCGTATTCGCGATCGAACCGTCGATGACCGACATGGTCGTAACGATCGAAATGGCCGTATAGGCGCGCCTGCGGCGGGCGAGCGATTCGATGCCGTCGGTGACGGCCGGTGTTGCGATCATCGCGTCGTGCAAGGAAACGAGGCCCGAGCGATGCTCGAGCCTCGTCGTCCGTTTCGGTCAGACGATCAGTAATCGTCGTCCGTCGAGTGAGCGAGGGGACCTTCGTCCTCTTCTTCCTCTTCGGCCAGCTCTTCGTCCTCATCTTCGAGGACGTAGCCCTGATCTTCGTCTTCCTCTTCGGCCACCGTTGCCGTGGGTTCGTCGTCGGTGACTTCGTCCACGACGATTTCGCCGTCGTCGGTCATCGTCGCACGTAAACCGCCGAGCGGCGAGGTCGGGAGCAGATCGTCTTCCGAGCCGCGTTTCGCCGTCGCGGAAACGAGCGGCGCGTTGTCGTCGATCTCTTCCTCTTCTTCCTCGGGCTCCTCGGCTTCGCCAACCTGCTCGCCGTCCGTCGTGCCTTCCTCGTCCGCGGCCGGTTCGGCGACGGCCGTGCCGGCTTCCGGAATTCGGTCGCGCTCCGCTTCGCGTTCGGCAAGCGCCGTCTGCGACAAGCGCGGATCCTCGTCGCCCATGAGCAGACCGATCTCTTGCGCGCGCTCCGACATGTCGTCGTCCGCAATCCGGATTTCGACCTCTTCGCGCGTCTCGGTCAACACCTTGACGTCGAGCGCCAGCGATTGCAGCTCTTTGATGAGCACCTTGAACGATTCGGGCACGCCCGGCTCGAGCACGTTTTCACCCTTGACGATCGCTTCGTACGTCTTCACGCGACCGACGACGTCGTCGGACTTGACCGTGAGGAGTTCTTGCAGCGTGTATGCCGCACCGTACGCTTCGAGCGCCCAGACTTCCATCTCGCCGAATCGCTGGCCGCCGAACTGGGCCTTGCCGCCCAGCGGTTGCTGCGTGATCATCGAGTAGGGGCCGGTCGAACGCGCGTGGATCTTATCGTCGACCAAATGCGCGAGCTTGAGCATGTAGATGTAACCGACCGTGATCGGCCGGCCGAAGCGGTCGCCGGTGCGGCCGTCGCGCAGCCACGTCTTGCCGTCGGACGGAAGTCCGGCGTCTTGCAGCCATTCGCTGATATCTTCGGCGTGCGCGCCGTCGAAGACCGGGGTTGCGATGTGCATGCCGAGCATCGACGCCGCCCAACCGAGATGCGTCTCCATGATCTGGCCGAGGTTCATGCGCGACGGCACGCCCAGCGGGTTGAGCACGATGTCGACCGGACGCCCGTCGTCCGTGTACGGCATGTCTTCTTCCGGCAGCACTTTGGCGATGACGCCCTTGTTGCCGTGCCGGCCGGCCATCTTGTCGCCTTGCAGAATCTTGCGTTTCTGCGCGACGTAAACGCGCACCAAGTGGTTCACGCCGGGCGAGAGTTCGTCACCGTTCTCGCGCGAGAAGCGCTTGACGTCGATGATCTTGCCCTTCTCACCGTGCGGTACTTTGAGCGAGGTATCGCGCACTTCGCGTGACTTCTCACCGAAGATCGCGCGCAGCAGACGTTCCTCAGCCGTCAACTCCGTCTCGCCCTTCGGCGTGACTTTGCCGACGAGGATGTCTTCGGGACGAACCTCGGCGCCGATGCGCACGATACCGTTCTCATCGAGATCCTTGAGCGAATCTTCGCCGACGTTGGGGATGTCTCGCGTGACCTCTTCCGGCCCCAGCTTCGTGTCGCGAGCTTCACACTCGTACTCTTCGATGTGAATCGAGGTGAAGCGATCGTCCTTGACCATGCGTTCGCTGATCAGGATCGCGTCTTCGTAGTTATAACCTTCCCACGGCATGAACGCGACGAGCACGTTTTGTCCGAGCGCGAGTTCGCCTTCGTCCGACGACGGACCGTCGGCGAGGATTTGCCCGCGCATTACTTTGTCGCCGACCGCGACGATCGGCCGCTGGTTGATGCACGTGCCCGCGTTCGAACGCGTGAACTTCAAGAGATCGTACTCGTGCTCGAGTCCGTCGTCGTCGTGACGGAGCGAGATCGCCTTCGCGTCGACCGCGACAACGTCGCCGTTGGCCCGTGCGAGGACACAACCGCCGGAATCCTTGGCAGCGCGATACTCCATGCCGGTGCCGATGATCGGCGCCTGGGGACGGAGCAACGGCACTGCTTGACGCTGCATGTTTGCGCCCATCAACGCACGATTCGCATCGTCGTGCTCGAGGAACGGAATGAGTGCCGTCGCAACCGACACGATCTGCTTGGGCGAGACGTCCATGAGCTGGATTTTTTCCGGCGGCTCTTCGACGTATTCTTCCGCGTAGCGCCCGATGACGGTCGGCGCGGTGATCTTGCCGCGCTCGTCCATCGTCGTGTTGGCTTGCGCGACGATATACTCGTCCTCGCGGTCCGCGGTAAAGTAACGGATCTCGTCCGAGACGATGCCGTCTTTCACCACGCGATAGGGCGTCTCGATGAAGCCGTAACGGTTGACGCGCGCGAACGTCGCGAGCGAACCGATCAAGCCGATGTTCGGACCTTCCGGCGTTTCGATCGGGCAGATGCGGCCGTAGTGGCTATGGTGAACGTCGCGGACTTCGAAGCCTGCGCGTTCGCGCGACAGACCGCCCGGCCCGAGCGCCGAAAGACGCCGCTTGTGCGTGAGCTCAGCGAGCGAGTTCGTCTGGTCCATGAACTGCGAGAGTTGCGAGGAGCCGAAGAACTCTTTGATCGCAGCGACGACCGGACGGATGTTGATGAGCGCCTGCGGCGTCACCGTCTCGATGTCTTGGACCGTCATGCGCTCCCGCACGACGCGCTCCAAACGCAAGAGGCCGACGCGGAACTGATTCTGCAGAAGCTCGCCGACCGAACGGATGCGGCGGTTACCGAGATGATCGATGTCGTCTTTATGGATCTGACGAGTCGCAACTTTGATCAAACGGCGGATCACCGCGATCATGTCGTCGCGCGTGAGCGCCTTCTTATCGACCTGCGGAATCGAAACACCCGCGGCGACGTACTCGCGCTCGAGCTTGCCTGAGAGTTTGTAGCGGCCGACGCCGGCGAGATCATAGCGCTTCTCGTCGAAGAACAGCGACTCGAGCAATTTCTCGGCGTTCTCCGCATTTTCGGGCTCGCCCGGACGCAGCTTCTTGTAAATTTCTTTGAGCGCATCTTCTTTGGTCTTGATGTCCTTGTCTTTTTCGAGACAATTGGCAATCAAAGGCGACTTGTCGAAGAGCGCGAGAATCGCTTCGTCGGTCTGCCAATCGAAACCGAGGTCCGGACGCGAGAGTGCCCGGATGAACGTCGTCGCGTAGATTTTCCGGTTCTTGTCGATGCGAACGCCGATCGTGCCCTCGGTCTCGTCGTTCTTCGTGCCGTTGTCGGTTTCGAACTCGATCCATGCGCCGCGATTCGGGATGATCGTCGCGTTGAACGTGTCGCGGTTGTTCGTATCTTTGTCGGCCAGGAAATAGACGCCGGGTGAGCGGACGAGCTGGCTCACGATCACGCGCTCCGCGCCGTTGATCATGAACGTGCCCTTGTCGGTCATCAGCGGGAAATCGCCCATGAAGATCTCTTGGTCGGGGATGCCCTTGATTTCACCCGACTCGGCCGTGATCAGACGAACACGCACGCGCAACGGCGCGCTGTACGTCATGTCGCGCTCGCGGCATTCCTCGACCGAATACTTCGGTTCCCCGAGGCTGTGCTCGCCGAATTCGAGTACCAGGTTACCGGTGAAGTCCTTGATCGGCGAGATCGAATCGAACGCTTCCTTGAGCCCGTCCGAAATGAACCATTTGAACGACGCCTTTTGCAGCTCGATCAGATCGGGCAGGTTGAGCACGTCGGGAATCTTTGCGAAGGTATAGCGTTTTCGTGTGGGCCCGGGATCCTCGGGCAGTTCGACCGTGAACGCCTCTTCGGGCACCACGAACGAAGCACTCGCGATGTTCTGCGCCTTAATCGCCGTCCCGTTACCGGTCGGCTCGGCAACTGCCGTCGCCGCCTTTTTTCCGCGGGTGGTTTTGGGTTTGTCCGCCGTCGTCTTCGAAGCCATGTACCGTCTTCACATCTCATGAGAGCGCGCCAAGCTGGAAATGCAAAAAAGCCAGGTCTCCCCATGACCAGGGGAGGGGTCCTCGCTTTTTCTTGCGCTACCCGCCGATTGGCATAGACGACTAGTTTACACCGCCGAAATACCTACGTCAACTCCGGCGGCCTTGCGCCTTTCTTCTTAAGCAACGCCGTTCGGAATCGGATAGAGGCCCGAAACCGGATGCGTGCGGACCGCCGTTACGGCCGCATCGAGCGCGCCGGTGCGATCACGTTTGCAGGCGCACGGCCGCAAACGCTCGCCCGAACATCCGCCACCGTCATGCAGGGCAAGCGTATGCCCACACGGGCAACTCACAAGTGTGTCCAAACCTTCAACTCCTCAAGCCGCTCCCGCCACGTGACGAGAGGCCGTTCTCGGATAGCTAGCGTTCCCAGTTTTTTACATGTAAACCATACGCAAATAGTACGTGACCGTACCTTCACCGAATCGTACAAACGGTTACGCACAGGAGATTCTTCGGGACGAGCGCACGTCCAAGAAGATATGGAATCTGTTCGACCACGTACGACCGATCCGCGTGGCATCGTTACCGGAGTCGGCCTCGGCGTCGTGCATCTCGGTGCTCTCTGCGTCTTCATCCCGGGTACGTTCTCCTGGAGCGCGGTCGCGGTGATGCTCGTGCTGTATTACGTCACGGGGGCCTGGGGAATCACGCTCGGCTTTCACCGAACCCTCACGCACCGGAGCCTGCGCGTTCGGCGCGGTCTCGAGCCGATTCTGGCGATCCTCGGAACCCTCGCCCTCCAGGGCGGCCCGATCGAATGGGTCGCAACGCATCGCGCGCATCATGCCAACACTGACCGCGAAGGCGATCCGCACGACATCCATCGCGGCGCGTGGTGGAGTCACATGGCGTGGCTGTACCGCCGCAACGAGGCGCGGCTTTCGATCGCCGAACAGGTGCGTCTAGCGCCGGATCTGGCCAACTCTCCGTTCTACCGGTTACTCGAAAAGACGAACGTGCTCTGGCAGGTCGTTCTCGGTATTGCGCTTTTCGCCGTCGGCGGCTGGTCCTTCGTCATATGGGGAATCTTCGTGCGGATCGTCGTGACGTATCACATCACGTGGCTCGTCAACAGCGCGGCGCACATGACCGGCTACCAAAGTTTTCGCACCGGTGATAAGTCCACGAACAATTGGTGGGTCGCGATTCTCGCGTGGGGCGAAGGCTGGCACAACAACCACCACGCGTTTCCGTTCTCGGCGCGCCACGGTCTGCGCTGGTTCGAGTTCGACGCGACGTGGTGCACGATCAGAGTCCTCGAATGGCTGAAGCTAGCGCGCGACGTCAAACTGCCGACGCCGCAAATGCTCGCACGGTTACGGCTCGAGCCGCGGCGTGCGACGAACGCGCTTTAGATCGCGACCTCGAGGCCCAACTCCACCCGGCGCGCCGCCGGAATTTGCAGATCGTCCGAGAGCGGTCGCGAATTTCGCGATAGCACGCCGAACAGCCAACGCTGCGGCCCCGGCATGCCGCCCGGCATTTTGACCAATTTCGCGTCGGCGTAAAAGAACGACGTCTCAGGATCGTTCAACTGCAGGCCGCCCGCGTCGCATGCACCGAGAATGACATTGATCCGCGGCGGCTCCATGTAACCGAAGTGCGCGATGACGCGAATCAGCCGGTCGGAGAGCCGTTCGATTTTCACGCGCCGTTGCGGGTCGGCATACGGGCTCTGCACGCGTGAGAGCGTCAGCAAAATAATGCGTTCGTGCTGCGCACGCTTGCGGAGCCAACGATGATTCGCCATGAACGGGATGCCATCCGGATCGCCGCTGAGAAACACCATCGTTCCGGTCGTGGTCCCCAGCGCTTGATCGTAGGTTTCGTTGAGGAATTGCTCGACCGGCTCGAGTTGCTCGCGCACGCTGCGCGCGACGCAGCGGCGTCCTTCGAGCCACGTCAACGCGATCGTCGTAAGCGCTGCGCTGATCGCAATCGGCACGTAGCCGCCCTCGAGAAACTTCGGCAAGCTCGCAGCGACGAAACTCCCGTCGATCGTGAGAAAACCGGCGAGCGTCGCGAACGCGACGAGCGGGTTCCAGCCGAGTCGGCGAGACACGACGAGATAGAAGACGATCGACGTACACATCATGGTAACGGACACTGCGAGACCGTAGGCTGCGGCGAGCCGGTCGCTCGACCGGAACGTCACGACGAGGATCGCGCAGGCGACGCCGAGCGTGACGTTGATCGCCGGCACGAATACCTGTCCTGGGTAGCGGTTCGACGTATGGACGACTTCCATGCGCGGTGAAAGCGTTAGCGCAATGGCCTGCTCCGTCAACGTGAACGCCCCGGAGATCAACGCCTGCGATGCGATCACCGTCGCCGCCGTCGCGAGGATGACCATCGGGATCAGAAACGGGCCGCCCGTGAGCGCGTAGAACGGATTGTCGAACGCGTGCGCGTCGCTGATGATTTGCGCACCTTGGCCCAAGTACGAAAGCGTTACCGCGGGCCACACCAGGCCGTACCAGGCAGCGGTGATCGGCCGGCGACCGAAGTGCGAGAGATCGGCGTAGAGCGCTTCGACGCCGGTGATGCACAAGACGACCCCGCCGAGCACAAGGAATCCGTTCAGCCCGCGACCGGTAAGGAATGCGGCGGCGTGACGCGGGTCGATCGCCCACAGGACGTCCGGATGGCGGGTGATTCCGGCGAGCCCCGCAATCGCGATGGCGATAAACCAAACGAACATGACCGGGCCGAACACGCCACCGATCTTCTCGGTTCCGCGAACCTGAATCACGAAAAGCGCGATCACGATCGCGAGCGAGATCGGGACGATCAGCGGCTGCGCCGAACTGGTCGCGATTTTCAGCCCTTCGACGGCGGAGATGATTGAGATCGCGGGCGTGATCACGCCGTCGCCGAACAACATTCCGGCACCGACGACGACCACCACGACGATCCAGGTCGCCGGCGACGGCATACCGCGCACCGGCTTCGGCAGCAGCAGCGCGAGCAGTGCCAAGATTCCGCCTTCGCCGTCGTGGTCGACGCGCATGACGATCGAAACGTACTTCACGCAAACGACGACGATCAGCGCCCAGACAAGCAACGAGAGGATACCGACGACGTTGCCCGGTGTCGGATCGGCGTGGGCGCTGGTGAAGCAGGTTTTGAGCGTATACAACGGGCTCGTTCCGATGTCGCCGAACACGACGCCGAGCGCCGCGACCGTGATGCCCGTCCGCAATCGGCCCGCGTTGCGTAAAGATTGCTTCACGACGCTCCGGAGAGAGAACGAGCAGGCGGACGTTTGTCGAAAGGGCGTGAGGGTCGCAGCACGTTCATTGGCGGAGGGGTCCCTTGGCGTACGAAGTCATCAAACGCGTTAGCGGGCGCGCGTACCGATATCGCGTCGAATCGTACCGGGACCCGGTCACGCGCCGCGTTCGCGGCAAGTGGACATACCTCGGCCGTGTGGAGGGCGAGGGAACCCTGTCGCCCGAGCGAATGCAGCGTCCGACGTCCCGCGACCGCATGCTCGATGCTGTCGAACGCTTGCTCGAAAATCATGAGCTTTCGGCTATCTCGACCGGCATGGTGGCGAGCGAAGCGGGGCTCGCCTACGGGACCTTTTACCGGCACTTCCGCGACCTCGCGCACGTTGTTCGCGACGCGATGATTCGCGAAACGGCCGATCTCGAGCAGTTCGGTGAACGATTTGACGAAGCGCCGGGCGATCGCGTTGCGGAACGCGCGAAGTTGACATCGTGGGCACGGGAATCGATCGCCGCCGCACTCGGACGGCCGGGCCTCTTTCGCGCGTGGCTCGCCACAAGCAATCACGATTCTGCCGTCGTTGCGGAGCGCCAACGGCGCTCGGAAGCCAACGTCGAGCGGATGGCACGATACCTCGAACGGCTGCGCGATGCAGGCCTAGCAGAAACGTCACCATCGCTCTCGGGGTACGCCATCGTCGCGCTCGTCGCTGCGGCCGCGCGCGAAGCGGCGATCGAGAACGCGTTCTCCGAACCGAAATACGACGGCATCATCTCCGTGGTGCTCGATCTTGCGGGGCTTGAAGCAATTTAGAGTGTCCGGCCCATCGCTTGATGGACGATGTCGCACTCGATAAACGTCGGCCCGTACGCCGAGAAACCGGCCCCGCGGTAAAATGCCTCGGCGTGCACTTGCGCGTTGAGCGCAGCACGCGCATACCCGCGCGTTCGCGCATCGTCGAGCAAGGCGTCGAGCATACGCCGACCGACGCCCGTGCAGCGGCGCGCGGCCACGACCGCCATGCGACCGATCTGCACGGTCTCCTCGTCCTTGCGGTAGTACCGGCCCGCGGCGATCACGTCGCCGTCGCGGACCAGCACATGCCGAGCCGTCATGTCGTTGCGGTCGTGCTCGTCGAGCTCTTCATCCGCCGGCACGTGCTGCTCGTCGACGAAAACGCTGAAGCGGAGGGCAAGCGCTTCGGCGACGCGTTCGCGGTCCGTACAATCGAAGACTTCGAAATCCATCGGCTTGCGAGCGATTCTCGTCTCCTCGGCGAACTCCGCGTGATGATTCGCCTGCATCTGTGCACCGGCTTGCTCGAGCGCGACGGACGCGTGCTGGTCGTCGGCAATCAGTATCCGAATCACGCGGCGCTGTTGTGGAACCTTCCGGGTGGCCGCCAGGAATGGGGCGAGACGGCACCGATGACCGTCGAGCGCGAACTGCGCGAAGAGACCGGACTCGCCGTTCGCGCGAATGAGTTGCTCTACGTCGCGGAGTCATTCGATCACGTTGCGCGGACGCACGTGACCGCATTCTGTTTTGCAATCGTCGCCGATGGCGAACCGGCGGTCCCTTCGGCCGATGCACACGTGCGCGCGTGCCGGTTCGTCGCCTATGAGGAACTGCCGGCGCTCCTAACGGTCAGGGTCATCCGCGAACCATTGCTCGGCTATCTCGACGGACGCCGCCGCCGCTACTTCGGCTATCTCGACGCGGGGATTACGATTGCATTTGCCGATGCGCCGGCTGCGCTCGCTGCCACTCCGCCCGGTGCAGCCGATACAGGACGACGTCCACATGACGTCCCCGAATGACGGCGCCCCCGCGAATCAGCCGTTCTTCACGAAACCCCGCGCGCGTCAAGACCGCGCGCGACGGAGCATTTTCCGGCACCGTACAGGCTTGCATCTCCTCGAGTTCGCCTTGCGCAAACGCTTCGTCTGCGATCGCGCTCAGCGCTTCAGTGGCATATCCGCGGCCGCGCGCGGCTTCGAGCAAACTGTAGCCGATCTCGCCGATATGCGGTGTGCGATCGTTGACGCGCAGCGAAATCCACCCGATCGGATGCGGGTAGTCGCCGAGTTGCACGAGCCACTCGAAACGTCCGGTGGAACGCCCGTCGAGCGCACGCGGCCGACTCCGCACTTGCCGCTCGAACTCCTCGGCCGGAACGCGCGGAATGTCTTGAAACTTGCGCAGGTCGGGCGCGTTGAGCACCTTCCACAACTCCCGTGCATTGCGCGCTCCGACGGGGACGAGCGTGAGCCGGCTCGTGCGCAATTTTCTCACGAACGTGACAGCTTCTCACGCGCCGCGAGCACGGTCTTCTTGAAATTCGAGGGACCGAACTGCTCGAAGTCGTCGACGATTTTCTGGTAACGCGGATCAGCAGTCGACGTCGACTCGAGCGAGAGCAAATCGGGAACGGGCTTGTTGCGGTCGAGGTGGATGCGGTACTGTCGCCCGGCCGTCGTCGCGATGTAGCGCGGATCGGTGAAAGCGAAATGGTGGTCGCCGCTCTGCGTATCGGCGACCTGCGCGATGGTCACGTTGTGCACGTCGCGCGATTTGCCGTGTGCCGGTCGCGTGTGAAGTTCCCAGATGCCGTCTTGGACGAGTTTATCGAACAGGAACGTCACGTCGTAGCCGGCGATCGGCTCGTCAAACTTCGCGGTCGTGCCTTTGCGGTCGGTGACCGCGTAGGCGGCGGTCGAGTGCCCGTTCACATTGTCCATCGTCCACAATTCACGCGCGATCGGACCGTCGGCGTGGTCGACCGAGTAGGCGAGATGGATCTCGGACCGGGATTGCAAGACGCGCTTCACCGAGACATAGCGATCGTGCTCCGACTTGGCGAACAGCAGCCAGCCGCCGACCGCGGCGAGCACGACGGCGACGAGGATGAGCGGCGTGAACGAGAAGCGGCGCATGGTGGTAGATTGATGGTGCCCAGGATGCGGGTGTCGTTTACCGCTGCGCGTCCAAAACCGTATTGACGAGGGCGTCCGCTGCTTTATTGAGCTTACGCGGGACGTGTCCGACGTCGACGTGGGGGAACTTACGCAACAAGAGCTTCGCCTTAGCGTGCAGCGGAATCAGACCTTCATGCTTCACCCGATAAACGCCGCTGATCTGCTTGACGACTAACTCGCTATCGAGCCGCACGGTAAGATCGTCGACCCCTAGCTCGAGCGCCGCCTCGAGCCCCGTGACGAGTCCGGTCCATTCCGCTACGTTGTTCGTCGCGATCCCGAGGAATGTCCCGACTTCGCGCAAGACGTTGCCGGTTTCATCGAACAACACCGCACCCGACGCAGCCGGCCCGGGATTCCCGCGTGATCCGCCGTCGGCGAAGAGCGTCGCTTTCACCGCCACAGGCGTTGGCGGGAAAGCGCGCGAGTCTTCCCAAAACTCGGGGTCGGCGGGCAGTAGCGCAGCTTGGTAGCGCATCAGTCTGGGGGACTGGGGGTCGCAGGTTCAAATCCTGTCTGCCCGACATGTGCGAAAGGTCATACCTCGTATGACCTTTTCGCTTTCCCCGAGGCGCTCGTCCGTTGCTCGCCGGTCAGTCGCCGTCATCGTTGACGGCGGGCAAACGCAGTTCGCTCGCGGGAGTGAGGCGAACGTACGCGCCCTGGGTCATGAACCCCGGCGGCACCGACGCCGGTGAAGCGATCGGCGTCATCCCGAGCGATGCGCAATTCATCGTCGGCGGAACGGCCGGTGACGGAATGATCGCCAGCGACGGCGAGTTCCCCGAACTCCCGCTCAACTTGCCGACGTCCAAGGCGCCGGTCAAATCGCCGATCGCATTGTTCGCATCCGCGGTGAAGAGACCGGCGTTCGTTCCTGCCGTTTCGTCGGGCAGCGAGCCGAACGTGGGCAATCCGAAAACGTCCTCGATAAAGCGCGATACCGACCCAGCGTCGCTTTGATCGTGCACGACCGCTCCGCTTTTTGCGAAACGTGAAATGACGAGCAGCGGAAGTCGAACGCCGTCGCCGCACGGTTCGCCCGTGAAGATGCCGCCGATGTCATCGGGACAGGGCGCGCCGTATTCGGTGGGCGGGAAATGATCGTAGAGGCCCCCGCTATCGTCCCACGTCAGGATGATGACCGAATCGTTCCAGTAGGGGCTGTTTGCGATCGCGCTGATCGTCGTCGCCACGAACGCCTCGGCGACCTGTGCGTCGGAGCTTCCGTTTCCGGGATGATCGTCGGTACCGGGAAACTTCGTCGTCAGGGCGGAGTCCGCGGGATGAAACGGCCAGCTCGTTGCGTTCGCGCCGCCCTTGATCCAGAACACTCCGGTCGACGGCAGCGCTCCGGTGCGAATGTCCGATAGCAGCCCGGCTCCGCTATACGTGTTGTCCTTGAGCGTCGTCGCGCTTCCGAACGCGGACCTCGCGTTATTGATGTAGTCGAAGTACATCGGTGCTTCGTGGTGAGCGCTGAAGGCTGCCGGCGGCGCGCCCGCCGAGACGGTCGAGCCTTCCTCATACCAGGTCCACGGGACCGAACCGCGGTTGGATGCGGACTCGGTTCCGATGTCCTCGGGGATGAGCCCGACGACGCTCGCCTTCACCGCGGCGGCATCTTGCATCGGATTGAGCAGCACCGGCATCGATGCAACGCTGATCGCATCTCCCGCAGCCGGCGAGCCGTACGGAGCGATGAACGGAAGTTGGTTGGGCGGCGGATTGTTGTCGTTTCCGAGCGGGACGCCGTTGGAATAGCTCGTGCCCGAGAGGCTCGATACGAACGGTGCTTTGCCGGCGGCAACTTCGGTTTGCCCGATTTGCCCGGCGAAAAGCTGCACGTTCCCCGGGGTCGACTGGCCCGTGTTCGCCTGGAAGTAATGATCGAACAGTGCGAAGTTCTTCGCGTAATACCAGAGATAGGGGACGGTGTCGCAATCGTACGTCGTCAAAATGTTGAGCGCGTTGTTGTGCGCTTGCGTTTGCGCCGTCGTGGGATTTGCCGGTAAGGGCGTGGGCTGCGTGTTGGGTGCGCCCTCGTTTTCCGCCAGGAAACGGTCCATTTTGCCGCCGTCGACCGCGTAGTCCTGACCGAAACGGCTGTTGCTGCCGCCCGCGATGTCCGGAGCGTCGGGCACGTAATACGCGCTGTTCGCTTGGTTTGAGGTGATCAAGAACGGCCGCTGACAACCGCCGGCTTCCGGGTCGGGGACGCAGTCGAGAGCCTGCGCCGTCGAACTCGCCAGATTCTCCACCGCTTGTCCGTTCGCGGGATAGAGGCCGAAATAATTATCAAACGTGTGGTTCTCTTGCACGATGACGAACACGTGCTTCACTTTTTGCGCGATGAGCGCTTGAATGGTGCCGGCGCCGCCCGGCGGAGGGGGCGGTGCGGTATGACCTCCGCAGGCCGCCACCGACACGGCAAGCGAAGCGGCGCAGCACAGGGCCAGCGGAAAACGAACGTTCACAACATCCCCATAACACGATCGTGACTAATCTCAGCGCTCACCATAGCGTCGCATAATTAACAACGAGCTAAGACGCTCCGACGCGCTCGCCGCTTGCGCTGCACAGGCCACATGTGCCGAGGCCAAAGCGGATAGGCCCTTGGTCCCGCTTTACGCTGGGCAACCGGTGCAAGAATCAATGCCGGCCCGAGGCGAAGGTCTCGAAACAGCCAACGTTAGCCGGTTTTCGTGCGGGGATGCGTCAACGCAATCCAATCACCGCGCCGACTTTCACGGCAGGCTTCTTGCCTCGATAAACAAGGCACTTTGGCCCTAAGCCTATTTTATTTGCTAAGAGTACGATCGAGCGGCATGCGGGCTCTTACACAGCTTGGCATGCGTTCACCGGCGACTTTCGTTCGTCGCATCTTTTCGTGCTATTCGAAAGGGTCGAAACCACATGAAACTCGGACGCCTCCTCTCCGTTCTCGGTGCGTCGGCCGCGATTTGCGGTCTCGCGATTCCCGCCAGCGCGGCAGGCTTGTTCAACACCATCACCTCGTCCACCAACTCGCTCTCGGGTACCATTTCCAGCCACACCACCTCATGGGACCAGTATGCCGGCGCGCAGCTCACGCTCTCGGAAACGAGTAGCAAAAACGCGTCGCTCGGCGCCAACCTGACCGGCCTCGATCCCAACAACGGGCTCGCCGGGAACGCCAACCTCTACGGCCAGAAAACCCAGAGTTTCGGAGCTCAGCTCAACCTCACGTTCTTCAAGGGCGGCGACACGTCCGACGTCTGGATCAACGGAAAAATCAACCAGACGAACACGACGTTCCAAACCGGTATCCAAACCTCGTTCGGAAACTGACTCGTCGCGGGTGCATGCTTCCGAGCTGCACCCGCTTTTCGCCGAACCGTCGATGAAGGTAGCATTGATGAAACGCTCGATCTTAGTCTGCGCCCTGGTCATGCTCGCTCTTGTGCACGGCACAACGGTGCGCGCGCAATCGGTGACGGTCACGCCGAACCAACAAACGACGACGGCATCGGCCGTCTCGAACCCGACCGGCCAGAATATCAGCCAGCAAAATAACTTCTACGACCCCGGACTCAATTCGTTCGGACCGGGCGTGCAGTGCGGGGGCCCGTATCTCGCTTCGAGCCTGTACCGCAACGACTCTTCGAGCCCCGGAATCAACACTTCGGGAAACGCCAGCGTCGGCGGTACCGTCGGCTTTGTCCTCCCGATCAACGGTACCAACAAAAAATGCGAGGAGTTCGTGCGCGAGATTCTCTTTCAGCGTCAACTCGATACGTGTCTCTCTGTTTTGAAACAAGGCTTCGCATTCGACCCGCACGGGCAATACGCACAACTCGCGCAGCGCTGCTCCGGACTCGTATACACCGGTCAGCCGATCAACAGCGCGAATCCGGTTTCGCCTCCGCCGGCGCCGACGGTGATCACCGTTCCGGCCGTTCCGAGCACCGGCGCACTACCGCTGCCGCTTCGCTCTGACCTCGGTGTCGCACCGCAACGGCCGGCCGCCGTCGTGCACCTCACGCCGCTCTGTCAGAAAGTGACCGTGACCCGTAAGAAGCGGCTCATCGCGGAGGTCAAGGATCCGGAACGACGTGAAAACGCGATTGAGACCTTGCACGCGGCGTGCGTAAGCGATGCGGAAATCCTCAGCAAATTATGATCGCTGCCGTTACCGCATCCCTCGTCGCCGTCACGTCCGTCGTTCGAACGCCGCTTTCCGCCGTGGTCGTCAACGGCGTTCGCTTCGACGCGGTCGAGTTCTCCGGCGCGAACGCCCTGTGGCGCAATCTCGCGATAACCGTAAAGAGCGACAAGCTCGACCAGTGGCTCGCATTTTCGGCGCAACAGAAAACGCAATACGCGCAGACGATGATCGACGAGTATCGCGCCGGCCTCCATTACGGAGGAGCGATAAAACTTAGTTTTATCGATGAACGAGGTGTAACGCTCGACGAGTATCTTTCGATTCCGCCACTACCGAAGAAATAAGAGCCGCCGCTCTACTTCTTCCGCGTCGTCTTCTTCTTGCCGCTGCCGACCGCATCACGCAGACCTTTGCCGGCCGTGAACGCGGGGACACGTCGTGCAGCGATCTTGATCTTCGCTCCGGTTTTCGGATTGCGCCCTTCGCGCGCTTTTCGATCGCGAACCAAAAAACTGCCGAACGGAATCAACTGCACTTTGTCGCCCGCTTGCAGCGCGGCTTTGATTTCATCGAGAACGAGATCGATCATCTCACCGGCTTGCCGCTTGGATAGTTCGAATTCGTTCGCCAGCGACTCAACAAGATCGGCTTTGGTCAAAGTACACCTCAGGGAACGTCATATCGGAACGGCTCCCAAGTGTGCGTGTTCACGGCGCCGTCCGCGTTTGGGTATACGAAGGGCACGGTTGCCCTCCTCCCTATCGCATGACGAATTGCAACGCGCGTGCGCGGCCGCGGTGTTGTGTTTCATATGGACCGCGTCGTTACCGCGAGTGCCGCGAACGGCACCGTCTCCTTTGTCGCCGGAACGACGACCGAACTCGTACGGGAAGCGCAGCGCCGCCACGACCTCGCACCGACCGCGTCGGCTGCCGTCGGACGGCTCATTACCGCCGCGGCGTTGCTCGGGGCGAGCTTAAAAGGCCGGGAACGCTTGACGTTGCAGATTTCCGGCGATGGACCGATCGGTGCGGTCGTCGCGGACGCGTGGAGCGGTGGACCCGATGTGATCGCAACGCGCGGCTATGCGCGCAACGCCGGCGCCGACGTCCCGCTCAACGCGCTCGGCAAATTCGACGTCGCTCGCGTTATCGGTAACGGGCAACTGCAAGTTACCAAAAACTACGAAGTCGGCCGTCCGTACGTCGGAATCGTGCCGCTCGAAAGTGGTGAGATCGGCGACGACATCGCGAGCTACCTCGCCAACTCGCAGCAAATTCCGAGCGTCGTCGCGCTCGGCGTCTTAGCCGATCCGTCGGGCATCAAAGCCGCCGGCGGCGTCATCGCGCAATTGCTGCCAGGTGCGGAAGACGACACGATCGCGCGGCTCGAAGCGAACGCCGCGAAGATGGCGCCGGTGACGACGCAAATCGTCGATGGCGCAAGCGCCCGCGCCTTGATCGAACGGCTGGCGGCCGGCATGCCGCTGCGACCGCACGAACATGTCTACACGGCGGCGTTCGATTGCCGCTGCACGCGTGAACGCGTCGAACGCGCGCTGATCGGTCTCGGACGTGACGAGTTACTCAAGATGGCCAGCGAGCAGCCTGAAACCGAAGCGACATGCGATTTCTGCAAGCGTCGCTACGTGCTCACCTCGGCCGAGGTCGAGGAACTCGTCGCGAAGCTCGACTGAGCTACCCGTGGTCGCCGGCGCCGCCGATCCGTGGATGGAACTCTTCGATAATTTTCCCGTGACCGAGATTGCGATACCACCAACCACATTCGCAGCGGATCGGCCGGTCCATATCGGCGGGATACGGATACGTTCGCTTGCACCGCGGACAGGTGAAGATCGGTCCGGCGATCGGATTCTGCGACGTATAGGTGACGGCGGCCATCAGGATATTCAGCCTTTCTCGGGTAGGATACGGACGAATTTTCGCGAGCCGACGTGCAGGATGCCGTGCGACTCGGCGCTCCAAATCGCTTTCGGGTCGCTGATGACCATTCCATCAACTTTTACGGCGCCCTCGACGATCAATCGCTGGGCGGCGCGTTTGCTGTCCGCAAAACCGGCTGCGACGACGATGTCGACGAGGGTTCGCACCCCATCGAACCGGCGTTCCGGGATGTCGGCCGGCACCTCGCCGCGCTGGATCGTGCGTTCGAAATACTCGCGCGCCGCGCGAGCCGCGTCCGCTCCATGATAGAGCGCGACGACGGCTTGCGCGATGCGCTTTTTCTCATCCATCGCCGCGAGGATTCCATCCGCGACGCCGCGCGCGACGCGCTCGGCATCCTGCGCCGGCCACGCGGCCGCCAAACGCGCATACCGCCCGAGCGCTTCATCGGGGATGCGCATGACCTTGCCGAACTGGTCGTTCGGCGAGTCGGTGAGCGCGATGTGATTGCCCGTCGACTTCGACATTTTTTTCTTACCGTCGACGCCTTCGAGCAGTGGCACGGTCATACAAATTTGCGGGACTTGTCCGGCATGCGTTTGATACGGCCGGCCCATCAATAAATTGAAGAGCTGGTCCGACCCACCCAACTCGACGTCGCAGCGTAACGCGATCGAGTCGTATGCCTGTGCGACCGGATAGAGAAACTCGTGCAGCGAGATCGGCGTCTCGTCGGCGTAGCGCTGCGAGAAGTCATTACGATCGAGCATTTGCGCGACGGTCGTCTGTGCGAGCAGCTTGATCAGGGCGGCGAACGAGAGCTGCCCGAGCCACTCGGAGTTGTAGCGCAGCGTGATGCGCTGCATGTCGAGCACGGTGCCGGCTTGCGCCGCATAGGTCTGCATGTTCGCTTCGATCGCTTCGTCGCTGAGCGGCGGCCGCATCGTATTGCGGCCGGTCGGGTCGCCGATGCGCGCGGTGAAATCGCCGATCAACAGCGTCACGTCGTGACCCGCCTCGACGAATTGCTGCAGCTTTCGGAGGACGACGGCATGTCCGATATGCAGATCGGGCGTCGTCGGATCGAGGCCGAGTTTGATCTTCAAGCGCCGCCCTGCGCCGATGCGTGCCGCGAGTTCGTCGATCGTCTCGACGTGATCGCATCCGTCGGCCAGCGTGTCGGCAGCGTCACGCGCCGTCGAGATGGGTGCTTCCATACGGATTAGCCGAGTTCGAAGACCGTCACGCCGCTGCCCCCTTCGTCAGCATTGCCGAATCGGACGTCGCGGACGCGCGGATCTTCACGCAGGTACTGCTGCAACCCGCGCCCGAGCAGCCCCGTGCCCTTACCGTGGATGAGCCGTAGGCGCGTCGTGCCGGCCAACGTCGACTCATCGATCCAACGGTCGACGAGCGGTTCCGCTTCGACGAAGCGTTTACCGCGGACGTCGAGTTCCGTGCGCGCGCTCGTCGCCGCCGCTAGTCGCGTGGCACCCGATGCATGCTCGTTGCGCTCCGATCTTGCGAGTGGAAGCGCACCGCCGCGCCGGCGCAGATCGCTGCGCGGCACGCTCATGCGTAGCGAACCCAGCTGCACCATCACGTCGTTCTCGAAAACGTCGACGACGGTGCCTTCGCTCTCGAGCGAGAGGATGCGAACACGATCGCCCGGCGCCAGCGGTGCCGGTTGCACGGGTTCCGGCACGGAGCGATTGACGTTGATACCGAGGCTCGCGCGCACGTCGTCGATCGTGCGCGCGAGCAGTTCGCTCTGCCCGCGCGTGACGCGCGCACCGCGGCTCCGATCGCCGCGTGCAACGGCGCGAGCTTCGAGTTCGTGCGTAAACCCGCGCAGCGCGTTCGCCAATTGCGCTTCGGCCCATTGCGCGATCTCGCGCCGTTCGCGCTCGAGCGTCTCGCTCCGTTTGCGCGCTTGATCTTCGAGCGTGCGCAACTGCACGCGGTCGCGTACCAGTGCCTCGCGCTCGCTGGTCGTGCGCGTGCGTTCGTCGGCCAACTCCGCGAGCGCCTGCTCGTAGTCGCGCTCTTGCGCGGTCAGCAGCGCTTCCGCGCGTTCGACGACCGCAGCGTCGAGATTCATCCGGCGCGCGAGCGCGAACGCGAGAGACTGTCCGGGTGAACCGAGATCGAGCTGATACGTCGGTGCGTATGTCCGGGGATCGAACCGCACGCTGGCGTTCCGCACGTGTGCGTTCTCTGCACCGAAGAGCTTGAGTTCGGTGGCGTGCGTCGTGACGATCCCGCGCGCCCCCGCGCGAAGAAACCGTTCCAACACCGCGACCGCGAGCGCCGCGCCGGCATTGGGCTCCGTGCCCGCGCCGATCTCGTCGATGAGGATCAACGAACGGTCGTCGGCTAGCGTCACGATCTCCGCGAGACGCCGTAGATGCGCGGAGAACGTCGACGTGTTCTGCACGATCGACTGCTCGTCGCCGATATCGGTGAAGATGCGCGTGAACCGGCCGATGGTCGCGGAAACGGCCGGCACGTGAAGCCCGCATGCGACCATGACGACGAAGAGCCCGACCATCTTGAGGGCGACCGTTTTTCCGCCCATGTTAGGCCCGCTGACGATCGTGATGCGCAGGTCGTCGTCGAGTCGAATCGACTGCGGCACCGCGCGATCGTCGAGCAGCGGATGGCGTCCGTCGTGCACGTCGATCGTGGCGTCGTCGACCAGCACCGGCGCAACGGCGTTCATTCGCTCGGCAACGGTCGCACGCGCCAGCGCGAGATCGAGTTCGACGTACACGTCGACGTCGATACGAATCGTGGGCGCCTCGACCGCGACGAGCGCGCTCAACTCGGCAAGGATGCGCGCGATCTCGTGCTCCTCTTGCGACCGCAGCGCACGCACGCGGTTGTTCGTTTCGAGCGTTTCGAGCGGTTCGACGAAAAGCGTCTGACCGCTCGCGCTCGTGTCGTGCACGATACCGGGAAACTCGCCGGCGAATTCCGCCTTGACCGGCACGACGTAACGTCCGTCGCGCACGGTAACGATCGCGTCTCGAATCGCACGCGCGTAGCGGGCGGAACGCGTGAGCGCCGCCGTCCGTTCGCGCGCGTCGTCCTGCGCGTGCGCGATCGCGCGCCGCGTTCGCGCGAGCGCCGGCGAGGCGCGGTCGAGAATGGTACCGCGCTCATCGATTGCCTCGCTGATCCGCGTGACGATGTTCGGCAACGCGCGAAACGCCGCAACGCACTCGCGTAGAGCCGGCACGTCGTCGGTCGCTTCGCGAATCACTCGCACGGCGGCGCCGCCGGCCGCCAGCGCGTCGGCAATCGCGCGCAACTCACCGGCGGCAATCGACGCGCCGCGCGCCGCGACGTCGAGCGCGTCACCGACGTCGGCCGTGCGCGCGAGCGAGAAGCTTTGCCGGCGAAACAACATCCGCATTTCGCCCGTCTCGGTGACCATGCGGCGGACCGTCGATGCGTCCGCGGACGGTTGCAGTGCGGCCGCCCGCTCGAACGCTCGCGCGGCGTGCGTTGCCGCCGCGACGCGCTCGCGCACCCGTGCGAAATCGAGCGCCTCGAGCGACCCTTCGTCAGCGAGCATTACGGTCCGGTGAGCTTCTCCCGCAAGAGCGTTTCGACGAGCACCGGATTTGCTTTCCCGCGACTGGCCTTCATCACTTGCCCGACGAGGAATTTGAGCACGTTTTCCTTGCCTGCCTTGAACGATGCGACGCCCTCGGCATTGGCAGCGATCACGTTGTCGACGAACGCCGTGATGGCGCCCGCGTCCGAGACCTGGGCCAGACCCTCGCGCTCGACGAGCGCGCTTGCCGAGCCGCCGTCATGCCAGAGCCGCGCGAGAACGTCTTTGGCGATCTTCGAGTTGATCGTTTTCGCTTCCACGAGACCGATCAGCTCGGCGAGCGCCTCGGGTGTCGCTTTGCCGTCGGCGACCGCGACGCCGCTTTCGTTCGCCAAGCGCGAGAGATCACCGAGCACGAAATTGAGCGCGACGGTCGGCGCGTTCGAGCGTTCGACGACGCGATCGAAATACGCCGCCAGCGGCGGGTTATCGACGAGTTGCGTCGTCTGCGCGATCGAGATACCGAACGTTTCCGTGTACCGCTCGAATCGCAGGAACGGCGTCGGCGGTAGCGACGCCCGAATATCGTCGATGAGCGCGCGGTCCAGTTCGAGCGGCATCAGGTCCGGATCGGGAAAGTAGCGATAGTCGTGCGCTTGTTCTTTGGAGCGCATCGAATGCGTTACGCCCGCTGCCTCATCCCAGCCGCGCGTCTCTTGAATGACGCGGCCGCCCGACTCGATCACCGCGATCTGCCGGTCGACCTCACTTTCGATCGCACGGTGCACGCTGCGGAACGAGTTCATGTTCTTGATCTCGGCTTTCGTGCCGTAGTCGGCGGCACCGTGCAAACGGACCGAGACGTTGGCATCGCAGCGCAACGAGCCTTCTTCCATTTTCACGTCGGAGACACCGAGCTCGACGAACGTGCGTTTGAGGGCTTCGAGATACGCGACGGCTTCATCGGCGGAACGAATGTCGGGTTCGCCGACGCATTCCATCAACGGGACGCCGGCACGGTTGTAATCGACGAGCGAATAGGTCGAGCCGGCGATGCGTCCGTCGCCCGATCCGGCGTGCGTCGACTTCCCGGTGTCTTCTTCAAGATGAATACGTGTCAAACGGCAGGACTTCTTCGTCCCGTCCGGGAGCCAGTAACGGACGACGCCGCCTTGTGTGATCGGCATGTCGTACTGCGAGATCTGATAGTCCTTGGGCATGTCCGGATAGAAGTAATTCTTCCGGTCGAACTTCGAGAACACCGGAATCTCCGCGTCGAACGCAAGTCCGGCACGGATCATCAGTTCGATCGCGCGTTTGTTCGGCACCGGCAACGAACCGGGCAACGCTAAACATACCGGGCAGATCTTCGTGTTCGGCTCACCGCCGAACTCATTCGGGCAGCCGCAGAACATCTTGCTCGTCGTCTTGAGTTCGACGTGGCATTCAATACCGATGACCGCTTCCCACTTTGAACGGCGCTCCGCCCAAGGCTCCGCGCCCCCCACGCCTTCGGCGCGGGGCCCCCGGCCCTCACGCGCGCCGATACCAGTCATGGGGCGGCCACTTCGACGGGCGCGAGTTTTTCGGCGTGCCGCGTTGCGCGTTCGTAGGCGTGGGCGAAGCCGAGCAGGGCGCGTTCGTTGAACAGCGGGGATGCGAGTTGTAGACCGAGCGGCATCGGCCGTGTGCCGTCGTCGGGAATGACGGCGCCGCACGGGACCGAGAGCGACGGCAAACCGGCGAGCGACACCGGAATCGTGTAGTAGTCCATCAGGTACATGCTGTACGGATCGCTCTTTGCGTCGAACGCGAAGGCGGGCGACGACGCCGCCGGCGACGCGATGACGTCGCAACGCTCGAACGCGCGCTGAAAATCTTCGGCGATCCGCGTTCGCGCCTTCTGCGCCTTGACATAGTACGCATCGTAATAGCCGCTCGAGAGCGCATACGTGCCGATCAGAATGCGGCGCTTCACTTCGGGACCGAAGCCGGTCGCGCGCGTGCGTTCGTACATTTCACCGATGTCGGCGCCGTCGACGCGCAGCCCGTATCGCACGCCGTCGAAGCGCGCCAGATTCGACGAACATTCGGCCGGCGCGATCAAGTAATACGTTGCGAGACCGTACTTTGCGGTCGGAAGTTCGACCTCGACGAGGTCGGCGCCCAAGCGCTGCAGGTCGGCGTATGCGGCTTCGTACGCCGCGGCAACGTTCGGCGCGAGATCGCTCGTCGCGAACTCTTTCACGATGCCGACCCGCACGCCGCGCAGATCGTCGCGCAGCTGGCCGGCGGTCGTCTCAAATGGACGGTCGAGGCTGGTCGCGTCCATCGGATCGTGGCCGCCGATCACGTCGTATGCGCACGCGGCATCTTCGACCGTTCGCGCGAACGGGCCGATCTGATCGAGGCTCGACGCGAACGCGATGAGCCCGTACCGCGACACGCGGCCGTAGGTCGGTTTGAAGCCGACGACGTTGCAGAACGCCGCTGGTTCGCGAATCGAACCGCCCGTGTCGCTGCCCAGCGAAATCGTGGCCGCGAACGCAGCGACCGCTGCAGCGCTACCGGCCGACGAACCACCCGGAACGCGATCGAGATCGAACGGATTGCGCGTGCGCCCGAGCGCCGAGTTCTCGCCCGAACTTCCCATCGCAAACTCATCCAGGTTCGTTTTCCCGATCGGCAGCGCGCCCGCGGCGAGCAGCCGTTCGACGGCCGTGCCCGTATACGGCGCGATCCAATGTTCGAGAATCTTCGAGGCACACGTCGTGCGCGTGCCGTCGAGGCACATGTTGTCCTTGATCGCGACCGGGACACCCGCGAGCGGCAGTGTCTCACCGGCGGCTACGCGCGCGTCGACGTTTGCCGCGTGCGCGCGCATGAGATCCGGCGTCAGCGTGAGATATGCGCCGATGTGCTCGTCGACCGCCGCAACGTGCGGGATCATCGCCGCGGCGATCTCGACAGCCGAAATCTCACGGTTCGTTACCGCGCGCGCAATCGTGCGAGCGGAAGCGTGCGTCACGTCCATCATTCGGCCTCGGTGATGATCTTCGGAACGCGAAAGAAGCCGTGCTGCGGCTGCGGTGCGCCGGCCAGCACGATGTCGCGATCCAGCGCCGGGCGCAGCGTATCGTCCCGCATGACGTTACGCGACGCGATCACCTGGGCGGTCGCCGCGACGTCGGCGGTGTCGAGTTCGCGCAGTTGGTCGACATGCTGCAGCAAGGTCGCGAGTTGCTCGCCGTAGCGCTCGACCTCTTCATCGGTCAGCGCTAACCGTGCGAGGCGCGCGACGTGGCGAACATCGATGCGATCCGTAGCCATGACTCGGCACGGTTCTACTTCGGAGGAGGCTTCTCCGTGCGCCCCGCCGGCGCGGCGAGGACGCCCGTGAGCGCAAAATTGATGTCCTCGATGATCGTCGTGTCGTAAATCCGGTGAACGAGACGGCGCGTGCTCTTCTCGCTGTCGATATTGCGGTCGTCGTAGAGCTGGACGCCCGGCGGCAGCGTTGTCGCGTCGAGGCGCAACGCATGCATGCCCGGGTGAACGCACGGGAAATCGTAACGGCCCGTGCTATCCGTCGTCACCGATTCGCCGTTATCGAGATAGATGTGAACGCTGGCGAGGCCGACGTCGGGGTCTCGGAACCTCCCCGACCCGTAGGTATCGAGGTAGACACGCCCCGTGATCGGATAGCACGAGCCGAACGTCGATCCGACGACGAGCACCGACGCGCTCGACGAGCCGCGCCCGAAACCGGCTCCGCCCGGGGCGACGGCCGCGACGTTCACCGTGTTGGTCAATGTCGTATTCTGGGGCACGCCGGGCCCGATCGCGGTCGCATAGGTGAACGTCATCGCGCCGGCGAGCGACGGGAGCGTCCAGATCAGCGTGCGCCCTTGCACTGCCGGTTCGAGCGGCTTCCCGGCCACGCGCGCCGTGCCGGGCGCATAAATCTCGTAGCCGGGCAGCGTATCGACGATCGTCGCCGCGCCGTATGCGATGCCGCTCAGCGGCGTGACGACGATCGAGTAATCGACACGGTCGCCCGCCGTCACCGTCGTCGCGGTCGTGGTCTTCGTCACGGCAATTGTCGGCGGCACTTCGCGCGCGGTCGCCGCGTTCGACGTGACGGCGCGGCTCAGACCGGCCGCCATCACGGAGACGGTGTTGGAGGCGGTTCCCATCGTCGTGCCGACGACGGCTTTGAACGTCACGATTGCCGATGCGCCGCCGAGGATCGTCGCCGCCGGAACCGTGACGGTTTGCCCGCTGAGCGTCGCCCCGGTCACGCTCGCTCCGTTGAGCGCGATCGATCCGTTGACAACCGCGAGACCGGCCGGGACGACATCGGTGACGATCGTATTGATCGACGGACCGGCTCCCGTATTTGCGACGGTAATGCTGTACGTGACGGTTTGACCCGGCAGGACGGACTCGCTTGACTGACCGTCGATCAGCTTCGCCGCACTGAGAACCGGCGGTTGCACCGTGTTGGCGGGCGACGCGGCAATACACGTCGGCCCCGAACAGGGTTGATCGCCGCCGGCGGTCGCGCTGTTCGTTACCTGCGCCGATGTCACCGCGTTAGCGTTGACCACCGCACGATAAACGATCGTCGCGGTCGCGCCGACTGCAAGCGAACCGATGGGCCGACCGGCGTTGACGATGCCGTCGGCCGCAGCGACGCCGTTCAACGTGACCGAACCCGGCACAAGCGTCGCGTTCGTCAACGTGTCGGTGATCTTCGCATTCGTTTCGACTTGCGTCCCGCCGTTACGGACCGCGACGGTATACGTGATCGTCTCACCGGGGCTAACCGGCGCACCGCTCGGATTCGACGTCTTGGTGACGCTCAGCGAGGGTTGTCCGATCGTTAGCGTCGCCGTTGCGGGCGCGTTATTCGTCGCGCCCTGGGGCGTGTCGATCGCATTGTCGGAAATCACGTTGACGTACGCTCCGGGAGTCGTTCCCGTGACGGTCAGCACGATCGTGCACGTCCCGTTCGGCGCGAGACTCGCGCCGGAGAGTGCAACGTTGCCTGCGCCGCCCGTCGCCGTCACCGTTCCGCCCGGACACGTCGTCGATGCGTTCGGCGCGGCTGCGATCGTGACGTTGGCCGGCAGCGTATCGGTGATCGAAAGCGCGGAGAGCGCCACGGCTCCAGCCGACGTATTCGCGAGCGAAATCGTCAACACGGACGTTGCACCCGGCGCGATCAGCGTCGGCAGGAAGCTCTTCGCAACGGCAACGGCCGACGCGTTGCCGACATTCAGAAGCGCGGTCGCGGGCGAAGCGTTCGTCGAACCCTGCGCGTCGGTAAGCGCATTGGGCGGAATCGTGTTCGTGTAGATGCCCGGAGTCGCCGACGTGACGGTCACGGCGATCGTGCACGTTGCGTTCGCCGCGAGCGCGCCGCCGGAGAGCGTAACGCTCGTCGTCCCCGGCGTCGCCGTCACGGTGCCGCCCGGAAGGCAACTCGTCGTCGCGTTCGGTGCCGCCGCGACGACGACACGCGCCGGCAGATTGTCGATCAAACCCATCGCCGTGAGCGGAACCGCCGCGGCCGACGAGTTCACGAGCGTGATCGTCAGCACCGACGTGCCGTTCGCAACGATCGCGGCCGGTGCAAACGTCTTCGCGATGCCGACGCCCGAACTATTGCCGACGTTGAGCGTCGCTTGCGCGGACGCGGTGTTCGTCGACCCTTGCGCATCGGTCAGCGCCTGCGACGGAATCAAATTCACGTAGATCCCGGTCACGGCCGACGTCACCGAGACGCTGATCGTACACGTTGCGTTTGCGGCGAGGCTCGCGCCGGAAAGCGAAACCGTCGTGCCGCCCGCAACAGCAGTCGCCGTTCCGCTCGGACAACTCGTTGCAGCGTTCGGCACCGGCGCGACGGTGACGTTCGCGGGTAACGAATCTGTCAGCGCGATCGACGAGAGCGGGACGGCGCCCGCCGCCATGTTGGCAACCGAGATCGTGAGCGTCGAGGTGCCGTTGACCGGAATCGCTGCCGGTACGAACGCTTTTGCCAGCGTCACGGCCGAGACGTTGCCGACGTTGAGTACGCCCGATGCCGGCACAGCGTTACTCGCACCTTGCAACGTTGTGAGCGCGCCCGTCGGAATCGTATTGGTCCAGATGCCGCCGGTCGCGCTCGTGACCGCGACGCTGAACGTGCACGTCGCGTTTGGTGCGAGAACGCCGCCCGTCAACGCGACGGTCGAACCACCGGCGGTCGCCGTGACGGCACCGGCGCCGCAGGTGGTCGACCCATTGGGCACGGGCGCAACTTGAAGCTGCGGCGGCAGCGTATCGGTGAGCGCGACGTTCGAAAGCGCTGCCGAGCCGGCCGCGGTATTCGACACGGTGATCGTCAACGTCGACGTACCGCCGGCCGCGATCGTCGCCGGCGAGAACGCCTTCGTGACGACCACGTTCATCGCCGGGGTCAGCGTGTTCGTCCCGCTCGACGGAGTCTGATTCGCGTAGCCGCCGATGTTCAACGCCCCGACGCCGATCGTGTTCGACGTCGGTCCGGGCGCTGCGGTCGCCGAGGCTTTCACCAGGACATACACGACGCATTGACCCGGAATCGATCCGCCGCCGGTCGTGGGACCAAGCATCAGATTTCCCAGCGTGAACGTACTGCTGCCGACGGCACCCGCCGCGATGCTTCCGCCGCAACTTGCCGGATCACCGGCTTGTCCCGGAACAGGTCCGAGCGTCGTGCTTGCGAGCGCCAGCGTCGGCGGCATATTGTCGATGAGCGAACCGTTGTTCAACTGGCTCGCCGACGCGCTGTTCGTCAGCAGGAAGCGAATGTAATCGGTGCCGCCGATTTGCAACGTGGATGAAAGGTACGACTTCTGGATCGCGACGCCGGCCGCGACGGTCAGCGTCGCCGTCGCCGAGAGCGCGTTCTTGATGCCCGACGTCGAGTTGATCGTGTTGGCGGGGATCGTGTTCTGCGGGGCTCCGAGAACCGACGACGTGACATCGAAGGTCACGGTGCACGGCTGCGTTGCGACACCGACGGTCAACAGCGAGACGTTGCTGAACGTGATCGACGTGCCGGCAATCGCCGACGAGGGCGCAGGCTGGCCCGCGACCTGACATTGCGGGCCGTACGTGACGTTTGGATTTGGCGCAAAGAACACGTTTGCCGGAAGATTGTCGGCGAACGTAACGCCGTTCGCCTGCGTCCGGGTGAACGGAGCCGTCAGGCCTGCAACGCTGGTGGTCACCTGCACTGTCGACACCGAACCGGCTTGAATCTGGTTCGGGACGAACACCTTCGTGACGTTGATGTTCGAGGTCGCGAACGTCACATTGTTTTGGCCCGTGAACGACGCCGTTCCGGCTCCCGTTTGCGCGCTGGTGTAGCTGGGATTTCCGGGAACGAACGTTCCGGCGGCGCCGGCCTCATCGATCACGTCGTATTGAATCGTGCACGTCGCATTGATCGCGCCGACGTTGACCGAAAACGACTCGCGGCTGCCCCCGATCGTGATGCTGCCCGCGCTCAACGACGCCGGGCAGGTCGGCCCAAAGACAAAATTCGGCGACGCGGCGAGTTGCACTTTGCCTGGCGTCAACGGAAATGTTGCGACGAGTCCTGAGTCCGCCGTGCCGGTGGTGTCGTCGATGGAGGCCGTCACCGTGATCGTCTGATTGGTCAGATTCTGACCGCTGGCGATGTAATTGCGCAGCGAAACCGACGGCAGTTCCGTCACGTTCGCGGTAGCGTTTCCAGGCGGATGCACAACATTCGCGAGACGATCGGTGAACGACACGTTCGCGGCAGCGAGCGTGTTCGTATCGGTTTGATTCGTGCCCGGCGTCGGCGCGTTGAACTGGATGAAGAACCGGACCGTGCACGTGCCGCCAGTTGCGATCGCGAGCCCGCTGCCGGTGACACTGGTCGCTCCGGACGTCGCCGTAATGACGGGCGCGCCGCCGCAGTTGGTCGTCGTCGGCAAATGCGTCGCATCGTTGACGACGACCATCGGCTGCGGAAGTTGCGGCAAGTTATCCGTAAATGTGCCGGCCGACATCGCACCGCCGGCAAGGCTACCGAACGTCAACGTCACTTGTGTCGGCGTGAACGGTCCGACCGTATTGGGCGCGATCGCTTTGCCGGTCGATACCCCGCCACCAGGGCCGGTGATCAGGAGTGAGGCCTGGGCCTGACCCGCTGCACCGGTGACTTCCGTGCTCGTGAAATTTGCCGCGGGTATGATATTCACTTTGTTGCCGGTCGCCGTCCCGGCATCGACGGTAACGCGGATTTGACAGGTTGTGTTTGCCGGAATCGTCGCCCCGGTAACGGCGATCGTCGCCGTGCCCGCGCCTGCGACCACCGGCGCGCCGCAATTGGTGAACGTCGCTGCGGCCGCGTCGAGTAAGAGCCCACCCGGCAGCGCGTCGGTGATACCGGCGTTGGTCAGCGGTTGCGCGGAGAGAATATTCTGAATGTTGATCGTGAGCTGCGTCGTGCCGGTTGTCGGCAGGATCGCCGTCGGGTTGAACGTCTTCGAAATATTCGGCTTGGCCAGCGTGAAGACGTCTTGCGTCGATCGCGCGCCGGAGTTCGTCGCGCCTTGAGCATTCGTGACGCTGTTTTGCGGCAACGTGAAGTTGACCGTCGACGGAACCGCCGACGTCGTCTGCACGGTGATCGTGCACGTCCCGCCCGGCGGAATGATCGCGCCGCTGACCGTGATTGAGCCCGCCGTAACGTTGGCGGCGGGCGGCGTCACCGTCGCGCCGCAGTTGCTCGTCGCCGACGACACGCTGAACGGTTGCGCCGAATTGCCGTTGATCGAAAACGCCGTGTTCGTTAGTGCGACGCCCGCGGCGGGGTTGGTCACGGTGAACGTCAGCGTCCCGGTACCGCCCACGAGCGTGTTGACCGGACCAGTTCCGCCGACCGTGACGTTCGCACCTGACACCAAGAGTTGCTGGACGATATCGCTTCCCGGGCTGCCGAGCGACGTCGTGACGTCGGCCGCAAGAATCGAGTTAAGTCCGGCACCGATCTTATTACCGAAGACGTGGAACGTAATCGTACAACTTCCAGGCGTCGTATTGTTCGGTGCCATCGGCACTTGGCCGTTGTTCATCGAAATCGTGTTATTGTCGCTGCCGGTGATCGCCGGCGTTCCGCCGGCGCACGTCGTCGTCGGTGTGAAGCTCGTGTCGACGAGCCCGTAGCCGCTCATCGAGTCAAGGTTGTCCTTGAAGGCCGTGATGTTGGCTGGTCGAGACGTATCGCTGTTTTGCAGTGTCACGACAACGGTCGAGGCGACACCGAGGCCGACGGTATTCGGCGCGAACACTTTGTTGACCGTGATCGGTGAACTTGCTCGCGCGACGCCCGTTCCAAACAGGACGGCGAGCAGGAGTGCCCCGGCGGCACGTGCGATCAGTTTACGCGTCACTAGCGATCGTCCTTGCCCCAGCCGAAGATGCGATCGATGTACGTACTGAGCGTCAGGTAGAGGCCGCGATGGGTCGGGCTCACCGCCGTCTCGGGGTCGGCGAAGCCCGCGAAATTGTAGCCGCCGGCAAGACGCAGCGTGCTGCCCAGCCGATAGCCGGCTTCGACCGCAAACCCGGTGGCGTTCGTGCCGCTGATCGGCGCGACGTCGCTCCAATGCGCTTCGCTCGCGAGATCGAAGCGGCCGCCGATGCGTTCGTCGACGCGGACGCCGAAGATCGTCGTTCGCGGCGCGAAGAACGAGTCGCCGGTCAGTTTATACGCAGCACTCGCGGCCCATTCGGTCCGCGAGCTCGAGCGGTAGAGTTCTTGCAGTTGGGCGACGTTCGTGACGTACGCGTCGTAATTGGTGAGGTTGCTCTTGTAGACGTCGACCGACAACAGCGTGACGTAACGGTCGTTACGAGACGGTCGATACGCGAGGCCGCCGCGGCCTTCGGTGTCATAGACGTTCTCGGTGAACGAACCGTGATACGAACCGTAGAGCGAGACGGCCGGTGAGATCGGTCCGGTCGCGCCGAACTGGAACGTGCTGCCGGAATCGTAGCCGGTACGGACTTGCACCTGTCCGGTCGCGTGAAACGTGTTTTCCGAATAATGGAGAGACGTACCGACGGCGGTAAAAAACGGGCTGACGTGCGGATCGTTATAGCTCGAATACAGCGAATTCCCGACCTGGATGAAGGCATCCGCGTTGAGGCGCTTCGAGGCGACGACTTTCGTTCGAACACCGATCGCATCGAAGAGATCCGTTCCGCTCGCGGTGTGCTCGACCGAATAGCCGGTCTGGAACGTCGTGGCACCGACGCGTTGCTCGAAACCAACGCTGGTCTGACTCTGCGCCGTCGACGCGTAGGTCTGTCCGACTTGCGATGCCGCCAAGGATTGCGTCGATTGCTGTTGCCAGAGCTGACGAATAAATGCGGTGCCGGTGGTGCCGACGTCAATGTCGAGTTCCGCTTGCGTTTGCGGCGGATCGTACGGATCGTAGGCGGTTGAGAGCGGCTGGAGCCGCGTCGCGCCGATCGTCGCATGCCGCGTGAACCGCCATTCGGCACCGACGTTCGCGTCGATCGAGTGACCGCTGCCCGCGACATAGTTGACCGCACCGAACGACGGTAAGAACGTACCGAACGAACCGGGCGTGTTCGGTGCTTGCGTCGTGCCCGACCCGTCGAAGAGCGCGGGATTGAGCGCGCCGTTGCTCGACGCCGCATCGCTCGCAACGCCGACGTGATACTTCAAGCGTGACGACGGTTTGACGCGCAACGTGATCGCGGCTTGCTGATCGCTATTGTTGACGGCTTGCGCGCCGAGCACCGACGGCAACTCGTTGCGCGCTTCGAGGTAACTCAGATCGAGTTCGCTGATGTGGCTGAGCGTGAGCGCGAGAATCGCATTGATCGAGAGCAAGCCCGGTGCGGTGTAAGAGCCGAACGGGTTATCATATGCGGCGTCGGCTTGTGCGAACGCAAGCGTGAATCGGACATTCGGCGTGTGCGCCGCGAGCGAGGCATGGTACGCGTCGCCGCTCGCACCATACTGCGCGACCGAGATCGGAAGAAAACCTTGCGAGCGTTCGTGGCTGACCGACCAGACCGTGCTCGTCGACGTGCCTCCGAACGACTCGCCGAGCAGCGACAGATTTCCGGTCCCGATCGAATCGTTGAGATACCAGGCATCGGCGTTCGTGCCGGGCCCGATCTTCAGCGTGCCGCTTCCGCCGAGCATCGTCGAAACGGCGCCGGGGCCGCCGTACTCGTACTGGACGACGACGATCTGCGGATTGAGCTGATCGTCGTACGGCAGCATGATGTTCAAAAACCGCAGCAAGCCCGACGCGTAGTCGACGACGTAATCGCTCCCGCGCGCGAGAAATTGCTGGGAAACGACGGCGCCCGTGCGCCGGTCGAGGTGCACGAGCGTGAGCACATCGCTGCCGATGACGATGTCGGAATGCAGCGCTTGGCTCGCAACGGCCAATCCCGTCGGCGTGAGGACGGCGCGGGCGTAGGCGGTGTTGTTGCGCGCGGTGAACGCCGCCACGCCCGCATCGCTCCCCGCGAGTCGCAGCTGCGCGCCGTTGACCAGAACGTTGTAACCGCCGACCGCGCTCGTCGGTGCTGCGTGCGCGTAAAATTGACCGTACATCGCGCTCGAGCGGCCGTTTTGGACCGAGGCGAAGATATGGTTGGTCGAGAGCGCATCGTCGCGCCGCGTCGAGGCATCGCCATAGGTCGGAAACGGACGGTTGTTGGGATTGTCCAGAAACGGATCGGACGCGATCGTCTGTTCGAGCGTGTTACTCGAGTCATAGGCGAACGTGCCGCGGGTGTTCTTCGCAATTGCGCCGGTGCCGAAAACCGAGATCGCGCCGCGCCGCGTCGTCGTACCGTTCGGCGCACCGTCTTGCGCATCGATCCAACCGGGTACGGGGCCGATGCCGCCGGTCGCAAAACCGACGACGAGCGGCTTGCGAACATCGGCTGTCAACGCAAGGGTTATATCGACGGATGCGCCGCCGATGTCGAGTCGAATAACGAGCGGACCGGCTTGCGTCCCGGGCAATACCGTCAGCGAGACGGTACTTGCTTCATCGGTGAGCGCGTCCGCGGAGAGGCCGTCACCAAGTCGCGCGTCACCGTTTAGGATAACGGCCCGCACCGCCGTGCCGCGGTCGAACGCCGCGCCGTTCGCGTCGGTGACGTGCACGCGAACCGCAACGACACCTTGGCCGCTCGCATCGATCGTCGGCGCGCTGATGAGCACGGCCGTAAACGTGGATGGTACGGTTTGCGCTCGTCCGGCAGATGTCAAAAGAACGCCTTGAATCGTGAAACTCACGAGCGCCTTTATCCACCGGCTCAACCTCATCCGCGACGACGTCCTTATCGAGGAAACACGAAACCTCGGCGAGACGAAGGCCGTCTCACCGCATCTGTATCTCTACGTACCTATCGGTCGTGTCCGGTTGGAAGTTTACGCCGTGAGCGTAACGAGCGTCTCGACGTGGCCGGTTTGCGGAAACATGTCGAACGGCTGCACGAGTCCGATGCGGTACCCGCGACCCGCAAGATAGCGGCAGTCACGCGCGAGCGTTGCCGGATTGCACGAGAGATACCAGATTTTTCTCACGCGCGCATCAGCGAGTGCCGCGAGCGTTGCCTCGTCGCTGCCCTTGCGCGGCGGGTCGAGAAAGACAATATCGGCGGCGCGCAGCGCTTCGCGTCCGGCGGGATTGCCGAGTTCGCCCTCGACACGCGCCTTCACAAAGCGCACGCGATCGTCGACCTTATTCAAGCGCGCATTTTGGCGAGCTTCGGCAACGGCCGCGGCGTTCTCCTCGACGCCGACGACGTCGGCCCCGCGTGAGGCAAAGTAGATCGCGAACGTGCCCGCGCCGCAGTACAGATCGACGATGTGCGGACGGCCGTCGATCATCGGCGCCAACGCGCGAAAGATCGCTGCAACCATCTCACCGTTAATTTGGAAGAACGATGCGGGCGACACGCGAAAACGCACGCCCTCGATCGTCTCTTCCATCTCGCGCTTGCCCCAGACGAAATCCATACGCCGGCCGATGACGGCGTTCGCATTCGCCGGCTCATACGAATTGCTGATGCCTCCGACGCACGGGATGCGTTCGGCGAGTTGTGGTGCCAGATTCGCGACCGCCGACGACTTCGTCTCGGTCGTCAGGGAGAGGACGCCGCTGGGAGAATGCAGTCCCGCGCGCATGACGACGTGCGCAACGGCGTGGAATGCCGGCGACGTCGCCGGTGCGCGCGCCGCTTCGATCAAACCGCCGATCGCCGCGTCGAGTTTGTCGAGCACGATGGGGCAGCGTTCGATCGGGACGAGATCGTGGGAGCGCGCGCGATAAAAACCGAACACGGGCGTCGGCCCATGTGTATCGACCACAAGCGCCATTTTGTTTCGGTACGCACGCGGGTCGCGCATGCCGATCGGTGCCAGCACGTCGGCGTCGGTGAAGCCACCGATCCGTCCGAGCGCGTCGACGACGATCCGGCGCTTCCAGGCGAGCTGCGCGGGATACGTAAGATGCTGCACTTGGCAGCCGCCGCACGCGCCGAACACCGAGCAAAACGGCTCCGCACGGTCCGGCGAGGTCGTTTCGCGCTCGAGCACGTCGCCAACGGCATATTTTGCTTTCACCTCGGTCAGCCGGATGCGCGCGCGTTCGCCCGGCAGCGGGCCGTCGACGAACACGACCATCCCGTCAAACCGGCCGACGGCCTGGCCGTTCGCCAGCAAATCGGTAAACTCGACCACTCCGACGGCGCCCGGTGCGAGACCGGCCGCAGCCGGCACTATTTCTTCTCTTCCAGCGTACGAATCAGCCGGTTCGCTTCATCGATCAGCGCCTGAATGCGCTCCGAGGTTTCGTCGGCCGGGCGTTGCTTCCACAACGAGCGTACCACGAAGAAGGCGACCGTTGCCGTACCGATCGTGCCGAGCGCGACACCGGTCCAAATCGCGGTACGCGCTGCCGCATTACTTTTTTGCGTGGGCGCCGCTTCGACCGCGGGCGTTGCACCATTCAACTGCGTCTCAGTCACGCCGAGCATCTTCGACAGCGGCAAGCGGCCTCCCCAGCCGCGACCGGACCCCGATCAGGCGAGGCCGCGTCCGCGCAGTTCCGTTTGTCGCCGATTGATGAAATCGAAGACGGCGCGGTCGCCGTCGGGCGTGAGATGGGTGAACTTCAGCCCGATGCTGTGCTTCTTCAGCGACGCAATCGTGTCGACTCGCATCGCCTCGGCGCGTAAGATCACGTTCTCACCGCGTGGAAGAAGCGGGACTTTGAGTTCGAGGATGTTCCCGATCTTTATGGACCGCTCCGTGGTGAGCGAGCAGCCCGTCCGGCTGATATCGCTAACGACGCCTTTGTGATATTCGGTTTCGAGTCTCCCGGCCGGCGCATACCGCCATTGCATAGCGACCGTCGTGTCGACGCGCACGGTGTTGCGCCGGTGTGCGCCGGAGAAGCGCTGCACCGTCTCGATACGTGGAGGAAGTGCGAAAGTTGCCTGCTTCGCGTCGACGGCGGTAATCGTTGCGCTGAAGCGGAAGCGGCCCAGCGCGTTCGAGTACAAAAAACTCGCACTCTGGCCGGCCGACATCCCGGTCAGCGCGCTCGTCGTGAACGACTTACTCCCTGCTGCTTCAAAACACACGGAACCTTTTGGTCCGTTCTTGACCGCGACGTCGACAAAACTGTGAAGTGAGGGAAGCATGTCGCGAAGATCTTTTGCCGAGGGGGATTTTTTGAAGCCCAACATTTGCAGCAGTGCCATGTCTACACTCCGATCGGCTCGATCGAATCCTCGGTCGTCGAGATTTGGCCGATCGACTCAACGCGCAATCCGGGTGCGATTTCGCTATACGAAAGCACGACGAGTTGCGGTGCGGCGCGTTCTGTCAAGCGCTTGAGCGCAAGACGCGTCTGCGGGGAAGTGAGCACGATCGGCTGCAGTCCCGCCTGTTGCGCGGCCTGGATTTGCTTCGTGAGCGAGCCGTAAATCTTAGCGACCGTATTCGGATCGAGCAATGCATATGCGTCTTCGCCGCGTCGTGCCGCTTCCCCGAGGAGGGTTTCAAGCCGCGGATCAACTGTGATCACGGACAACAACCCGTTTTCCGTGTACTCCGCGGAAATATGACGCGCCATTGCAGCCCGAACGCGCTCGGTCAAGAAGTCGATGTCTTTCGAGGCGCGCGCGCCGTCGGCCAGATTTTCAAGAATGAGCAAGAGGTTGCGAATCGGGATGCGTTCGCGCAACAGATTTTGCAACACGCGCTGAATTTCGCCGACCGTGAGTAAACCGGGCACCAATTCGTCGACGACGACGGGATAGTGCGCTTTCACATTGTCGAGCAGCGCCGAAGTCTCTTGACGCCCGAGCAGATCCGGCGCGTGCGTCTTGATCAGCTCTGTCAGGTGCGTCGCGATCACGCTCGTCGGATCGATGACGGTATATCCCGCGAGTTCGGCGTCCCCGCGCGCGCTCTCGGGAATCCAAAGCGCCGGCAAATTGAACGCGGGTTCAACGGTCGGGATACCCTCGATGCCGTTCGTCGCGGTGCCGGGATTCATCGCGAGCAGCCGGCTGACCATCACCTCCGCGCGCGCGACTTCCAGCCCGTAGATCTTCACGACGTATGTCGACGGCTTGAGTTGCAGATTGTCGCGCACGCGAATCGGTGGAACGACGATGCCCAATTCGCGCGCCGCATGCCGCCGGATCATCGTGATGCGTTCGAGCAAATCGCCGCCTTGACTGACGTCCACGAGCGGGATCAAGCCGAAGCCGATCTCAAGCTCCATCGGATCGTACGAAAGCAACGGCACCACCGACTCGGCCGGTTTGACGGCGGGCTGATTGGTCGCCGAGCCGGGGCCGCTCCCCGCAGCCGGTCGCAGCGCAGCGGCGCGCATCACCGAACGGCGCCGGAAGAACAATGCGAGCACGATGCCGGCCATCAAAAACATGAAGAGCGGCGGCAGACCGAAAAGCCCGAAGAGAATCAACAACGCTGCGGCGATCGCGAGGGCGCGCGGCTCCTGCACGAGTTGGCTCGTGAGTTCGGCACCGAACGACGACTCGGCAGCCGCACGCGTGACGATGATACCGGTCGCGGTCGACACGAGCAGCGCTGGTATTTGCGTGACGATCCCTTCGCCGATCGTCAACAGCGTGTACCGTTGCAGTGCTTCGGTGAGTGAAAGACCTTGCTGGACGATGCCGATCACGAAGCCGCCGATGATGTTGACGAAGACGATGATCAACGCTGCGACCGCGTCGCCGCGCACGAATTTCGACGCACCGTCCATCGCGCCGTAGAAGTCGGCCGCGCGTTGGATGTCGCGCCGGCGCTGACGGGCTTCCGCTTCGGTGATCAAACCGGCGTTGAGGTCGGCGTCGACGGCAAGCTGTTTGCCGGGCATCGCGTCAAGTGTGAACCGCGCCGCGACTTCCGCGACGCGGCCGGCGCCGTTGGTGATCACGACGAACTGGATCACGACGAGGATCGCAAACACGACGATACCGACGGCGTAGTTTCCGCCGACGACGACATTTCCGAACGCCTCGATGACCTGTCCCGCATAACCGCGGAGCAAGATCGAGCGCGTTCCGCTGATGTTGAGCGAGAGCCGGAAGAGGGTGACGATGAGGATCAGCGTCGGGAAAACGCTGAACGCGAGCGCGTTCTCCGTGTAAAGCGTCACGAGCATGATGACGAGCGCCAGCGCGATGTTCATGGAAAGCAGGAGGTCGAGGACCCACGGCTGCACCGGAACGATCATCAAGACGACGAGAATAACCGACGCCCCGGCGACCCAAACCTGGGACGTCGCCGCCAACCGTTCCATAACGGTCGGCGTTTTCGGGGCGGGGGACGCTACCGCGGCCACGTCGTTACCGACTCCACTCTGCTACCAGTATCGGCAGATGCGCGGGCGTCCTCCAGGGATCAAGCGATGGTCCTGTTTTTGAGCTTGTAGACGAACGCGATCACCTGGGCGACGGCGGCGTACATGTTCGGCGGAACCGGCGAATCAAGCTCGACTTTATCGTAGAGCGTGCGTGCCAGCGGCGGATTTTCGAGAATCGGAATGCCGTGTTCGCGGGCCAGTTCGCGAATGCGCCGGGCCATCAAATCGGCGCCTTTGGCCGTGAGGACCGGAGCTTCCATCTTGATCTCATCCCACTCGAGTGCGACCGCGTAGTGGGTCGGGTTCGTCACGACGACCGTTGCACGCGGCACGGCCGCCATCATACGCTTACGGGCCATCGAGCGTTGCCGTGCCTTTACCGCTTGCTTTAGCTCGGGATTTCCGTCCTGCTGCCGCATCTCGTCCTTGACCTCGGTCTTCGTCATCTTGAGCGAGTCGGCGAGCCGCTTCTTTTCCCAGAAATAGTCCGCGATGCCGACGACGAAAAAGAGCAGCCCGAATCGGATACCGATGCCGTAAACGAGATCTTCGACCGTCAAGATGATGTCGAGCGGAGAAGCGGCCGAAAGTGAGATGAAGAGCGGCACCTTGTCGTGGATCTGCATGAAGATGATCACGATCACGATGCTCAGCTTGATCAACTGCTTCGCGAGTTGTGCCAGCGTTTGCGGCGAAAAGAAGATGCGCTTCAGCCCCGGGAGCGGGTTGAGAACGCCGAACTTCGGGCGCAACTTCTTGGGCGCCCACAAAAAACCGAACTGCAGGATGTTGGCGACGATGGCGATGGCGACGGCCGATCCGAACGCGACGAGCAGCAGTGCGATGTACGAATTGGTCGCGCGCGCGAAGAGTCCCCACGCCGAATGAATCGTGACCGGTGTCCGGCCGGTTGCGTTCTCGAGCGCCACGGCAAACGAGTGCGCGCCGAGCGCGAACGTCTGCATGAACGTCAGATGGAGCGCGATGATGATCGCAAGAAAGATCGCGGCGCCGCCGACGTCGGGCGACCGCGGAACTTGCCCGCGGCTACGCGCTTCTCCCTGACGTTTCGGGGTAGCTTGTTCGGTTTGTTCCGGACGCGGCATACTAACGCCCGCTCACTAGCCGGGTGCTCGCATCATACGCAACACCGCGTCGAGCTGGCGCGGCGCTTCTGCATACACGTTGGGCATCACGCGCACGAGCAACGGCAGCGAAATGACGATCATGCCCAACCCGACGAGAATCTGGAACGGAAACCCCACGGCGAACACGTTGAGCTGCGGCGCAACACGCGCCATGAGCGCCAGACCCACGTTCACGATGAAGAGCGCGATGCCGACCGGCGCAGCGATCTGAAAGACGATGAAGAGCGAATGGCTGAAAAAGCCGACGACGTCGGTCGCGAGTCCGGGTTGGATCGCGGCAAACGGGAGCGGAACGAGGTTGAACGAGCCGGCCAGGCCTTCGAAGAGAAAATGATGACCGTCGCCGATGAGAAAAATCAGGGATGCGAGCGCGAGTTCAAACTCGCCGAGGACGCTGACGTTCTGACTGGTGAGTGGGTTGATGACGTTGACGATCGAGAAGCCGACTTCGATGTCGAGCAGTTCGCCGGCGAATTGCAGCCCGGTGAACGCAAGATAGGAGATGAACCCGAACACGACGCCGATCGCTACCTGCGAGACGATCGCCGCAGTCAACGGTCCGAGGCCGCCGAGCGGTGCAATCGGCGGGACGACGCGCCAAAGAATGAACGCAATGAGGAGCCCGAGTCCAAAACGAACCGGCATCGGCACTTGCGCCGCCGAGATGATCGGCAGCATCAGCAAGATCGTCGAGACGCGTACGAGGACGAGCAAAAACGTCTCGAACTGGCCCTGCGTCAGCCCGAAGAGATCGACGGGACTGCTCACTTGATCATTGTCGGCAACCCGTCGAAGACACGTTGCATGAAATCCGTCAGCAGCGCGAGCATGAACGGACCGAAGAGCAAGATCGAGAGCGCGACGATCACGATCTTCGGAATAAACGTCAGCGTTGGTTCTTGGATCTGGGTCACCGCCTGGAAGATCGAAATGATCAAGCCGGTCAAGAGCCCGAGCAGCAGCGCCGGCCCGCACACGAGCAACGCGACCACGATCGCTTCGCGCCCCAGCGAAAGCGCCGTCGCGTACGTCACTTGAAGCTCGCGAAGAGGGCGCTGATCGTGAGATTCCAACCGTCGACGAGGAGGAAGATCAGGATTTTGAACGGCAGCGAGATCAGCACCGGTGGGATCATCATCATGCCCATCGAGAGCAGCACCGATGCGACGACCATGTCGATCACGATGAACGGAATATAAATCGCAAAGCCGATTTCGAACGCCGTCTTCAGTTCGCTGATCACGAACGCCGGAATGAGCAGGTACGTCGGAACGTCGTCCTGTTTCGCCGGTCGCGGTTCGTTCGACATATGATAGAAGAGCGCGATGTCTTTCTCACGCGTCTGCCGGAACATGAAGCCCCGTAGCGGTTTTTGCGCGCGGTCGAGCGCGACGGCCTGCGAAATCTTATTGCCGAGATACGGCTGAAGCGCGTTCTTGTTGATGTCGGTGATCACCGGATTCATCACGAAGAACGTCAGGAAGAGCGCGAGCCCGACCAGGACTTGCGTCGGCGGATTGGATTGCGTCCCGAGCGCCGTTCGGACGAACGAGAGCACGACGACGATGCGCGTGAACGACGTCACGAGGACGAGCAACGTCGGCGCGAGCGTGAGCACCGTGAGCAGCAATAATATCTGCAGTGAGAGCGCGACGTCGGCCGGCTTCGTCGCCGGACTGACGCCGATATTGACCCGCGGAATCGGGATCGTCGGACTCGTCGGACCCGGAATCGTTTGGGCGAGCGCCGGCAAGGCGACGACGCAGAGCGCAGCGCACCCTGCAAGCCCGGCAATCAGCCAGACGAGAGACCGGCGTTTCACGATTTCCTGAAGCGCGCGAACGGCCGCATCAGGCTCTCGCGTTGCTCGACGAGCGCCGCGCGCTGCGAATCGATGTACGGCTCGACGTCATCGGAGGCGAGTTCCGCCAAGAGCGAAACTCCCGCGGTTCCGCCGCCGACCAGATAGTATTTGGCCGCAACCTTCACGACGTGGACGGTGACGTTCGGCGCGAGAATCGCCGACTCGACCGTCGACACCAGACGCCGTCCGGCGCCGGTGACGATGCGTCCACGCTGCACGGCGCGCGCGACGTATGTCATGCCGACGAGGAGCAGCGCGACAAGCGCGAACGCCCACACGACTTGGAAGAAGAACGCGAGATTCATCAGTAAACCTTCGCGCCGAACATCGTCGCTCGAAGCGAAGAGTCAGACGCGATCGACGACGGGGTTGAGCTCGCTGATCTTCACCGCGAATTTGTCGTCGACGACGACCACTTCGCCGCGCGCGATCAGAATGTTGTTCACGTAGAGATCGATCGGCTCAGTGGAGAGTTTATCGAGTTCGAAGACGCTGCCGGGCTGCATCGCGACGACTTCACGGAGCGAGAGCTCCGTTTGACCGAGAACAGCCGAAATCTCGAGCGGGACGTCGTGAACGAGGTCGAGGTTCGACTGTCCGGGCGCGGCCGGGCGAATTTGCGTCGGCTGCATGGGCGTAAACTGCGCGGCTTGGCCCTCGGGCTGCACGCGCTGACGGCTCGGCGGCATCGAAGACGGCCCCGGCGGTGCCGCTGCGGCGGCGGCGGCGGCAGCTGCAGCAGCGGCCATCGCAGCGCTCGCGGCCGGCGCGCCCGGCGGCGCAACGAAGCCTGGGGCCGCCGCAGCGGGAGCAGGTTTCAGCTCCATCTTCGAGAGCGCGAGACCGTCGAAGTACAGCGTGATCTTGGTGTCGAGACCGTCGCCGACAGTGATCGGAGCGGCAGCCGTTGTAAACGGCGGAACCGGGAAACCGGCCGCGTCGCCGACGACTTCGGACTGCACGCCGTCGCTCGACGTACCGGTGTGGGTCGCGAGCGCCTCACCCATTGCGGTTGCGATCTGGGCGACCGTCTCGGCGACGATCGAAAGCTGCATCGCATCCATTTCGCCGCCGCCGCCCGGCGTGCCGAGCATCATCTCGACCACGCGTCCGATGTCGGCCTTCACGAAACGTGTCACGAACGCGACGCCGCTCGCCGGAACGCGCGTCACGGTCGAGACGACCTCCGCTTCGACGAGAATCGATCCGTCGACCGTTTCCATCAGACCGGCGCCCGCGCTCGCCGTAATGCCGGCCAATGTCGAGAACGCTCCGGTCGCAGCGGCGAACATCTCGTCGGCCAGCGGCTGCAACGTCTCTTTCTGCACCAAACTACTCCTCGTCCACAACGATCGCCACGATCTGCACGGCGACACGATCTCTGTTAACGCCCGGATACACGTGAAATTTTTCACGTTCGTTCACAGACATCATCAACGGTTCATGTACGGGTTTGTCGAACAACACGACGTCACCCACCTGCAGTGTGACAAGATCGCGTAATGACACGATCGTCCGGCCCAACTCGACTTCCATATTGACGCCCGCGCGTTCCACGTTGCGAGCCAACTGCAAGATATCTTCTTCGGTCATGCCGCGGCCCGCGACGACCGACGGTGACCACTGGTAATCCGCGAGTTGCGTGCCGATCGACTGCAAGACCGAATAGGGAAGTGCGAAGTTCATCACGCCGGCGATGTCACCGATCTTGAGTTCGCACGACACGAACGCGACGATCTGATCCAGCGGAATGATGCGCGGTATGAATTGCGGATTCGAGTCGAGCGCTTCGATCTTCAGCGAGAGCGTCAACAGATAGTTCCACGCTTCGCGATAGCTGTTGAGCATGCGCGCCATGAAGCGCTGCATCAGGGTACGTTCGATGTCGGAGAGATCGCGCAGCTTCGTCGGATACCAGCCGGGGCCGCCGAGCAGGCGATCGAGGATCGAGAACGCGAGATTTAGATCGACTTGTACGATCCCCGAACCCGCCAGCGGATCCATCGAGAAGATCGAGAGAATCGACGGAATGCCGATCGAGGCGATGAAGTCGCCGTACGAAATCTGCTCGATCGAGACGATCGTCGCCTCAACGCGCGTACGCAGATACACCGAAAGCGAGTTGTTGAGCAAGCGCGTGAAGTTGTCGTGCAGCGTCCGCAGTGTCTGGAGCTGATTGGACTGGAATTTCTCGAGACGCTTATTGAAGCGGAAGTCGAACGATTTGATCTTCCGCCCTTCGAGCGACGACGGTTCGGAATCGGACGACGAGAGTTGATTGACGAGCGCGTCGATCTCTTCTTGCGAGAGCATGGACACGTTGCTAGTGCCCCGTCTCGCAAGTGGCGATACACCAAGCGAGAGCGATTTTTCGTCGTCGCAAGGAGCGAAGAGCGCTGAAGGGCAGCGCCCTTTGAGCGATGAGCGAGGCAGCGACGGTGGAAAAGCGCCGCGCGACTGCATCGGCATTTGCGAGAGGGGGCATTAGGAGCCTCCGGCCGAGGCGTCGGTCGCCACAGCCTCTTGGGCATCGGTTGCGGCGTCGGTATCGAGGATCACGACGTCGACGCGCCGATTCCCGGCACGATGTTCGTCCGTATCATTCGCGAAACGCGGCCGGTACTCGCCGTAACCGAGGGCTGAGATGCGCTTCGCGGTCAGCCCGTCGCTCTCGACCAGGTAGCGCGCGACACCCGTCGCACGCGCGGACGAGAGCTCCCAATTACTCGGGAATTGGCCGTTTGAAATCGGCACGTTGTCGGTATTGCCTTCGACGCGCACTTCGTTTTGGCGTCCGCGCAACTGCTTGTTGACTTGATCGAGAACTTTTTTTGTCTCGTCGTGCAAATCGGCCGAACCGCTGTCGTACACCGGCTTATCGGAGAGCAGTGAAATCACCAGTTCGCGCTTCTTGCCGTCTTTCGTGATCTTCGTTTGCACTTGCTTCTGAATTTTGTTCTGGCTGATGTACGACTCGAGCTGCGCCTGCATCGCCTGGAGGTCGTCTTTGGTCGCCGAGGTCGTCTGACCGTTCGGCGGGTTGTTGATCGCGTCTTGACTGTTGAACCCGCCGCCGAGATCGTGAACGAGGCGCTGCAGTTTCACCTTGTTGATCGTCGAGATCGAAAACAAGATGATGAAGAGCGCGAGGAGCAGCGTGATCATGTCCGCATAGGTTAGCAGCCAGCGCATCATGCCGGCTCCCTCGAGCTGTGCCTCCCCGCCCCGTTTTCCTCGCAGCGACAAGATTACGTACCTGCCAACGAAGGTTCGCCGACCGTTCCGCCTTCTTCGACGTCCGTCTCACGTTCGGCCGGATCTAGGAACGCGTGCAGCTTCTCTTCGAGCAGCCGCGGATTGTCGCCGGCCTGAATCGAGAGAATGCCTTCGATCATGATCTCGCGGACCATCAAAAGCTGGCCGTTGCGCTCTTTGACCTTCGCGCCCAGCGGCAGCCACAGCAAATTCGCGAGCGAAATGCCGAAGAACGTCGCGACGAACGCCTGCGCCGTCGCGAGACCGAGGTCGCCGGCAACGTTCCCGCCGCCGGTCGCGGCGCCGAGCCCCTTGAGCATCGCGATCAGGCCGAGCACGGTACCGATGATTCCGAGCGTCGGCGAGAATCCGCCCATCGTCATCAGGACCGCTTCCGCCTTGGCGTTGCGCTCCTGAACGAAGAGCACTTCGGTTTCCAAAATCTTGCGAATGATATCCGTATCGCGCCCGTCGATGACGAGTTGAATGCCCTTCCGCATGAACTCGTCGTCCAGTTCCGCGGCCTCGTTCTCGAGCGCGAGAAGGCCTTCGCGACGGGCCTTTTCGGCAAACGTCACCAGGTTCGCGATCACTTCGTGTTCGTGGTATTGCGGCTCGGTGAAAGCCATCGCAAACCCGGTCCGAAGTCCGCGCAAAAAGGTCTTCATCGGGAACGAGATCATCGTTGCGGCAAACGTGCCGCCGAACACCAAAAGGAACGCCTCATACCGCGTGAAGAGGATGGAGACGTCGACCTTTCCGATGAACGCCGAAATGGCGATCGACAGAATGGCGAGCACCAGACCGATGACGGTCGCTAAATCCAAAGGACGGCCTTTCCACAAACGGCAGACGCGTTACTCACCGTATATCGGCCGAAGACGCGCGCTACATTACTGAGAAGGCGGGACCTCTTTTGGACCTTGGACGCGACGCTGATAATCGATGATTTTGGCCTGAATCTCTTCCATCGTATCGCGCACGATCAGCTTATTGCCGGACGTCAACGTGACGACGGTATCGGGCGTCGATTCGAGGCTTTCGATCAGGTCGGCGTTGACCATGATGGACTGGTTGTTGAGTCGCCGTAATGCGATCATGCGGAGCCTCCTTGGATGCTCACGGCAAATTCGGCGCCCTCGAGCAGATCGCGTAGTTCCGGGATTCGATAATGATCGGCAAGCGCGCCGACGATCCGCACGGCCGCCGGACGGTCGGGACGAACCGCGAGCACACGCGCGAGCACGTCGCGCGCGGCCTCGCGCCGGCCGGCGCGCAACAACATCGCGGCAGTCGACGCGAGGAACACGCAACGGTAGTCGTCGCTGACCGCCGGCAGCACCGCCTCGACGGCGACGAGACACACCTCCGGCGACCCGTGGCGAAAGACGAAGTTCACGTACTCGATCGCGGCCTCTTCGTCGCGAAAGCCGTCGAACGCGGCGCGGAAGCCGGAAAGCGCTTCGGCCAGATCGCCCATGCCCTCGCAGCAGCGCGCCCGATTGAGGATCATCGTTCGTTCCGCCGGACGGTTCTGCAGCGCGAGTTCGAGCCAGCGGCGCGCTTCGCCGAAGCGTTTCTCCGCAACGAGCGTCCCCGCGAGCTCGTTGTGGGCCTTCCACTTCGCGATTTCGTCTTCGACGATGAAGTGATCGCCGGGGCGCTGACCGTGCGCGATCGCAGCGCCGAACGCGTCGCGCGCTTCGTGCCGGCGGCCGAGCGCGGCGAGCGCGCGTCCACGCGCGAAGTGCGCGTCCGGCAGCGTCGGCACGAGTGCGGCGCAGCGGTCCGCAGCGTGCAGAGCGTCGTCGAAACGGCCGTCTTCGAGATACATGCCGGAGAGCACGTTGAACGCCTGCGGGCGGAACCCGCGGGGTGTGCCGTCGGTGAGTTCGATAACGCGCTCGAGTTGCGCGCGCGCGATCTCGCGTTCGTTCGCGAGCGATGCGGACATCGCATAGTTGTAGACCAGCGCCGGATCGTCGGCATCGCCGTCGAGCGCGGCCTTACTCAGCCGCAGGTTGCGTTCGCCCTTCTTGCGTTCGGTCATGATCGACGGCTGGTAACCGTAATGCAAGATTTCGATCGACGAGCGTTCCGCCGCCAAGCTCGTTGCTTCGTTTGCCCGCGCGACGAATTCGTGGAGCCGTCCGCGGAACCGGATCGCCGGATCGTTCGGAAAGATGCGGACGATCGCGTTCGTCGAGGCGGAAATCTCGCGTGCCGCATCGTGTAAATTCCGGCACCAAATCCAACGGCCACGGCCGTCCGGAGGTTGTTCGGCGAGTGCGCGCAGTTCGTCGCGCGAGGCCGGTGCGAGCCGTTCGTCGGCGTCGAGCACCAAAATCCAGGGGTGCGCCGCCATTGCGAGCGACGCGTTGCGCGCGAACGCGAAGTCGTCGCGCCATGCGACCCGATCGATCCGCGCGCCGAACGATTCGGCGATCGCGACAGTTCGGTCGGTCGAACCGGTATCCACCATGCAGATCTCGTCGACGACGCCCTGCACTGAGGTGAGGGCGTCGCCGATGAAGCGTTCCTCGTTGCGCACGATCATGCACAACGAGATCCCGCTCTTCAACCGAGGTCTACTGCTTGAGCTGAATCACGGTCTGCAGGTTTTGGTCCGCAGTCGTGATGCTCTTGGCGTTTGCTTCGAACGACCGCTGCGCGAGAATCATCTTCGTGAATTCACTCGCGATCGAGACGTTCGATTGTTCGAGCGCGCCGGCATCGATCGTGCCGAGGCGCCCGTTGCCGGCGAACCCGTACTGCGCGACGCCGGTGTTGGGCGACGCTTGGAACTGGTTGCCGCCGAGGCGGATGAGACCGGATTCGTTCTGGAACGTCGCGATCGCCAGCCGCCCGAGCGTCGTCGATTGCCCGTTCGTGAAGGCGCCCGTGATGGTACCGTCCTGACCGATCGAGATGTTCGAGAGAATGCCGGTCGTGTACCCGTTCTGCGAGACGGTGTTCGCCGTCGACGCCGTCGCAAGGCTATTGACGTTCGAGAAGTCGAGGCCGATGATCCCCGGCGCAGCCGTTGATGGAACCGTGGTTGCGTTATTCGCGCCTGTCGGCGCTCCCCATTGGTTCACCGCCAGCAAGTTACCGGCTTGATTCGCGGCATCGCCGCTCGGAGCGGTCCCGGCCTGGTGGAAGTCCGTCGCGGGCGGTATCGTTCCGGGGACCGCGCCGGTACCGACGCTCGAGGTATTGATGAATTGACCGTTTTGATCGAACCAGATAAACCCGCTGCTTGCGGTTGCAGCCAGAACGGAGCCGTCGGTCGAGCTGACCGTGTATTTCCATTCCGTTGCGGCCGTGACCAAAGCGCCCGCCGCGTTCGGGACCGTACCGCTGAGCGTCGCGCCGTTGTTTGCGTTGAACGTCGCCGGCTGGTAGGTGATCTGGACTTGATGCGCTCCGCCGAGTGAATCATAGATCGTCGTCGTGATCGTCGTCGACGAGACGGAACCACCGGCACTCGAGACGGCCGTGATGTAATCGGTCTGGTTGAGGTTGCCCCCCAGCGAAAGATCGAAGACGTTATCGCCGGTCGGACCGGTTTTTGCGCCGAAGCCGGTGCCGACGGCTGCTTCTTTGAGACCGAACGGAACCTGAATCGCCTGCGGCGGCGCGACTTGCGAGATCGTTCCGTCTTTTTGCACGGGGTAGCCGAGCACGGCCTTGCCGCTCGCAGGATCGTACAAATAGCCCTGTTCGTTGAGCGAGAAATTACCGTCGCGCGTGTACGTCGGTGAGCTGCTTCCGTCGATGTTGCTGAGCGTGAAGAAGCCGTCGCCGTTGATCGCGAGATTGGTATTGATGCCCGTCGTTTGCAGGCCGCCCTGCGAGAAGTCCGTGTCGATCGTGCCGATCTTCACGCCGTCGCCGACCTGTTGGGCATTGATGCCGCCGCGCGTCTGAGACGGTGCGGACGGAAAGCCCTGGGTCTGGTACAAGAGATCTTGGAACGTGACGTTTTGGCCTTTATAGCCAACGGTGCCGACGTTCGCGATGTTGTTCGAAATGACGTCGATCTGGTTTTGATATGACGTTAAACCAGTGACGCCGATGAACAACGAATCGAATGCCATTCGTAACTTTCATCAGAGTGTCGCAAGGCGTCTTTCGATCGGCCTTGCTAGAAGCCCCGAATCCGTTCGGTCCGCTTCTTGAGTAAAAAAGGTTCGTTGCGGGCGCCGCAGCGCCGTTCTACTTAATAATCGCCGCCGAGTCGATGTTGGTGAATACGTTCTCTTTCATCGAATCGGAATCGACCGCCGTGATGACCACGCGGTTTTTGATGCTGACGACCATCGCGGTATCTCCCATCATGAAGAGTGACTGCTTCGCGCCTTTGGCGGCGGCTTTGTCGGCCATCTGATTCATGCGGGAGACATCATCCGGCGAAAGCTGGATGTTCCGGGACTGGAGTCGTTGCATCGCGTGCGCGGAAAATTTGAGCGGTTGACCGGTTGGAGCGACCGCCTCGCGCAAGACATCGCGAAACCCCGGCCCGATGGTGGGCGGGATTTGAACGGGTGTTCCTTGCGGTCGTACGGGTGCGACCGACGGCGGGATTTGAATGCCGTCGACGTTGGAATCCATGTGCTAGCCGCCGGTAGCGGACGCGCTTTTCGTGCCGCCGATGCCGGTGATCGAGCCTGTCGGGAAGGTTAACGGGTTCCCGTTGCTGTCCGCGTAGGCCGCATTGGTCGCGGGGTTGAGCAGCGTGAACGACGGTACGCCCTTGATGACTTGGATGGCTTGAACGGTGCCGGCGAGGGTTGACGAGTTGCCGCTGGTGTCGGTCGTGTTGACGGCGACGGTTTTTCCGATGAGCGTCGACGATTGCAGTACCGCGAAGTTCGATTGGAAATTCGCGAACGATGCTTGAAGGTTGTCGCTGGCCTGCAACGCGGAGAATTGTGCGAGTTGCGAAACCGACTGTGTATCATCGACCGGATTGAGCGGGTCTTGGTTCGAGAGCTGCGTCGTCAGCAGTTGCAAGAACGCACTGGGCCCGAGTTGACTCGTGATGTTCGCATCGCTCGTCGTGGACGACGATGCGGACGTCGACGAGCTGCCGCTCGTGCCGTTGTTGATGAGTTTGTAGATCGGCAGATTTGAGGCCGTCGATCCGGAAGTTGGGGGTATCCCCGCCATAAGATGGTCTCCTTCGACCAATGAGTTAGACCAGGTAGTTGAATGCGCCCCAACCGCTTGCCGTCGATGACGGCGGAGCGAAACTGGGGACCGCCAACAGCGAAGTTTCATCGGTGTCGGTCGTATCGACATCGCCGATGAGCAAGTGCCGGCCCGAGAAGGCCTGCTGTTGCGCCGATGGTTGTTGCTGCTGTTGGAAACTCGCGAACCCGCCGGCGAGGCTGACGTTGAAGCTGGTGAGCTTCAAGCCGGCATCGGCGAGCGCGCGCGTGAGTTGGGACTGGCCCGCGACGAGCGCGTCATGCGCTGCCGGGGTCTGTGCGATCACTTGCGCAGCAACGGACGAGCCGTTGATAGCGAGCTTCACGCTGACGTCACCGAGTGACTCCGGAATGAGTCTCAGCCGGACGGTTGACGTCGGTCCGACCGTGTTGAGAAACGCGCCGCTGAGGATCTGTTCGATCACCGAATTCGCATCAGTCGCCGCCGCATGCTGCGGCAGCACCGCCGGTGACGGATTCGAATCGACCGAGTCGATCCGTAGCGCCGGCGCGACCGGCGCGAAGGCGCCGACGGTCGGAGCTTGGGCCGATGCGATCGTGGTCGGAAGAGCCGTTCCCGGCGGCCCGTCGGTCGACGCTTTGTCGGTCGTCGTCGACGGCGCGCTGCTGCTCGTCGCGGCAAGCGCATCGGTGAACGATTTCACGAAGGCGGCGATTTCGGTGCTGGGGGGAGGTGCGGCCGTTGCGCTCGCAGCGGTCGAACTCGCCGTGGCGAGCGCGCTCGGTGTCGAGGTCGCGAGGAAATCGGCCGGAACGGCCGCCGCCGCGACGGTCGCGGAAGTTGGGGCTGGTGCCGGTGTCGCGGCGGTGGACGTCGGGACAGCCGCGACCGGTTGACCGAGCAATGCCGTCGCTGCGGCGATCGCGCGGTCGACGAGAGCGGCGGCCGACGCCGCCTTTCCGTCCGGCGTCGCGGCCGAAGCCGCACCGGCGGGACCGGATGGGGTTGGGGCCGGAGCGCCTTGCGACGCCTGCGCCGCGCGCGCGAGAATACGGCCGAGCAGGGTATCCCCGTTCGTGCCGGCTGCGGGAGCGGTCGATGCGACGGTTTTGCCGTCGCCTGGTAGTGCGGTGAGGTCCGCAAGAAATGCGTTGGCATTGCTTGCGATCGAATCGGCCGTCGTGCCGTTGGTTGAACCGGGGGCCGGTTGTCCTCCCGCGGTGGAAACCGCGTCCGAGAAACTTCCTGCGAATAGTCGATTCGATTGCCCCGTCTCACCGATCACCCCCGCTGCGAGGTCGGCGATCTGCCGAAACCGTTGCGCGAGGGTCGATGCAAGATCGGCCGTTGATGCCGGCGGTCCGGTCCCGGGTGGGGAGAGCGCCGACGCGAACGCCGTTTGCAGTTGCGTCTGGATCGCCGCCGGCGAGCCGCCGAATTGTCCCGCGAACGCGTTCGCGAGCGCCGCAGCGAGTTGCGCGACGATATCCGAAACCGATGCTCCGGATGCCAACAGATCGTTGATCTTCTTTTGAAGAACCGTCTGAAGCGCGTCAGTGGTCTGCGTCGACGTGCTGCCGCTGCCGGCCGTAGCCGATGACGCGGAGCTCGCCGCAGGTTTGTTGGCGGCTGCCACGACTGCCGTCAACGCCGCAACGGCCTGACCGAACTGCGCTTTGAATTGCGCACCCGAGCCGGGGTCTGCGGACGTCGAAGCAGCGGCCGAACCGGCCGTGGCTGGACTGGGAGCTGATGGGAGTAGGGCTGCTATGAGAGAGTTTACGTTCATTTTTCACCTCCTCTCATGTTGGACGTCCGGCGGGAACGGCAAAAAACTGCCCGTCGCCGGCTTATTCTGACTATCGGCCCGTTTGCGCCGAAATCTGAGGTTGCGTCCCGCCGCTGATGATTTTCGCGGCGAACACCGGCGGTAATGCGTCCATGATCGGTCCGACGTTGTCCGGAGACATTTGTGCGAAGACCGCCGCGTCGTACGACTCCGGCAACTTTTGCACGAGTGCGGCCGCCCGCTCCGGATCCATCGCCGACCACTGCTTGGCGGTGCGCGCGAGCGTTTCGCCGGCGGGGAGCGGCGCCGGCACGCCGGACGTCCCCGTCACCGCGCTCGACGCGCCCGCGCTGATCGGGATCGTCGCGACCGGCGCAGGAGTCGACGCTTCCGGCTGATTTTGAATCGCGGCCACCTGTTTCTGCAGCGTCGCGATCTGCGCGTCTTTGTCGCCGGCGGCTTTGCGATCGGTCTCGAGCTTGTCGTTGAGCGCTTTCACAACGACGTTACGATCCGTGATCTGCTGCTGTTGATAGGCGAACGTGAGCGGCCGCGAAACGGTCGACCAGAATGTATTGACCGACGCGGCTACCGGATGGAGCGGACCGTTAGTGATGAAGTTGCGCGACGGCGGCCATGTCAGCGCGACGATCAGCATCGCGATCGCCGCGATCGGCAGCAAGATCGGCAGCGAGTTCTGCTTTTTCTTCCGTTGGCGCGTGACGATCATGACGGGGTCTCCCTGGCGGCGACGGTACGGTCGAAGCGGCGCGCGTTCATTTCATCGTTCTCCCGTTGTTCGGTCGCCGCAGCTTCGAGTTCGAACGTTGCGCGGCGATGCTCTTTGAGCGTCTCGAGAATCTTCTTATCCTTGGTCTTATCGAGGAGAATCGCGCGCTCGCTCTCGGCTAGCCGGCGCGCGTCGGCGATCACGCGATCTTGCTCGACGACCGCCCGGTCGAGGTATTCGCAGTGCGCATACGTCGCACGCAGTTCGTCGGAATCCATCGCCGCGTGACCGCTGCGAATGCGCTCGCGCATCTCGTCGCGACGGGCGACGTACGTAGCACGCAACCACTCGGCGTCGTGGACGCGCCGCATTGCGGCCGCCATCACGACTTGCTGCTCGTCTTCGAGACGCTTGCGGTGCTCGAGCACGGGATCGAGACGGAAGCCGAAACGGGCCATCAGCCGAGCAACGTCACGGCGGACTCGGCGTCGGCGAACGTCGAACGCTCGTAGATACCTTGCTTGAGAAAAGCCCGGATCGCGTCAAAGCGTGCGATCGCGAGATCGACGCGCGGGTTCGAACCGGCGACGTACGCGCCGATGTTGATGAGATCTTCGGCTTCCCGATACGTCGCCATCAGATCGCGAATGTTCGAGGCGGCTTTGAAGTGCCGCTCGCTCACGACGTCGGGCATCACGCGGCTGACGCTCGCAAGAACGTCGACCGCCGGATAGAGATTCGCGGCTGCCATCTTACGCGATAACACGATGTGGCCGTCGAGGATCGAGCGCACCGCGTCAGCGACCGGCTCGTTGAGATCGTCGCCGTCAACGAGTACCGTGTAGAGTGCGGTGATCGTGCCCCCCTCCGAGGTGCCCGCGCGTTCGAGCAGTTTCGGCAAGAGGGCGAAGACCGACGGTGTGTAGCCGCGCGTCGTCGTCGGTTCGCCGATCGCGAGCCCGACTTCACGCTGCGCCATCGCGAAACGCGTGACGCTGTCCATCATCAGCATCACGTCGAGCCCCGCGTCGCGAAAGAATTCGGCGATCCGCGTCGCGACATACGCTGCTTTGATACGCACCAGTGCGGGCTGATCGCTCGTCGCGACGACGACGACGGATCGCTTGAGCCCGGCCTCGCCCAAATCGCGCTCGATGAAGTCGCGCACTTCTTTGCCGCGTTCGCCCACGAGTGCGATCACGTTCACGTCGGCGCTCGTGTTGCGCGCGATCATGCCCAGGATGGTCGACTTGCCGACGCCGCTGCCGGAAAAGATGCCGACGCGCTGGCCCTTCCCGCACGAGAGCAGTCCGTCGATCGAACGTACGCCGATGCCGAGCGGTTCGTCAACGCGCCGGCGCAAGAGCGCGTTGGGGGGCGTTCCGGTAATTTCCGCCCGCGTCGCGTCGGCGATGCGGCCTTTTCCGTCGATCGGCCGGCCGAGCCCGTCGAGAACGCGGCCCAGAAGTCCCGAGGTCAGACCGATCTGCAATGGATGGCCGAGCGCGACCACGTCCGAACCGGCGGCGATACCGCCGATGCCGCCGAGCGGCATCAGGAGCACCTTCGAGTCGCGGAAGCCGACGGCTTCTGCCAGCACGGGGTCGATGGACCGTTTGTACACGATCGATGCCGTCTCACCGATCGACATCGGCGGACCGTTCGATTCGATCACGGTACCGATCACTTGGCGCACCTTTCCGTTGGTGCGCAGCAAATCCGCGGCGTGCAAGTCGGCCAGATAGCGATCGGCAGTGATCACGGTTCAGCTCGCGCGAGCGGCGCGCAGATCCGAGTCGCGGACGTCGGCCGGCTGTACGATCACGTCGTCCTCGATGTGCAAGACGCGCTTCGCCTCGTTGATTTGGGTCGAGATTCGGGCGTCGATCGTGCCGCCGTCGGTTTCGACGACCACACCGCCGCGGCCGACGCGCTGATCCTCGATGACGCGGAAATTTTTGATGTCGCCGTTGCTGAGAAACTCTTCGCGGTGCTCGCGCATGCGCTCGATGTCGCCCGGATTGACCCGCACGGTAACCGATTCGCGATCGACGAGCCGTGCAAGGGCGACCTTCGCCATCTCGACGACGACACCGCGGTCGAGCGCGATCTGCTGATGTAATACGCGCTCGGCGATACCGATTGAGAGGCGGACCAGTTCGGGCTCCGCATCTTCCATGAGCTTGTGCCGTTCGACGCGTGCCATCTCGACGAGATTGCGCATCGTCGCCATCATGTCACTCATCTCGTGATCGGCAGCCGCCGCTCCCTCTGCGTAACCATCGCTATGCGCCTGCGCCTTGGTCGCCTCGATGAGATCGTCGGCGCGTGCGGCGGCGTCGGCAATCAGCGTGCCGGCACGCGCGTGGGCGTCCTCGAGCAGCGCCTTCGCGCGTTCCTCGGCGGTCGTTACGAGCTGATGCGCTTGGCGTGCGATTTCGTCGGTGTCGACCGGCGGCGGCGCTATCGTAAACGGTTCATACGCGGGCGTCTCGATGACCGGCGCAAGATTCGAATCTTCGTCGTGGTGAACGCCGTTCGTTTCGATCTTCGGAATCTGAATATGATAACGCTGCGTGTTGACGCGAGCGTTCTTTACGACGCGACCCATTTAGACGAGCTTCTCGTCTTTGCCGCCGCGCGAGATGACGATTTGACCGTTCTCCTCGAGCGAGCGGATGACGTCGACGATGTTCTGTTGCGCTTTGCCGACTTCGCGCATGCGTTGCGGCCCGAGCACTTCGATGTCTTCGCGCAATGTCGATGCGGCGCGTGTCGACATGTTCTTGTAGACACGCTGCAACAGCTCTTCGTTCGCGGTTTTGAGCGCGAGGGCAAGATCTTTCGCTTCGACTTCTTTAAGGATGCGCTGGATCGCGCGGTCGTCGAGATTGATGATGTCTTCGAACACGAAGAGCAGGTTCTTCACTTCTTCGGCGATCGCCGGATCGCGTTTCATCAGCCCGTCGAGAATGTTTTTCTCCGCCTCGCGATCGACGAAGCCCATGAGCGCGGCGAGTGACTGGACGCCGCCGGCCTTCGTGAAGTCGGCACCGCTGACGAGCAGCCGGCGACCGAGCAGTTCGTCGAGCTGTTCGAGCACTTCCGGCGCCGTCTTCTGCAAGATTGCGATGCGCATCGCGACGTCGGCTTGCAGGTCGGGCTCGAGCTGCGAGAGCACAGCGCCGGCTTTGTCGGGCTCCATGTACACGAGAATGAGCGCGACGGTTTGCGGATGTTCTTCGCGGATAAATTCGAGCAGCTGGCCCGGTTCGGTTTTCTTGACGAGTTCGAGCGGGTTGCCGTGCTTGAGCGCAGCAAAGAGCCGGTTCGTCATGTCGTCGGCTTGACCGGCGCCGAACGAGCGCTCGAGAATTTCCTTCGCGTACTCGATGCCGCCCTCGTTGATATACTTGAGGGCGATTGCGCGCTGGTACGCTTCGGTGATAACGGCGTCGCGCTTGTCGATCGGAACCGTCGAGATCTTTGCGATTTCGAGAACGATCGTTTCGACTTCGTCTTGGCGCAAGAACTTGAAGATCGTCGATGAGATCTCCAAGCCGAGCGTGATCATGAGGATAGCGGCCTTCTCGGGCCCCGTCATCTCCGGAACCGCCGGATTCTCAAACTGATATTTGGGCGAAGCCGGGGCCGCGCCTGATCCAACGGAGCCGATGATCGGTTTATCGGTGATCACGCGTCGTTATTCCGCGAGCCAGAGTTTGACGAGTTTGGCAAGACTGTCCGGATTTTCTTGAGCGACGGTCGTGACGTATTCGATCATCTGCTCGCGCGTCAGGTCGGCCGCAGATCGAATCGGTGCGGCGATGACGGGCGAGCCTTCGAGCATCGGATGCTCTTCGAACGACGGCAGTTCGTCGGCGAGCGCGGAGTCGAAGCTCGGGAGGTCGACGGTCGTCGCACGGACCGCGCGGCGGCGCAGCGTGAGAGCCAGCGCACCGGCACCGACGAGCAGCAGTACGACCCCGATGGCGATGAACGCCGTGATCGGGATGCCGAGAATCGTTCGTGTCGCGACGAGGACCGGCTGCTCCGGCGGCGGCGCGAACGGAATCGCTTCGACCGAGATCACGTCACCGCGGTTTGGATCGATGCCCGCAGCGGCAGCGACAACGTTGCGAATCTTCGCGACGTCGGCGTTGGAAACCGCATAGACCGGTACGGCCGCGATGAGCGGTTGCGCCGCGCCAGGCGCGGTCTGCGGCAACGCCGCGGGGTTCGGCACGTTGACGAGGACGGCGACAGAGAGGCGCGTCACTTTGCCGGGCGCGTCGATGTGCTTGGCGACGGACTTCGTAATCTCGAAGTTGGTGGTCGTTTTGGCTTTGGTGTAGCGGCTATTGCCGGTATTCTGCTGTTGCGCCTGATAGGTCGGCACGTTGGTCGTGGTGCCCGGAACGCCGATCGGCGGCTGTTTGGCGCCGCCGGTTCCGGTAAACGATTCGCGCTCGGTCTGCGATGACCGGACCGTGCCGTTCGGTGCGTAGGTTTCGGTGTCGGTCTGGCCCGCGTCGAAATTCATGTCGGTTGCGACGCGCACGGCCGAACGCTTCGAACCGATTGCTGCGTCAAGCAACCCCTGCACATTCTCTTGCAGGTTCGCCTCGTAGCGCTGTTTGGCCGCGAGCTGATCCTGCGTCATCTTCAAGGCGTCGGCGGTGCGCTCGCCGTCGGGGCCGGTCGCCGACGCCGACGGAACGAGGACGGTGCCATCCTGGTTGACGATCGTCACGTTGTCGGGTTTGAGGCCCTCAACGGCACCCGAGACCAGCTGCGTGATGCCGCGGACTTCCTGCGGCGAGAGCGTCATGCCGGCTTTGGTCTTGATCGCGACCGACGCCGTCGTCGGCTGCTGAGTCGTTGAATAGAGCGAGACGTCCGGCGAAGCGATGTGCACGCGCGCAGACTCGACCGGCGTCAAGCTCGCAATGGTTCGCTGTAGCTCCCCTTCGGTCGCGCGAATTTTCGCGATTTTCTCTTGGGTGTCGGTCATACCAAGGTTCGTGCGGTCGAACAACTCGTAACCCGTGCCGCCGCCCTTGACGACGCCCTCGCCGGCCAGCGCGACGCGCTCTTCCGGGATGCTTTCTTCCGGGACGAAAATCGTCGTGCCGTCGGCCGAGAGCCGGTGCGGAATCTTTTGCGCGTCGAGCTTCGTCACGACGGCATTGGCATCGTCGGCCGAAAGGTTCGCGAAGAGGACGCCGTAGGTCGGCGGCCGCAGGCGCGCAAAGCCGAAGAACCCGAGCGCGATGATGGCGGCGAGTGCGATTGCGCCGGCGGCAAGGCGGCTCGGTTGAGACTGCGATGACCAAACGTCACGCAGTCTTCCGCCGACCGAGCCGAACGACGAGCCTAAACGATCCAAATGCCACCTTCGCGAGCGCTCAAGAGAGCGTCGTGTGTGCGCCGATTCCGGCAGGTTTCAACTGCGAGCGTCCGTGCCCAGTCCTCGATCCTACGAATACTATCGGTACCACGTGGCGCGGGATTTACGTCTCTTGCCTAACAAGACAAGCGTGCGATCTATCTCACGCTTGTAGGAAGGCCGACCGCTCGGGTCCCACGGACACCAAAGTGACCGGAACACGACATGCCTCTTGTATGAAAGCAACGTAGGACCTGGCTGCTAACGGTAAATTTCCTACCGAACGGACGCCGGTGATATCCGCATCCCAGCCGTCCAGAAACGTTGTGTCGACGCTGAGACCCGGTGCACCCATCGACTCGATCCCGGCCGCACGTCCATCGGCATGCCGGTAGCTCGTCACGACGCCGATCGGACCGAAGCCGCTGAGCACGTCGAGCTTCGTGATGATGAGGCGGTCGAGTCCGTTGACGCGAATCGCGTAGCGCGCGGCCACCGCATCGAACCAGCCGCATCGCCGCGAGCGTCCGGTGACCACGCCGAATTCGCGTCCGGCTTCGCGCAACCGCTCCCCGGCCTCACCGCTGAGTTCCGAGGGGAACGGTCCCGCTCCGACCCGCGTGCAATATGCCTTGACAACACCCGTCACCGAACGAACTGCACCGGGCCCAATCCCGAGGCCGATGCACGCGCCGCCCGCGATCGTCGAGGAACTGGTGACGAACGGATACGAGCCGTACGTAACGTCGAGGAGCGTGCCTTGGGCGCCCTCTGCGAGCACCGTGTCGCCGCGCTCGAGCGCATCATTGATGTAGGTAACGCCGTCGACGATGTACGGCTTGATCCGTTCCGCCGCCAGCAGCGCCGCCCCGACGATCTCTTCCTCGCTCGGAACGTCGCCCGCCGTCGCAAGTACCGGCGTTTTCGCGAGCATCGTAAGCCGGATGCGGTCGGCCAATTGCGCGGGATGAAGCAAATCGCCGAACGTGATCCCGAGACGCGCGGCACGATCGGTGTAGGCAGGACCGATACCGCGCCCCGTCGTGCCGATGGCGTCGCCGCCGCGCGCGCGTTCCGCCGCCGCGTCGAGCAGCGCATGGTACGGGAAGACGATCTGGGCGCGATCGGAGATCGTAATGCGCCTCGTATCGACGCCGATTGCGGCGAGCGCGTCGAGTTCGGCAATCAGCCCCGAAAGCGAGACAACGGTTCCCGAACCGATGTGCAACTTCGCCGACGGGACGAGCGCACCGGACGGCACGATGCGCAACGCGAGTTTTCGGTCGCCCACCTGGATCGAATGGCCGGCATTGTCGCCGCCGCCGAAGCGCGCAACGATCGTGTAATCGCGCGCGAGCAAATCGACGATGCGGCCCTTTCCCTCGTCGCCCCATTGGATGCCGAGTACGATATCGACCGCACCGGCTCGACGAGGCTCGACGGCGGCCAGCAGTGGGCTACTGATCGCCACGAAAATCTAAGTCCGACGTCGACCCGACCGGCAACGGTGATGCACCGCCGAGCGTCGTCATGACGTACTCGCTGAAGAGCGCATTCGGCCAGCCAAAATCGACACGCGAGTACTTGTTCGGATCGTCGGGATTAAACGATTCGTGCAACAGATGATCGCCGGGATCCGAGTTGAGCAGTTGCGCGAGAACGTCGCTGCGCTCGGTCTGCGAATTCGCCGTGAATCCTTGCATGAGAATCGCGAGCGGCCAGACCCAACCGTCGTTCGTGTGCGGCGAACCGATCCCGTGCGCCAGCTTGCCTGAATAGAACGTCGGATTGTCTTTCGAAAGCAAGAAGCGCCGCGTGTTCGTGTAGACGAAGCTGTTCGCTTTGGTGTAACCGATGTACGGCGCGGAGAGCAGACTCGGGATGTTCGCGTCATCCATCAGGTTTGCGTGATTGAGTCCATCGACTTCGTAGGCGTAGACGTAGCCGTAGTTCGGCGTGAACACCACGCCGTAGGTCTGGATTCCCAACTGTACTTCGTCGCGCAACGCTCCGGCGCGTTGCGACTTGAGCACGTTGTGGTAGACGTCGCGTTCGATGTCTTGCAGTTCGCCGAGCGCGACGACCGCCATCATTTCCGACGGAATAAGATAGTTGTACGTGCACGCGTCGTCGGACGGCCGGAAGCCGCTCCAGATCATGCCGGTGTACTGTACCGGATTACCCTTGCCGCCTTGCGGTAATTCCTTTTCCGTGTAGGTCGAATTGCGCCCGTGGTCTTGCTCGCGCTCCATCGTTTCGAGCGCCTTGTCGAAGCCGAGGGAAAGGTCGCCGGTGAAGACGGATGTGTCACCCGTCGTCTTCCAATACGTCCATGCCAGCGTGATCGGATAGGCAAGCGAGTCGAGCTCAAACTTCTGCTCCCACACCCGATAGTCGAGGGTGAACGCATTTGCATACGGATCGATCTGGAGGTATTTCCCCATTCGCGCAATCATTTCGCGAAGCAGCTGCGCGACTTGCGGATCAGATTTCGCGAAGAACAAGTACGGGCGAACCTGCGCGCTCGCGTCGCGCAACCATTCCGCCGGGATGTCGCCCGTCTTCACGTAGGCCGTTCCGTCGGACGCGATGGTCGCTTGCCGGCTCGTATTAAGGAGGGCCGACCGGTACATCGCCTGCAGCTTCGCATCGCCGTTCGTGAAGTTTGCAGCGGCCTTCGCGATCGAATCGAGTTCAACGGCGGATGCGCTTTGCGCGACGATTCCGACGATCAAGCCGACAACAACACAAAATCGCGCGATCCAAAACCGCATGGGAGCGCCTTTAGCTGGGCGTGGAACGACTCCTCGGCATCTCGCCACCGTTATCGAAATCTTGTAGCGCGTCACCAATCTCCGCCTTCGCGCGTTCGCGCAGCGTGCGGTAGATCAACGAGGTCGGAAAGCCGAGGCGCTCGAGCCGGCGCGCAATCGCCGGATACGAGAGCTGGGACTGCGTCCGCGCGATCTTCTCGTAGGCGGCGAGAATACGCGCGTCTTCGCCGGCCGGCGCTGCTCGAACGACGGCCGCAGCCGCATCGCGATCGATGCCGCGCCGGATCAGATCCGCGCGGAGACGCGCGTCGCCGACCGCCTTCCGTGCACCCTCGACGTAGAGGCTCGCATAGAGGCGGTCGTCGATGTACCCGTCGGCTTTGCACGAAGCCACTGCGCCCGCGATCTCATCGTGCTCGTAACCGCGCGCCTGCAATTTCGTCCAAAGCTGCGCTTCCGTGAGGCGGCGCTGCGCGAGTAGCGCGAGTGCCGCGACGCGCGCCGTCCTAGTCGTCGTCGGCGACAATGGCACCGACCGGATGCGCAACCCCGTTCGGCGAGACACTGGCTTTGAGTGCCTCGCGAATCTTGAATTCGATCTCATCCGCCATGTCGGAATGTTCTTCGAGGAACGACTTCGCGTTCTCACGCCCCTGACCGATGCGCGACTCGCCGTAGGTGTACCACGAACCGCTCTTGCCGACGATATTCCGTTCGAGCGCGACGTCGAGGATCGAGCCCATCTTCGAGATGCCGCGGCCGTAAGTGATATCGAACTCCGCTTGCCGGAATGGGGGCGCAACCTTATTCTTCACGACTTTCGCCCGGGTCCGCGTGCCGACCACATCGGTGCCGACCTTGATCTGCTCGAGTTTCCGGATGTCGATACGAACGGATGCGTAAAATTTTAGGGCACGGCCGCCCGAGGTCGTTTCCGGACTGCCGAACATCACGCCGACTTTTTCGCGAAGTTGGTTAATGAAGATCATCACACACTTCGAGCGTGAGATCGCCGACGTCAGCTTACGGAGCGCTTGCGACATCAAGCGCGCTTGCAAGCCAACGTGGGTGTCGCCCATGTCGCCCTCGAGTTCGGCCTTCGTCACCAGCGCCGCAACCGAGTCGACGACGACCACGTCGACCGCATTCGAGCGGACGAGCATCTCGGCGATATCGAGGGCTTGTTCGCCGGCATCCGGTTGGGACACCAGCAGGTTGTCGAGGTCGATGCCGAGATTTTGCGCATAAATCGGATCGAGAGCGTGTTCGACATCGATGAAGGCCGCTGTTCCGCCGCTCTTTTGGGCTTCGGCGATGACGTGGAGCGCCAGCGTGGTCTTACCGCTCGACTCGGGCCCGTAGATTTCGACGATACGGCCACGCGGGAAGCCGCCGACGCCGAGGGCGAGATCGAGGGCGATCGATCCGGACGAGATGACGTCGAACGCCATCCGCTCCTGGATCTCGCCCATTTTCATGATGGAACCTTTGCCGAACTGACGCTCGATCTGCGCGAGCGCGTTGGTAAGGGCGACTTGCTTTTCGTCGGCCATGATTCTCCGTTTCCGGTGCGATTTCGGGACGCTCCCGACCGTATCGCGCCACTGTGCCATCTGCATGGCATCATTTTCCACCGAATCCAACGGCGGGCGCGTCATTGAATCACGACGTTCGCTCCGTCCGGCAATCGAACCTGTGTTCGATACGTGAGCTCGCGGATTGAGCCGCCGCCTCGCTTATCGCGAGCGCGCGGCATCATCGCGGAGCGCAACTTCCCGCGTCCATAATTCCCATGGCCGGCGCACGTCGGGCTTCATGTAGCCTTGCATCAGGGCCGCTTCACCCGGACTCAAGAACCTGACCGCGCCCATCCGCATTGCTTCCGCTTGCAGCATGGCATTTTCTTCGGTGTAGATCGCGCGATACACGGCTTCACGTACGCTACGTCCGACGACAACCGATCCGTGCCCGCGCAGCAGTGATACGCACCGCGTCCCGAGCGTATCGGCGAGCGCGCGACCAAGGTCGAGCGTTTTGATCAGCAGGTCGGTGTCGCCGGCGACGTCGTGCGAATCGAACGCGGCGACGCCGTCGGCGAGAAAGGCGCTCATGTGCCAAATCGGTCGAAGCGGCACGTTGGTCACGGTGAACGGGATGATCGAGCGTGAGTGGCTGTGGACGATGCCGTGAACGTCCGGTCGCGCCGCGTAGATCGCCGCGTGAATAAAGCGTTCGCTGTACAGCTCGCGGTCGTGCGCGTCCAACGCATCGCCGTTCAGATCGAACGTCAGGACGTCGTCGAGCTGTGCAAGTCCCGGCGCGAGCGCCCAGGTGAGAAAAAAACGGCCGGACTCGCCGGGATCACGGACGCTGACGTGGCCGTACGCGTCGACGACATCGCGTGCGAAGAGGATATGATTTGCAACCACGAGCTCATCGCGCGCGACGGCGCGGAGCGCACGCGGGTCACTTTCCATTCCACACGAGGTCGCCGGCGTTGGTCGCCGGGATGAACCGGTGCATGGCGGCCGCATCGAGCAGCACTTGGAAGTCCGCGAAGTTGATGCCGGTGGCGAATCGCTCCTTCGCGCGGGTCTGTTGCAACTTCAGATCCTGCTGGAGAATTACTGCGGCTTTTTCGGGATTGCTCATCGCCCATTCTCCGGCGGCACCGACGGCGTCGCGGAAACGCCGCGCCGTGTCTTGATTCTTCGCGAGCCAATCGCGCGTGACGAACCATGCGGTCTCCACGAAGAGCTTGCCGATTGCATCTTCGCCGTCGCCGAGCGAACGGGTCTTGCTGCGGGCGTTCGACCATTCCGGGTCTTCCATGCAGGCCGCGTCAATGCGGCCGCCGAGCAGCGCATCCAGCATGAGGACGGGTCTGATCTCGGTAAATTTGATCGTTCCGGGGTCGCCGCCGTTCTTTTCGACGAGGACCGACACGAGGAGCTGGTCGAGCCCATTTGCGGTCGCGACGGCAACGGTCTTCCCGTTGAGGTCGCGCGCGCCCGTCAGCTTGGAATCGGGCGCGACGACGACCGCGCTGCCCGGATACCGCGAATCGTGAACGCCGCCCGCGGCGATGATGACGAACGGGAGTCCGTGCTGATGTGCTTGCGCGAGTCCGAGTACGCTGCTCACCCCGACGTTGAGCTCCCCGCTCGCGACGGCCGCCGCCGTCGCTGCTCCGTTTTGCGAGGTGAGAATGTCGACGTCGAGCCCGTGTTGCTTGAAGAAGCCCGCGCTGCGCGCATAGTATGCTTGCGCCTGCGGTTCGATCAGGCCCGCGCCGACCTTGAGCGGCGCCGTTTGCGCCCGCGCGGGCCGAGCGGCAAGGCGCAAGATCGACGCCGCAAGCGCGAACGACCCTCCGCCGCGAAGCACGAACGCACGAGATGGATTACGCGACATCTGCAGCAAGCCCGATCAGCCGGCTAACGTTTCCGGCGAAGATCGCATCTCTTTCGCTTGACGAAAGGTGCAGTTCCTCGATGAGTCCCTGCATGCGCGGAAGCATTGGAATCAGCGGCGGCGCGTCGGAGCCGAAGAGCATGTGCTCGACGCCGACCGTCGCGATGCCCAACTGGATCACCGGCGAAAAATACGACGCGGTATCGAAGTAGAGGAGCTTGGCGTACTCGCTGGGCTTTTTCGAGATCAGCAGCGGTTCGTACGAACCGAGGAAGTTGGCGTAGTCGCCCAGGCCGTACGCGACGTCCATGCGCGGCAATACTTCGCAGATGCCGCCTCCGACATGCGCGCAGATCAGCTTCAACTCGGGAAGACGCTCGAACACGCCGCGGACGATCATGCGCGCGATTGAAAGGCTCTCGTCAGCCGGACGGCCGACGCTCGAGATGAGGCGATACATGTTCATGCATTCTTCGCCGAAGCTCGAATGCGGGGCGTGGATCATGACCGGTACATCGAGATGCACGGCCAGCTCGAAGAACGGACGTGCCGCATCTTCGTCCGGGTAGTGACCCCGGTGGCTCGAGTTGATGAAGCAGCCCTTGAGACCGTACTGCGTCACCGCGCGTTCGAATTCCGCATCGAATGCATCGCCGCCGCCGGGAATCGAGTTCGCAAAGCAGACGATCCGATCGGAATAGCGCGCCTGAATCTCGGCAGCGTATTCGTGCCAGCGCTTGAGCCCGTCCAATGCTCGCGCGTCGTCAAGATATTTTAGGTAATGGCCGGGATTCGTAACGACGGAAAACGCGATGCCGGCCTGCTCGTGCGCTTCCAGAAGCGCCTCGATCTCAATCGGGCAATCGCCCGCGGGCCAATTCGGATCGGCCTTCGCGACTTCCGGAGGGTAGACGTGCGCGTGCATGTCGACGATGTGAGGCATATTTAGGCCGCGGGTTCGAACAGCGCTTTGGTGAACTCGTCGGGGTCGAACGGCGCGAGCGCGTCGGCGCCTTCGCCGAGACCGATATATTTGATCGGCACCGTCAACTGATCGACGATACCGACGAGCACGCCGCCCTTCGCCGTGCTATCGAGCTTGGTTACGATCACGCCCGTGAGTTGCGTCGCTTCGTTGAAGAGCTTCGCTTGCGAAAGCGCGTTCTGTCCCGTTGTGCCGTCGAGAATGAGCAGCGTCTCCGACGGCGGCGCGCCCGTTTCCCGTTCGATCACACGGCGCATTTTCTTCAGCTCTTCCATTAGGTTTGTTTTGGTTTGCAAACGGCCGGCGGTATCGACCAGAACGACATCGACGTTGCGCGCTTTTGCCGCCGCCAGCCCGTCGAAGACGACCGCCGAGGGATCGGAACCCTCGTTGCCCCGCACGATCTCGACGCCGGCGCGCTCGGCCCAAATCGTGAGTTGCTCTGCGGCCGCGGCACGAAACGTATCGGCCGCGATCAGCAACACCTTGCGGCGGTTGCGACGCATCGCGACCGCGAGTTTGCCGATCGTCGTCGTCTTCCCGCTGCCGTTCACCCCGACGATCAAAACGACGGCGGGTTTGCGCGCCAGATCGAGCCCCATCTCCGGTAGCGTCAGGAAGTTCTTGACGTCGCGTTTGAAGCGCGCGATCACCTGATCGCTCGTCGCGTAGCGATCTTGCTTCGCAACGCCTTTGAGCGCGTCAACGATCTTCTGGGTCGTCGGCACGCCGAAATCCGCGCCGATGAGAATCTCTTCGAACTCGTTCCAGAAATCGGCGTCCAGCGGACGCCGTGCAAGCGCCATCGTCTCGAGTCCGAGCAGCGAATCGCGCGAACGCGTGAGGCTATCCTTGAGTTTGTTGAACCATGACACGGCACAGGGCCGTGTTCGCTACGGTTGCGCGGCTTCCGCGTCGACGGCGTACACGAAGGCGAGAACTTCGGCGACGACCGCATAGAGTTCGCGCGGAATCACCGTTCCGATCTCGAGCTTGGCAAGCGCTTCGACCAAACCCGCGTCCTGGTGCAGCGGTACGTGATTCTCGCGCGCGACGCGAACCATTTCATCGGCCGTGAGGCCGCGTCCGGTTGCGACGATTTCCGGCGCGTCGGTGCCGGCCGGATCGTAATGCAGCGCCGCCGCAGCCGGGCGGTTCGGTGCGTTCCGGCGTGCGTTGAAGTACGCGTTATTGCTCACGCGCGCTCATTGAACGAAGCCGCCGCTTCGCCGGCGCCCGTCTCGGCGGCGGTGACGACCGGCGCGAGCGGCGAGGCGGAAGCGCCGGCACCCGGCGCGACAATCGCTTCAACGGATCTCGCTTGATACCGGAGCGATTCGAGCCGGTCGGTCAGGCGCGAGAGTTCGTCACCGAAGCGTTGCGCGGTTCGCAGGTTCTCCGTCTTGACCGCGAGCGAAAACGCGCGGCCGACGGTTTGCAGATCGATCGCGACGACGCCTACATTCTTCGTATTCAGGACGAACGCGATGTGGAAGTTGTCGCCGTCGAGCGGCACGTTGGGCGCATCGGGCGCATCACGATCGACCGCGATCTGTGCTTGCGCGTAGCTCGATCCGAGCCACATCGGAATTGCGAACGAGAACGTTTGCGGCGTCGCCGCTTGCGCCGCGAGGAGCTGAACCGACGTGACCGCTGTGAGCGCCGACGCGGCCGCGGGCACCGCGTCTTCGCCGCCGCGCCCCGCCGGCGCGCCGGCGATCAACGAGAACAGCTGCTCTTTGAGCGCGCCGGCGAGATTTGCGGCACGCTCGGCGATCTGCGCGAGAGCGACGACCGGCAGCGCCGGCTCCGCTGCAGCGGCGGCCGCGCTCGGGGCAGTGCCGGCCGCCGGGGCGGCCGTTGCCGGCGGCGCCGCGGTGGCCGTTGCCGGCGGCGCAGCGGCGGCGACGTGCGCGTTCAACAGGTCGGCGAGGATCGGTTCGCTGCCGCTCACGACGTGGTCGACGTAGGCCTCGATTTGCGCGGCCAGCTGTGACGAGCCGGGATCGATCTTTCCGACGAACGCCGCGAGGGTACGCAGCGTCGCGATGCGCGGGTCGTTGCCGTTCGGCAGCGCGTTCTCGAGCGTCGCGAGCGCGACCGGCAGCCGCGCCGGCGTCGCGATCGCCAACTTCGCGGCCGCAATCGTCGAGGGCGTGACGGGGAGCCGCAATGCGCGAACCAACGCCGTCGGATCGAGAAACGAGCCGATGGTTTGCGCGGCCGGCGACGCCGCGGGCGCGGCGACGCCGGTCCGCGCGCCCACGGACGGCACATCTTCGGAACGCGACGCGATTTGCGGGGGAACCACGAAAGCTCGCAACGGCACGGCCGGCGCCGGAGGCAGTGAGACCGGCGCCGGCGCCCCGGGGAAAGCGGGGGGTGAACGGAGCGATGCCGCGGGGAGCGGTACGGGAGCCGCGAGCGTCACCGACGCGGCGCGTGCGGCCGCGAGCCGAGCTTCGATTCCGCCGAGCGCGGCCGGGACGAGCGTCGTGCCGGGTGCTCCGGGAATCAAGGACTGCCGGCCGGGGATGACGATCGGCTCATCCGGGGCCAGACCCGGCACGACCGGCGATGGTGCAGGTGCGTTCGGACGGATCGATGCTGCTACAGAGGCCGAGGACGGCGCGGTTGCGCTCGGTGGAGACGGTGCGGTTGTGGTCGGCCCGGAAGGCGGCGCTGCCGCCGGGCTTGCGGCGGTCGTGGCGGGCACAGGGCCGCTGGTGCTCGAGAGTACCTGTAGTAAAATTTGCGTTCCGTTGAAACCGGTGACTTTAGCGGTGATCACGTCGCCCGGTACGAGCGTCGGCGGAAGCGAAGCCGCGACGCGCGAACCCAAGATGTTCAGCACGTCGCCGAGACCGTTCGACGGCAACACCGTCGCGGTCACGACGTCGCCGACGGAAACCTGCTGTTGCAACGCCTGTGCATCCGCGGCGAGCGCGTTCAACTCCGCGGCGATGGCCGCGTCAAGCGCAGCGGCGCCCGTATTCGTTGCAACGACGGTCATGCCGTGAAGTCGATCAGATGCGCCGGTTCTCCCAAGCCGCCCGCTTCGTCCACGACTTCTTCGAACGGGCCTCGCCGGCGTTCTCCCCCTTCCTGCTGCGGCCGGCGTCCCGCATCGCGGTCGCCGACTCTGTTTCCCTGGGCGTCACCGGTCTGCGCGATTGATTCGTTGCGTTCCGACGTCTGCGCGACGAACGCCGCTTGCGCCGCTGCCTGCGCAGCCCGCGGACCTTCTTCGGCGCGTTGCGCGGCCGGCGGATTTTGCGCCGCTTGTACGTACGACAGCTGGATATCGGTCGGCCGGATCGCCATGGGCTCCTCGGTTAAGCAGGCTGCGGCTTGCGCGTATATTTCTGCTTCACGTTTGGATCGCCCTCACGGTAACCGAGGTCGGTGGTTAGATTTCGTAGCTTCGTACGCAAATGGATGACGGCTTGCGCGTGGATTTGTGAAACACGCGACTCCGAAACGTTGAGGACGCCCTTGATTTCTTTGAGCGTCAGGCCTTCGAAGTAGTAGAGCGAGATGACGGTCCGCTCTTGCATCGGCAGGTCGTCGACCGCATGAACGAGGGCCGCCTTGATCTCACGGGCCTCGACGGCATCCGAAACTTCGCTGCCGTCGTCACGCAGGGTGTCAAGGAGCGGGATTTCGTACCCGCGTTCATTCGGCAGAAACTCTTCGAGCGAGAGGACGGACGTACCGCGAATCTTTTGCATCAACACGTCGAGCTCTTTGATCGAGAGGCCCATCCGGGTTGCGACTTCTTCTTCAGTTGCGGCGCGGCCGAGTTCGATCTCGACTTCCTGGTACACACGTTCCAACTCACGTGCTCGCTGACGAACCGCACGCGGCACCCAGTCGAGTGCGCGCAACGCGTCGAGAATTGCGCCGCTGATCCGCGTGATCGCGTACGTCTCGAATTTGACCCCGCGCGCATCGTCATACTTTTCGATCGCGTCGATCAAACCGAGAATACCATCGTTGATCAAATCGTTGATCTCGACGTTCGGGGGCAGATTGATCGAAATACGCCCAGCTACATACTTCACCAAATGAAGATACTTGTGGACGATCTCTTCCCGACTGAGTTCGACACCGGCGACGACGTATCGCCGCGTTTCACGAAGTGCTTTCACACGGGTCTCCGAGGCTTGTTCGGATGGGGGGGTGTTCGGTTGAGCCGAGCGGTTCCCCCGTCCCCGAAGTCCAAGTTTGTCGTGACATGGTTAACGTTTCGCGACCGGACGGTAAGAAAACGCCTCAGCCGGCGTATCGGATGCGCGGGTTGACGACCGCGTAGAGCACGTCGACGGCCGTATTGACGACCACGAAAACGGTCGCGAAAAGCAGAATGCAGCCGTTGATCATCGGCATGTCGCGGTTGGAGATCGCGTCGAAGGCGAGCCGTCCCACACCGGGCCATGCGAAGATACTCTCGGTGAGCACCGCCCCGCCGAGCAAAAGCCCCGTTTGCAATCCGACGACGGTCAGGATCGGAACGAGCGCATTGCGCAGCGCGTGACGCACGACGATCGTCCGCTGGTCGAGGCCCTTCGCTCGTGCCGTCCGCACGTAGTCACTGCGCAACTCGTCGAGCATACCGCTCCGTGTGATTTTCGCAACGATCGCAAGGGGAATCGTGCCGAGCGTGATCGCCGGAAGGACCAGATGCCAGAGCGCATCGAGCGCGGCACGGCCGTTGCCGGCCAGCAAGGCGTCGATCACGATCAGATGCGTTCGCGCCGGAATCGCGTAGGCGAGCGAGATGCGGCCCGAAATCGGGAAGAGATCGATTCCTAAGCGCGACGGCCCGAGCGCCAAGATGTAGACCAGCATCCAGCCGAGCCAAAAAACCGGGATCGACACGCCGAGCAGCGTCGCGCTGGTGGTCAGCGCATCGAGCAGCGACCGGTGGCGCACGGCTGCGAGGACGCCCGCCGGCACGCCGACGGCGATCGCGACCAGAAGCGCTCCCGCGGCGAGCTCGACCGTCGCCGGAAAATACGTCGCGAGTTTCTGGGCGACGGGTTGCGCGTCGGCGATCGAGGTGCCGAGATCGCCGTGGAGCAGCGCGACGAAGTACGCCCCGAGCTGAACGTACCAGGGCCGGCCGAGCCCGAGTTCGGCGTTGAGCGCGGCGATCGCCTGCGGCGTCGCGTGCGTGCCGAGCCGAATCGCAACCGGATCACCCGGAATGAGGTGCAGAAACGCAAAGCTGACCACGGTGATCGCGACGAGCACTAGGACGAGCCGGATCAAACGGTCGACGATGAAGCGCAGCACCTAGAGACCCGCAGAGGAACGTACGGGCACTATGCGCGCAGCGCGCTCAAGCCGAACTGCGCCGCCTGCGCGTAAAGATACGCCCACTGCCCGAAGGTGAAATCGTTGCGGTCGTGTTGCAACAACTGCGCGAAGCGCGGCGCGCGTTCGAGTTGCCGAAAGAGCACGTCGAACCGTGCCGGTTTGCGTTCGAGAAAATTCATCAGCTTATATCGATGGCGCAACCGCCCGTAGAACGCGCCCTTCGTTGCGCGGTCGTAGGCCGGTGCGGGATCGCGTCCGTTGCGTGCCGCGCTTACCGCCGCCGCCGCGTAACGTCCGCTCATCGCCGCCTCGTGGATACCTTCACCCGTCGTTGCGTCCACGAGACCGGCGGCCGTCCCCCCGACCATCACGCGTTCGCGTGCGATGCCCGGACGTGGGAGTCCGCCGTAGAGCAGATTACCTTCGGTGCGGATCGTGTAGGCAGCGCCCGGAAAGAGCCGCGCTTGCACGCGCGGGAGAAACCAGTCGAGTTCCGCGCGCAGCGCCGCCCCATCCACCTTGGGACCCATCCCGAGGCCGATCGACAGATGATCGCGCTTAGGAAACATCCACGCGATGATGGTCTCGCCGGAAATCGGACTTCGATAATAGTGCATCTCGAGCGTTTGATACGTTGCGGGAATCGCCGGACGGTCGAGATAGACGCGGTACTGTAGACACGTGATGATTCCATCACGCCAGCCTACGTGACGAAAGGCCGGATCGACGTCGTCGAGCCGCGCACTCGAGCCTTGCGCGAGAAAGAGCGACTTCGTCCGGATCGTCTTGCGCGCCCCGGCCCGCGTGTCGGCGTACTCGACGACGAGCGTCCCATCCGGATCGCGGATCAACGAACGGAAGAGCATGTTCGTGCGAATGTCCACGCCTTCGTTCGCGGCGAGCGCCGCCAGCGTTCCGTCGAGTTCTTCGCGGGTCGTCGTATGCGCGGGACCGATGGGAAACGCATACGTCTTCTCGATGGTCGAGAGCGTGATCGTCGGCGGATCGCAGTGTACGATCGAGCGCGGAACGTCGAAGAGTTCGCAGAAGCCCGGGCGCAGCCCGGCGGCGCACACGCGCTTCGCACCGACGACCGGATCGCGCTCGAGCACGACCGTCGCGACGCCCGAGCGAGCCGCTTCGCGCGCCGCCGTTGCACCTGCGGGGCCGCAGCCGACGACGAGAAACTCCGTCGTTTCCATCGCGCGCTCGTTGGGCGCGCTGGCGACGCGTTCCCTCTACCTCACGCGCCCTCGCAGTAAGCACCCGAGAGGACCGTGCCGCAAGCGCGCCAAACGCGGCCACGTCAAAGCGCTCGTCTGTCGAGCCTTTCTTTATGTGTGTGAAGGACTCGTATGTCTGCTACTCTCGGGATCGAACTCGGCCTTGGCGCCGGTATTCTGGCGATCTTGTATGGGCTGTACCTGATCTCGTGGGTGCTTCGGCAACCGGCCGGCAACGAGGTGATGCAGGCGATCGCGGCGGCCATTCAAGAGGGCGCCATGGCGTTTCTCAAGCGTCAGTACACGACCGTCGGTATCGTCGCCATCGTCCTCTTCATCATTATCGGCATCGCGCCGGCACCGCTCGGATGGGAGGCTGCCATCGGCTTTGCGATCGGCGCGCTGCTCTCCGGCGCGGCCGGATTCATCGGCATGCTCGTCTCGGTGCGTGCCAACGTGCGCACGGCGGAAGCCGCGCGCGGCGGTCTCGGACCGGCGCTCAATCTTGCCTTTCGCGGGGGCGCGATCACCGGTTTGCTCGTCGTCGGCCTCGGGCTCTTCGCGCTCAGCGGCTATTACGCGATCATGCTCGCCGTCAACAACGGCGATGAATCAACGTCGATCGCCGCGCTAATCGGCCTCGCCTTCGGCTGCTCGCTGATCTCCGTTTTTGCTCGCCTGGGAGGCGGGATTTTCACCAAGGCTGCCGACGTCGGCGCCGATCTGGTCGGGAAAGTCGAGGCGGGCATTCCCGAAGACGATCCGCGCAATCCGGCCGTCATCGCCGACAACGTCGGGGACAATGTCGGCGACTGCGCCGGCATGGCTGCCGACCTTTTCGAAACCTATGTCGTCACGACGACGGCCGCGATGTTGCTCGGGCATCTGCTGCTCGGCAACGTCCCGGGCGCGACGTCGTTTCCGCTCGTCATCGGGGCGCTCTCGATCGTGACGTCGATCGTCGGGACGTTCTTCGTCGGCCGCGGGCGAGTCGAGAAGGGCGGCATCATGAATGCGCTTTACGGCGGCATGATCATCGCGGGCGTTCTCTCGGCGATCGGATTTTTCTTCATCTCGCAAGCGGAATTCGGCGGCGGCATCACGGTCGGCGACCAAACGATCAGCGCGCTGGACATCTTCATCTGCTCGATCGTCGGTCTGCTCGTCACCGGATTGATCACCTACATCACCGAGATCTACACCGGCACGACGTACGCGCCGGTGAAGAACATCGCGGCGGCGTCCGTCACGGGACATGCGACCAACATCATCGCCGGTCTGGCCGTCTCGATGCAGGCGACGGCGCTGCCCGCACTCGTCATCGTTCTCGGCATTCTGGTATCGTACGGCTTCGCCGGACTTTACGGCGTCGGCATTGCCGTGATGTCGATGCTCTCGATGGCGGGTATCGTCGTCGCGATCGACTCGTTCGGACCGATCACCGATAACGCGGGCGGTATCGCCGAGATGGCCGACATGCCGGAGAGCGTTCGCAACGTGACCGATCCGCTCGACGCGGTCGGCAACACGACGAAGGCCGTAACGAAAGGCTATGCGATCGGTTCCGCCGGACTGGCTGCGGTCGTCCTGTTCGCCTCGTTCCTACAAGAACTCAGCGACCGCTGCAAAGCGCAATCGTCGCTGGCGTGTTCGACGACGCCGATCACGTTCGGTCTGCAAGATCCGTTCGTGCTGTGCGGTTTGCTCGTCGGCGGCTTACTGCCGTATCTCTTTGCCTCGCTTTCGATGGAATCGGTCGGTCGCGCCGGCGGGGCGGTCGTCGAGGAAGTCCGGCGGCAGTTCCGCGAGATGCCCGGCATCATGGACGGCACCCAGAAGCCCAACTACGGAACGACGGTCGATATCGTCACGAAAGCCGCGCTGCGCGAGATGATTTTGCCGGCGATCATCCCGATCGGCGTGCCGATCATCGTGGTCCTTCTCGGCTTCGTGTTGCCGAACAACGGCGGCGCAAAGATGATGGGCGGCGTACTCGTGGGCTCGATCGTCACCGGGCTGTTTCTGGCCCTCTCGATGACGAGCGGCGGCGGCGCGTGGGACAATGCGAAGAAGTATATCGAAGACGGACACTACGGTGGAAAGGGATCGCCCGCGCACGCCGCGGCCGTTACCGGCGACACGGTCGGCGATCCGTATAAAGATACCGCGGGTCCCGCGATCAATCCGATGATCAAGGTGCTCAACATCGTCGCGCTTTTACTGGTCGGCTTTCTGGTCCATTAGCGGACGGCCGCCGACGTGGGAAAGCCCTGCGTCGGCGGCCAAGACGAACGTGCGATGGACGCACTTCCTCGAGCGGAATTCGAAATCGTCGCGCTGGCGCTGCTCGCGTTCGCATGCGGCGCCGTCATTGCGTGCGTCCTGATCCGGCGCGCGTCGGAGACCGCGACGATGACACGCGCTGCGGAGCGGCGCGCGGCTGCGCTGACGATTCCGATCCGCACGTTGTTGCCGGCGGAGATGCCGGTCGTCGACGGATTGCGCCTGTCTGCATCATACGTGCCCGGCGCGGAACACGCAGCCGGCGGCGACTTCTACGATGCGTTTTTTCTCGACGATGATACGCTCGCACTGGCAATCGGCGATGCGTCCGGCCACGGCGCCGGCGCGGTCGCGAGCATGAACGTCGTTCGGCAAGCGATTCGCAACGCGTTGATCGACGGCGCACGCCCGAGCGACGCGCTCCGTCGCGCGAACCGCGCGTTATTGCGCGGCGACACGCCGTCGGTCGTCACCGCGCTGGTCGGCATCATCGATCCGGCAACGCTGGCCTTCCGTTACGCATGCGCCGGACACGCGCCGCCGTTACTCGCGACGGCCGACGGCGAGTTCGGCGCGCTACCGGGCGCCGAGACGAGCATTCCGCTCGGGGCGGTGCCGCATCACGTGACGACCGAGCACACCGCGACGCTGCCGGTCGACGGTCTGCTCGCGCTCTACACCGACGGCTGCGTCGCGGTCGGTGACGATTGCGAAAGCGGAACGCGCTCGTTTGGAGAGGCCCTCTCCGAAGCACGCGTTCTCAAACCGAACAAACCGGCCGTTGCGATCGATCGCGCGATCTTCGGTGAACGCGAACGCACCGACGACTCAGCGATTCTTACCGTCGCGCCCGAACCGACGCTCGCGCACGTCGATGTCCGGTTGCCGGCGGAAAGTTCGAGTGCGCCGCTCGCGCGAGGCGCCCTTCGTCGCTTCTTTGCCGGCACGCCGCTCGACGAGCGACGTACGTACGACGCGCTGCTTGCGGTCGGTGAAGCCGTTTCCAACGCGATCGAACACGCCTACGAACGGCGCCCGAACCAATCGTTCACGATCCGCGCGCGCTACGAGGGAGATGGGTGCACCGTGTTCGTCGAAGATAGTGGTGCATGGCAGCAAGGTGACGACGAGCCGAGCGGGCGCGGCGTCACGATGATGCGTCGACTCAGCGATGATTGTCAGATCGAACGTGGTGCTCGCGGGACCCGCGTCGTGCTGCGCTTCTCGCTGATTCCGAGCATTGCGGACGTCGCGCTTCGCGCCGTCCCGTAGTGGATTCACGTTCCGTGAATCTGTCGCGTTTCGGCTTCGCCGAAGCCGCACGTCATCGTTCGTCGGGCAAGCCCGACGAGCTCTAGGCGACGGCTGCGCGTTCCTCGAGCAGCGCGGCGACGGCGCTCGCGCTCATCGGCCGGAAAAAGTAAAAGCCTTGCGCGTAGCGGCAATCGAGCGTCTCGAGAGCCGCCGCCTGCTGCGCCGTTTCGACGCCTTCGGCGACGACGTCCAAGTCGTATGCGGCGCCGAGTTGCGTCAGCATCCGCACGATCGGGGTGCTTCCGAGTGAACCGTCGGCACTCTCGACGAACGAACGATCGATCTTGATCGCGTCGACCGCGAACTCACGAACGTAGCGAAGCGACGAGTACCCGGTTCCAAAATCATCAATACAGAGCGGGATGCCGGCGTCGCGCAAACGCGCGAGCCGCGCGAGCGCGACCGCGTTGCTGCGCATCACCGAGCTTTCCGTCATCTCGATCGTGACCGCGCCCGGTTGGAGATCGTTCTTGCGTAATTGCGCATCGAGGAATGATTCGAACGTCGGCTCCATTAATTCGCCGACCGAGAGATTGACGTGCAACTTGAGATTGCGGTTACCGGTTTGCCGCTGCCACGTATGAAGCGCGCGCAACGAGTTCTCGATGACGAAGCGGCCGATCGGCACGATCAAGCCGACTTCCTCGGCCAGTTGCACGAATTCAGCCGGAAAGACTTCGCCGCGCCCTTCGGGGCGCCAGCGGACCAGGGCCTCGAATCCGGCGATCGCGCCGTCGGCGAGGCGCACGATCGGCTGGTAGTCGACGCTGAACTGTTCTCGCTCGACGGCCGCGCGCAAATCGCTCGAAAGTGCGAGACGCCGGTGCGTTTCGTTGAGCATGTACTGCTCGAAGTACGCGTATTGCGCGTGACCGAGCGACTTCGCGTGATACATCGCGGCGTCGGCGCGCCGCAAGACGTCCTCGATCCGCTCGTCAGCGCTTTCGAGCAGTGCGATACCGACGCTCGCCGTAATGTAGACGATGCGTCCGTCGAACGATGCCGGCGCGACCAGCGTCTCCTGGATGCGCGCCACCGTCGCATCGACGGCGGCCGCGTCGGCGCGGTCGTTGAGTAACACGGCGAATTCATCGCCGCCGATTCGTCCAACGACATCCGACGCGCGCACCGCGCGCACCAAGCGTTCGGCAACGACGATCAACATTTGATCGCCGGCCGCGTGGCCCAGCGTATCGTTGATCTCTTTGAAATCGTCGAGGTCGAAAAACAAGACGGCGCTTGCGCGATCGGGCGACGTCCGCGCGTGTTCGAGCGCCCGAGCGAGCCGCTCTTGAAAGAACGCGCGATTCGCCAGGCCGGTGAGCGCATCGTGCGTTGCTTCGTGCCGTAGCCGCGTTTGCGCCCGCGCTTTCGCCAGCGCCAGCCCCATGAGGTTGACGAAAAGTCCCATCGCGTGCAGGTCGGCGTGATCCGGAACGCAGCCGTCGTGGGGGCCGTCGGGACTCATATAGCCGATCATCTGACCGGCCTCGTCGCGTAGCACGAGACACACCGAATCACGCTCGTGCCACGCGTTCGCCGACGTTCGCCCCGCATCGCGCGGCAGCTGGCCCGTGTAGATCGAGCGTTCCCAGTGCACTTCCGTTTCGGCGGGCAAGTAGAAGCAATTCTCCGCCACTTCGAACGTCGGCTCGAGCAGCGAGAGAATCGCATTCCGGTCGATCTTCTCGTTCTTGCGTTCGCGCACGATTGCGGGATCGTAGCCGTGCAACACGCGCCGGTAGAGGTTGTCGTCCTCGTCTTCGGCGATCACGATCGTCACGAAGCGGAAGTGGAAGAGGTCGGCCACGCCGCGGGCGATCGATTCGAGTGCGAACTCGAGGTCGGGCGCACGCAGAATATCACGCGTTACTTTAATGACGCGTTCAAGGCGATGCTCGTCGGGAGACGCAGCCGGTTGGTCCGGCTCGAGGTATGGCGCGGTGATCGGCTTGCTCCGGTCAGGCAGACTCCTGCGCACATTGGGCGTTTTCGATCGCCCTGCCTCCGGAGGGATGTCGCGTCAGTCCGGAAAGTGCTTCGCAAACGCACGGCACAGCGTGTCGTTTCCACTTCCGGGCAACCGCCGGTTGCACGTTTTCCCGCATGTCACGAGGGAAGCGGCTCGATGCGAGTGCCGCCAGCGCTGCCTCCGCGAGGGGCGTCTGTTGGCTCGCGATGACGTCTGCGAGAAATATTCCCGCGCCCGGCACCGGCGACGCCGCGAGCGCGCCGAGCGTCGCGAGCCGAAGATCGAGCGTCACGGCAGCCGACCAAAACACTTCGAGCCGATGGAATGCATGCGGCGACTCGGCCTGCGTGAAGAGAATGAAGAACGACCGCTTCAAAGACTTGGGCGTCGCGGCCGTTTCGCTCAGACGGGACATTTCTATGCTCGGAGCTTGACGGTCGAAAATCTATAGAATATGAAGGGGACATAAACCGTCAATCCGCTTATTGCGAGTCGGAAGTTAATGCCACGGCTCGCCCTCGGCGCTTCCCGGAGGCTGATCCATGAAACGAAATGCGTTCCTTGCCACAACCGCCGCGCTCGCAAGCTGCAGCGGTAACCCGACCGGCTCCACTCCTCCGGCCGCAAGCGGACCGGGAAGCGTTCTTTCGGGCGTCACCGTCGTCAACACACGTGACGGTACGCTCGCGGGCAATATGACGGTCGCGATGCAGAACGGTAGAATCACGTTGATCGCGCCGTCCGGAAACGGGAGCCTGGCGGGTCTCGGAACGGTCGTCGCCACCGGCGGATTCGTCGTGCCGGGATATAACGATTTTCACGCTCACCCTTTAAATTGGAGCGATCCGCAAGGCGCCCTTACCCTGATGTTGGCGAACGGGATCACCGGCTTCCGGCAGATGTCGGGCTCAGCCGCTATGCTGGCGTCGCGCAAACAAGGACCGTTGACGCACGCCCCACAGCCCGAATTGCTGGATATGCCCGGAGACATCCTGACCGTTGCGAACGCGGGGACGCCCGCCGCTGCCGTCGCCCAAGTCGATCTTCAGCAAAGCCAGGGCGCGGATTTCATTAAAGTCGTCGGCATCGACGGCGCGCCATTTCAAGCGGCCCTCAACGAGTGCACGAGACTGGGCCTGCGTCTCATCGGACACCTTTCAGCAACGATCGATGTCCGGCAAGCCGTTGATGCGGGGATGCGCTCGATCGAACATCTTGGTCCGCAGGATGCAGTTTTGATCGGTTGCTCTACGCAAGAAGCGGCAATCCGGCAAACCATTCCGTCGAGTGCCCCGCCCAGCGGAGGGCCCCCACCGCCGAATTTCATCACGAACCAAATCACGCTGCCGACCGTTTTCACGTCTCCGCTGCAATTCGCGCGCTTTCAGCAGGTCATCAATACGTACAGCGATGCCATCATGCAGGACCTCGCAGGGCACTTCGTTCGGGCCGGTACGCTGACGATCCCAACGTTGATCCGCCTGCGAACGATGGAACTGGCCACCGATCCCATCTACTCGAGCGATCCCAACTTGCAGTACGTTTCATCCGCGCAAATCGCCGTTTGGCGAAGCTTGGCGCAACAGTTCCAACAACAAATCTCGCCGGCTTCACAAGCCACGCTCAAGCAACTCTTCGCACTCCAGCTTCAGCTGGTGCGGCCGTTCAAGTCGGCCGGAGTCAAAATGTTGACCGGCTCCGACCTCGGCGGCGAATGGGTGATACCAGGCTACGGCCTCCATCAGGAGTTCGACTTGCTCGGGCAAGCCGGTCTCACCCCGCTCGAGATACTGCAAATGACGACGCTGAACGGGGCGCAATTTCTCGGTCGTGAGGCAACGATGGGCACGGTCGAGGTCGGAAAAGATGCGAATCTCGTCGTGCTGAGCGCGAACCCGCTCCAAAGTGTCGGTAACCTGCACGCGATCTCGGGCGTGGTGCGCGCTGGAAGCTACTTCTCGAGCGATGCGTTGAACTCGCTGAAACACGGCGTACAACAACGGCTTCTCGGCTATACACCCCCGCCGTCGTCGCTGCGCCCGGCCTGCTGTTCGTATGCATAGCGGGTGCCTTGTCCTGAAGGCGTCGCCAGCATAGATTGAATGCGGTCATCGACGTCCAGGGCTACGTGGGCTCCGATCATCAATCGCCCGAAGTCGGCGTGTGTCGGGTCAAGCACGATATTGTAGTCGTCGAAAGCAAACGCTTCTGGAATGACCGCGCTCGGCACCATGAGACCAACGCTCTCGTGGCGTCCACGCCACCCCTCGCCAATGGCACGACACTCAGCTCGACCCGCGCGAGCGGTGCGCCACGCTGCTGACAACGCCGCAACGTCGACGGTTGATAACACAACGTCGATAGGAATTCCGAGGAGATAGAACCCGTAGCCGTTTAAACTCGTGACGCTATTCTGCAGCATCACTTCAAGCACGCCCAACGGCAAGCTCTTCGTCACGTAGACGGCACGCTCGTTGCGCTCATTCCAGCGTCCCGTATACGTCGACGCACCGATTCCATCGAACGCCTTGGCCGGGTCCGGATTTGGCGTTACGCGGAAACAGCGCACCTAAGCAATGACGCCGTACTGGATGCGTCCTAGGGCATCTTCCACCTCGCGGGCATCGCCTTCCGTATCGAGTAAGTCGAACGGCCGTTCATTGTCGAGCGATCGATTCTTCGCGAGCATCCACGTGCGCGCGGCGTCATCGGAACCCAGCACCTCGCTTGCAAACGCGTAGAGGCGCGCGACTCTCGCTAACCGGTCAGACTCCTCACGGTTGAGTTGGGAGTTCTCCTTCTTTGCTCGCCGTTGGAGCGTACGCGGCGGGATCGCGATGACGGCCGAAAGCTCGCCGCTCGAGACTCGCGCGTGGCTGACCACGGCCTCGAATGACGACAGCGGCAAACCAATTTGGACGGCGGATGATACGGAGAGGCCGGGTGCCAAGGTTTGTCCGTGCCGACGCCCTATGCCGAGAATGGAGAATATCTGATTTTCCCGCTCGCGCGTGGTTGCCATATCGTAACAATACTATGTGTCGTAACTCCTAACGACAATTGACCCGAGCGTCGTAGCCGGCGAGTGCCATACAGGTGGCATTGCCAAGATACATGATGCGTGCATGGACGACCGCTTCTTTTGCCCCGATTGTCATGCCGAGCACCGCGAGCCGCTGGACGCGAGTCTCGGCCATCTGAGCCGTTGCTCGGACTGCGTGCTGCTCCTCGAGGTCGGTGACCTCCGCGCGGCGGCGTCGAGACGCTGGCGATCGAGATTCACATCGCCGCGTAGTCCTCCAGGGGCGATTGGGCCATTCGGCCTTCGGTAGCGCCTTGGTTGGCCCGCGCGCCGGCTCCCGAGCCATGAGAACATCGGTGAACCGCTATGCTGCGACGTATTACCGGCTTTCTGATGGCGTCCGCCGTGACGCAATCGATCGCAATTCTCGTCGGTATCGTCCAGGCGAGGACACTCGGACCCGGAGGCAAGAGCGTTCTCGCGTACGCGGCCGTCGGACTTTCGCTGGTGCTTACTGCGACGGACGGGTTGACGTCCGCCATCCTCGCACAGTCCGCCCGCGACAAACGAAGCGCCGCACTCGTTCACGCCGCGCTCCTTCGCACCGTTGGTGTCCTCGCGTTGCCGGCGACCGTGTTGATCGTCGCGGCCGGCATCCTGTTCCCATCGCAACGGCCGCTCATCGGCGCTGCCCTCGTCGTTCCGTTTGCGGTCTATGTTCAAGGAACACATGGCCTCTTGCTCGCCGCGGGCGCCGCGCGCTCGATCATCGTGCAAGACTCGTTCAACACGGTCGTCTTCGGCATCATTCTGGCGCCGCTGCTGATCTTCGCGCATCTGACGCCGTACGCCGCGCTCGCGTTGTGGATCGTCGGTTGGATCGCGTCCGCGGTCTACGGCTTTTACGCGTGCCGCCGGCTCGATGAAGGAACCGCCGTCGCGCCCGCGCCCGCGATCAGACCTGCGGTACTGGAACAGATTCGCTGGGCGTTGAAAAATGGAGCCGTCTCGCTCGCGGGGTTCATCAACCTGCGGATCGACGTGTTCTTGGTAAGTGCGGTCATGGGTGCGCGCGAACTCGGCATCTATACGCTCTCGGTCGCCACCGGCGAACTCCTATGGAGCGCGAGTCAGCCGATCTGCTGGTCGAATCTCGATCGCGTCGCGGGCGCACCCTTCGCCGAAGCGTCGGCGCTCGTCGTGCGGCTCACGCGGAACATGTTTGCAATTCAGGTCGGTCTCGCCGTCATCGTCGCCCTCGTTGCACCGTGGCTGCTCACTGTCGTTTACGGCGCGCGCTTCGCGCAAAGCGGACTTGTCCTGATGTGCTTGCTCCCGGGAATGGCGCTCTACGCAGCGCGAATGCTCATGGGCTACTTCGTGCTCGTGCGGCTGGACCGGCCGCTGCTGCTCACCCTGACACAAGGCGCATCGGCGCTCGCGTGTGCGGTAATTTCGCTGCTCCTCTTTCCGTCGTATGGTATCGTGGGCGCTGCGGTTGCCACCTCGGTCACCTACAGTGTCGTCGTCGTGTTTATCGCCTTCGTGTTTTGTCGCGCAACCGGCACGCCGCCGCTCGCGCTCATCGTTCCGACCCGCGAAGATTTCGCGTGGTACGAGCGACGCGCAGCCCAAGCGCTCCAGACGCTCGCACGCACGATGCGACACGCGCGCCAACCATAACGGGCTCACATCGCGTCGTAGGCGTCGATCAGCGGCAATGCCGTTCCGGTGACGGCCAATTGATCGTGCGTGCACGATCGCGGATCTTTGTCGGTGCGCCAACGTCGGGGCCGCGTCCCATGGCGGATGCGGCCGTTCGTCACTTGATCGAAACCGATCTCAAGCACGAGTTCCGGCGCAAGCGCGACATAGGAACGATCGCGCTCGCGCTTGCGATTCCAACGGGACGGCGCCTCGCCCGGCGCACTTCCGGTGAAGCCCGTTCCTCCCGCATAGGGGGCGAGACGTTCGAGCAACTTCGGGCGCTCTGCGTCCGCGAACGAACTGCAAAAGCCGATGTAATCGAGCCGGCCGGCGTCGTCGTAGAGCCCGAGCAGGAGACTTCCAACGCGGTCGTTCGGACCGCTCGCGTAGCGAAATCCGCCGACGACACAGTCGGCGGTTCGTTCCCGTTTGATCTTCACGCCGGCATCGCGTTTCCCGCTGGCGTACTCGCGGTCGAGGCGCTTTGCGACGACACCGTCGAGCGCGCCGCCGACGTGCGCAAACCACTCGTCGACCACCGCGCGATCCGTCGTCGACGGGCTCAAGCGAAGCGCGTCGCTCGAACGGAACGCTCGAGCGAAGCGCTCCAGCGCGCGGCGCCGTTCGACGAGCGGTTCGTCGAGACGGTCGGCGCCGTTTTCGCGAAGCAGGTCGAACGCGAGATAGAATGCGGGCGTCGTTCGGGCCAACATGGCGATTCGGCTCGCGGCCGGATGAATGCGTTGCGAGAGCGCGTCGAACGATAACGCGGCCGCCTGCATGACGACCAGTTCGCCGTCAAGCGAGAACCCATCGGCGGGAATGACGGCGAGCGCCGCGACGACTTCGGGGAAGTATCGCGCCAAGGGCTGGCCGTTCTTCGAGGTCACTGCGACCGTCCCGCCGTCACGATGTGCGAGCGCGCGGAAGCCATCCCATTTCGGCTCGTACTGCCAACCCTCGCCGTCGGGAATCGTTGCCACGGCGCGCAACTCCATCGGCGCGAGGTCCGGCGTTACCCTCATCATCGCGTCGCGTGTGCGACCAGCAGAGGTTCGAGATCAAAGCGGTTCGCACGATCGGCCATCGGTGCCCAGAGATCGCCGACGCGCGCCAGCCGTTCGCGGACAGTGTCGATACGAAACGCATCCATGTCGACGCCGTCCTCGACTTCATTCCACGTGACCGGTGTCGAAACGGTCGCCCGCGGCTGGGGGCGCACCGAGTACACCGATGCCAGCGTCTTGCCCCACGCGTTTTGGTTATAGTCGACGAGTACGCGCCCGGCGGGACGGCGCGCAATGCGATACTCGGCTGTGATAATTGTGGGATAGAGGTGTTCGAGCATCTGAGCGAACGCCTTGGCGAAGGTCCAAACCGCTTTCTGCAACGGTCCGCGTACGATCGCGACGTACACGTGCATGCCGGACGACCCGGTTGTTTTCACCAGCGGCGTCATCCTGAGCGCAACGAGCGCATCGCGCACGCGCAGCGCGGTTTCGCGAACCGTTGCGAACGGCGTTCCCTCCACCGGATCGAGGTCGAAGTGCAGATAATCGGGTCGCGCGGTATCGTCGCAGCGCGAGTACCACTCGTTGAGATCGATGCAGCCGAGGTTGACCGTCCACAGCAACGACGCGATATCGTCAACGATCGGAAAGTCGATCACGCTGCCCGATCCATGTGTGATCGCACAGGTCCTCAGCCACTGCGGATGGCCGGCCGGCGTGCGCTTCATATAGAAAAACTCACCGGCGATGCCGTGCGGATACCGCTTGAGGACCATCGCGCGGCCGGTCAGATGCGGAACGAGCACGTCGGCGACATCGGCGTAGTATTGCAGCACGTCGCGTTTGCGCCAGCCGGCATCCGGAAAAAAAACCTTGTTCAGATTGGTCAGCGGTACGCTGCGGTCGCCGAATGTCAGCGCGACGTCGGGCCGGTCGTGGGGGATCGTCACCGCCGTCATGGGGAACGCTCCCCTCCGTGTTCCGCATCATCACATGTAATCTCAACGGCATCCGCGCGGCCGCGCGCAAAGGCTTCTTTCGCTGGATGAACGCCCAAGCACCGGACGTCGTCTGCTTGCAAGAAACCAAGGCGCAAGAACATCAACTTCCACCCGAAGCGCTCGACCTTCCCGAGTTCTCGACCGCGTTCGTCGACGCGCAAAAGAAAGGCTACAGCGGCGTCGCAATCTATGCGAAGCGTGCACCCGATCGTATCACGCGCGGCCTCGGCATCGAAGAGTACGATGGGGAAGGCCGGTTCGTGCGCATGGACTTCGGAGATCTCTCGGTCGCATCGCTCTACGTTCCCTCCGGAACGAGCGGCCCGGCGCGGCAGACGGTCAAAGAAGCGTTTCTCGATCGCTTTATCGCGTTGCTCGCGCAGATGAAAAACGAGGGTCGCCGGTTCGTCGTCTGCGGCGATTATAATATCGCGCACCGCGACATCGACGTCTTCGACCCGAAGTCGTGCGCACGCACGACGGGCTTTCTGCCGCAAGAGCGGGCCTGGTTCGACGACGTCGTCGACCGCGTCGGGTGGGTCGACGCATTTCGCACGGTCAACACCGAGCCGCGCCAGTTCTCGTGGTGGTCGAACTTTCCAGCCGCATGGGAACGCAACTTGGGATGGCGGATCGATTATCAACTCGTCACCCCGAACGTGGCTCCGGCGGTGCGCGCCGCGAGCATCTATCGTGACGAACGCTTCTCCGACCACGCGCCGGTCACCATCGACTACGCGTTCTAGTGCGTACCGCAGCAACTCGGAGCGAAGCGGAGAAGAGTCGAGGAACGCACCTAGCCCTTCTTCTTCTCGCTCGGCCGATTCGGATTCGGCGGGCCCTTTTTCCCGGCGCGGCGCGCCTCCGAGAGGCCGATCGCGATCGCCTGTTTGGGATTTGTCACCTTTTTACCCGAACCGCCCGAGCGCAGCTTCCCGGCCTTCATCTCGTCCATTTCGGTACGGACGGACTCACTTGCAGCGGGGCTGTATTTGCGTCCGCCCGTCGACTTCTTCGCCGTCGTTTTCTTTGCGGTGCTGGACTTTTTCGCTGTCGTCTTCTTGGATGTGGCTGCCATCACGACTCCTCATCATTCCGCGCGTTAGAAGCCGTGTGCCCATCGCGCGGCCAAACGATGCACGCCGCGGCGGAGCACTTTGCCGCCGGGCCGAACGGAGCGACATGAGCGATTCGGCCGCAACCGATCATCCCGGCGACCACACCCACCTGCACGGGGCCGCGGGCCCTCGACGACTGATTCGAAGCGCGCATGTCCGCGCACCCGCACCGGTCGGCAAGCGAACTACTCGTCGAATTGATTCACGGTGGCCTGCGCTGCGCGACGCCTACATGTCCATTCATCGCTACGCGCTCGAAGCACGCGCCGCGTCGCCGGACGACTACGCGACGTATCGGGCATGCCTCTCGGACACGTTCGGCCCCGAGTACGTCAGCCACGTAGAGAAATGGCTCGCCGCCAACGGCGTGACCCTTACGCGCCCGGAGCCGGCCCCGGCGCGATAACGATGTCGATATCGTCGTAACCGCGCAAGCGGTAGACGACTGTCGAGATTACCCACGAACCGACAAAGATCGCGATGACGGCAAACCCGATCATGCCGAAATTATCGCCGAGCGCTGCGACGCGATTCCAAAACGCGCCTTCGAGATGCAGTTGGCTGCTGACGATGCCGAGCAATTCGATACAACCGACGACGAGCGCCACGAGCACCGAGACCAGCGTGATGTTCATGTTGTAGTACAGCTTGCGCATCGGTTTGACGAAGGCCCAACCGTATGCGCCGAGCATCAGAATCCCGTCGGTCGTGTCGAGTAGCGACATCCCGACCGTGAACAAAAGCGGGAAAATCAAGATGTCGTAGATCGGCAGCCCTTTGCCGGCTTCGAGCGCCGCAATTCCCAATAGCCCGACCTCCGTCGCCGTGTCGAAGCCGAGACCGAAGAGGACACCGAGCGGATACATGTGCCAGCTCTTGCCGATCAAACGCAGCAACGGTTTGAAGAAGCGGCCCATGAGCCCACGGTTCGCCAAGAACGCATCGAGGGTACGGTCGCAGTACGGCTCGCCGCGCCGCACGCGTCGAAACGTCCCGTAGACTTCGGCGAAGACGAGTATGTTGAGCAGCGCGATGGCGAAGAGAAACAGCGCCGAGACGGACGTGCCGATCAAGCCGCCGATATTTTCGAGTCCGGGCAATTTCGTTTTGACGACGCTCGCCGCGATCGCGATTGCGATCGAGAGCGCAATCACGACCGTCGAATGTCCCAGCGAGAAGAACAGGCCCACACCGATCGGACGCTTGCCCTCCTGCATCAGCTTACGCGTTACGTTATCGATCGCCGAAATGTGATCGGCATCAACTGCGTGCCGCAGCCCGAACGTGTACGCCAGCAGCGCCGTTCCGAGCAATAACGGTCGCGTCGCGAACGCCATCAGCGCGATCGACCAGGCTGCGATGGTCGCCGCCCCCAGCACCGCGTACGTCACGATGATCTTCCTGCGAACGTCGGTGGCGGCGTCGTCGAACACACGCCCGACGGCACGCAAGCCGAAGGCTTCTACGGCATCACCGGCATGCGAGAGGTGCGGCACGGTTTCCATCAGATCGGCACGGCGTAGGTCAATCGAAAGATTCGAGAGAGCGTCGGATGGAAGTGATAATCGTTCACGCCTCTGCCCCCGAGCGTCGGGTTCACCGCCGGATCGCCGTGCGCATGCGTCGGCATATTGACCGGAATGCCGGCGATCGTCGCGGCAAGATCGGTACCATGATCGAGTTGGAAGCCGCGCAGATAATACTGGTTGGCCTTACCTTCGCCGCTATGCTGACTGATGATGAGCCCCGGAATCGCCTCGAGGATTTCGCCCGGACGCAGGACCGGCCGCGTCGCGATCTGTTCTTGATTGATCGTTCCTTGCGACGCTGACTCGGCGTGCCCAACGAGATTAGTGGAGCGTCCGGGCGCGCTGACCCGCCCGATCTCAGTCACCGCTGATGACGCGCTCGGGGAGGGGGACGGAGACGGCGAAGGCGACGGTGTTGGAGATGGTGAGGGATTCACCGCGGCCAACATTGTCGCGACCGAGATGATCGCGAGCAGCATACTTCAACGTACGCCGTCGAGCATGCTGGAGATTGTTTACGCTGTAAGACGTATCGATCATAGAGACGCAAGGCGCGAGCGCGCGTCGTCCGCGTACGTCGGATGAAAATGCGCGTTGAGTGTGAGGGCGTCCGTGAACGCGGCCTTTGCGGCATCGCGCCGGCCAAAGTGCTCCGCGATAACGCCGGCGTGGTAGTCGATGAGCGAATTCTCCGTGTGCCAACGTTGCGCTTTGGCGATCGCCGTGCGCGCCTCATCCCAGCGGCCGTCCATCGCCGCCGCCCACGCGAGGGTGTCTTCGGTAAAGACGTCGTCGCGAGCCAGCAATTCGTTCCGTGCGATACGATAAGCGTCGGCCAGATGCGTGTTGTGTTCCGAGTAGTAGATCGCGGTGAGCCGATCGGTGATGTGCTGCGCATCGCCGAGCCGTTCGACGGTCGCAATCAAAGCGTCCGTCGCCGCGGCGGCGGCCGGCTGCCCGATCGCACGCTGTGCATCGGCTTCGTACCCGAGCGTCTCGGGATACGGCACGATCGCTGCCGACGCGGCGGCATCGTGCATGCACGCGTCCCAATCGTGCAGCGCGCACTCGACGCGTGCAAGCGTGCGGCTCGCGTCGGCATCGCTCGGGTAGACCGAAAGCGCTTCGCGCTCGAAGCCGATCGCGCCGTCGTTGTCGCCGGCTTCGAATGCCATCTCGCCTTGGCGAAAAAAGTACCACGCGCGCTGCTGCGCCGGCGTGTCGAACTCGCTGTTTTGATACGCGGACGCCGTGGCGAGAAGCTCCCGCGCTGCCGCGAGATGTCCGGTCAACTCGAGATACCGCGAGTCGACGACACGCCATGCATCGTCGCGCGAGCGCTCCGGAACCGCTGCGAGCTTGCGCGAGGCAGCGGTGTAGTCGCCGATCTCCATGTCCAGGCTCGCTTCACGCGGATACATCGAGACATCGCCCGCGTCCCAGTTTTCAACGTTCTTCGTGATTGCAAGCGCGCTCGCGAAACGATGCAGCGTCAATTCAATGGAAGCGAGTTCGAGATTCGCACTGAGGTTTCCAAGCGGCTGCGCGACGAGGGACAGCTTCGCGGCATGCTCAGCGCGGAGAACGTCGTCGATGTCGTAGCGTTCGCGGTACCGCTGCAAATATTGTTCGGCGACCATGCGCGGACTAATCATGTCGCCGCGATGGTGTTCGTTCGTCGCGCGCTCCCAGAACGCGATGAGTTGATCGCGCCGTTCGTAGTCGCGTACGACCGGCGCCATCGTCGGAAGTGCGTCGGCACGAGCGCTGTTCACGCTCGTGCCCACGAACCGTGGCCAAACCGCCAGGGCGCCGAACGCGACGAGCGCGATCGATACCACGACGGCAAACGGCCGGAAACGCACGCTGATCAGTGCGGTGTGTTCAAGTAGGGGAACGTTGCCGTCGGCGCCTGCGAGGCGTTCTGAGCGACGTTCTCTTTACTGATGCAGTTGTTCTCTTGACCGTCATCGCCGATCAGGCCGAGCGTCGGCAATGTGTTGCCGAACACCGCGCCCAGCGAGATATCGATGACGTCGTCCGCGGGCCCACGGCCACCGAAGGTGCTCTTCGTGGCCGACGTCGCACCGCCGGTCTCTTTTCCGAGATACGCGGCACCGCCCGATTGTGAAAGATCGACGGTGTATTCATCGGGATACAGAACGCCAGCGAGCGCCTTCCCATAATCCAAGCCGCCCTTGGGCGGACGCAGCGCATCGGTGAAGCTCTGAATTTCGCCCTGAAGCGTCGGATCGTTATACGGTTCGACCGCGTTCGAGGTTTGATGATCGACGAATTTCTCGAACAGTTCCTTCACTGCCGGACGCGAGAGGCGTTCGATTTGCGTGTACGATCCGCCATTGATGGGCGGCGGTTTCGGCGGCGTCGAGTTGTTATTGTTGCATGCCGCGAGGGTGAGGCCGAGCGCACCGGCGGTGCAGAGCAGACGTAGTTGTTTCTTCATGCTTCTTATGCTCCCGTCGACGAGTTAACGGTCGCCCAGACGTGAATGACCGAGGAGGAATAACCGGTGGTCAACAGCGTGCGCGGAACTTCCACGATCAACGAGAGGACGTTGAATCCGCCGCCGATGTCGGCCAGCGCGTTTTGCGGTGCGGACGTGTCGCACGCATACCCGCCGGCACCCGACATCGTGCCGGCCGGAAAGCCGGAGAACGACGGCATGTTCGGATTCGCCGCTTTGGCGTCGGCCGTAGCAACTTGCGACGCGGTCGAACCCGCAATGTTGTTCGTGTTCGTGAGCGTGTTGCCCGGACCGGGATCGGTTTGTGACGAGTGCGATTCAAAGCTGCGATCGCCGAGGAACGAGAAGAACTTGAATAGATCGAAGAAGAACGGATCGGCACGCGGCCCTGCGAATACCGAGATGCCGTTGCCGAGCGTTGTCGGCTTGTTATATCCGACCGCACCGGCCGGCGTAATGAATGTGTTGCTCGTCCCGACTTCATTCGGTTTTGCCGGTCCGTAGAACGTGATCAGCTGGCTCGCGTCGGTACCGCCGACGCCGAACTGCATGACTTCATCTTCGGGTCCGCCCGCAGCATGTGAGATCTTGAACTGGTACATCAGCGAGGGATCGAAGAATTTGGCCGTGCCCATGCCGGCGGGAATCAGCGGTGAGACGTCCATGGCGAATACGACGTTGGCTGAGTTTGCCGGTGATGGAAAGACGAAGACGTCGGTGATATCGGCCGACGTATTCGACCGATGCGCGAGATTGTAGGTATCTTGATGGTCGGAACTGCGAACGACGTGAACGTTAAACGCAATCACTGCGATAACAAGCGCCGATATCGCGAGGATTCCGCCGATCGCTTTTTGGATCGACTTCATAGGACCGTGCTCTCCTTGCAATGATGGGTGGGTCTGGCGGTCGGGGGTGATCACGCGATGGCCTTCTGTGGAAGAGCCGCTCGAGTTGTCCGAACGATGGTATAGGCGGCGATGGCCGCCAGCACGAGCGCTGCAACCACCGCCGGGGCGATCGTAGCGCCTTGCGCGACAACGGCTTCGCCGATCATCCACGCGCCGATGAGCGAGATGGCGCTCGCGGTGACGAGCGGAGCGAAGCGCGCGACGCGATCGAATTGCGGCCGCTGCGTCAACCACGCCGCTCCGCGAACGACGGCAACGCCGAGAAGCGTGAGCGTGAGCGCGAGACCGATACTGAAAGCGACGATAAGAACGAGGCCGAAGCCGACGCGGTGCGTCGCGATCGCGGCCAGCAGCACGACGAGCGCAGCCGGGCACGGCGCAACATTCCCCGACGCGGCGGCAATGAGCGCTTCACGGAACCGCAACGGGGCCGTACCCGGAATCGCGTGCGAGCGCGCGTGTACTTCGTCGTCATCGGGCCCGGCGTGCTCGTGGCCGTGGTCGTGCGTGTGCGGGTGCGGGTGCGGGTGCGTGTGCGTGTGCGTGTGACCGTGTTCGTGATCATGATCGTGCGCGTGGTGGTCGTGTGAATGCGGCTGCGGATGCGGATGCGTCGCGAGCACCGGCAGCCGGCGGCGTACGATTTCACGCGCCAACGCGCGAGCGCCGAGAATAGCGACGAAAACGCCGGAGAGCAGCGCGATCCACGGATAGAGCGTTTCCGGGACGATGTAGCGCGCGAGCGTCAACACGACGACGCCGAAGAGCAGGACGCCCGCCGTATGCGCGATCGTCAGCGCCGCGGCGAGGATCGACGCTTGCGGAATCGTCGCCCGTGCACCGACGAGCGAGATCGCCAGCAACGTCTTGCCGTGTCCCGGTTCGAGCGCGTGAAGAGCGCCGAGGCCGATCGCGAGCAGGAGCGCACCGATGAGAACGCGTGGATCGTTGAGATTGCGCGCGAGAACGTCCGAGAGATCGTTCATACGGCCGGCCGACGCGCCACCGTCGGCCATCGGCAGCACGCGCTGCGTGACCTGCAGCGCGCCGTTTGGATCGAATGCAATCGCGATGCCGGTGGTGTCGCGCGGCGACCCGATCAGTGCGTTCGGATACGTACGCAGTTCGTCGGTCGGCTCATGTGCGGGCGCAACGACGACGTCTTTCCAGCCGATGCGGCCCGGCAACGTCGTGTCGGTGTACTCGATGCGCTGCGCTGAAACAGGCCGGTTTGCACGATAATCGGCGGTAAAATACAGCGTCGAAAGTCCGGCGGCACCGGGCCGCAAATGCGCTGCGTGATGCACCAACTGCAACGTCACGGGCGCGCCGCCGACGGTGAGTTCGAGCTGTGATTCGATCTCGGCAGCGTGCCGCGCGGCCCATGCGTCGAGTACGCTTGCGTCCGGATGACCGCCGGCGTCGAGCGAACGAAGCAACGAAAACGTCGGAATCTCCGCATTGTCGAGGACGTAGTGCAGATCGATGGTCGCGCTGCCGACGGTTACACGAGTAAGATGATTGCTGGTGAAATTGCCGAGCGGATGCGCGTCGGCTGCGAACGGTACGAACATGCAAAATGCGAAAAAGACAGCAGCACGTACGATCGACAACGGCACTCCCTCGCATTTCGTAGACGGTGTATACGCTTGGCTCAACGGACGGCGGACGACGCTGGATTGCGCGGCCGAGCCGATCCCACGAGCGTTTTCCCCATCAACAGGCGAAAGTATGCTTACCATCCCTGCACTCGAGCATTGTACGGTTGCGGGCGGTTCGAGCCCATTCCACATCGCGGCCTGGTTTGGCCCTGAAGGCGCCTGTATCTGCGGTATGGCAGCAGCATGCATCAATCCGATGTGCTTCCGGCGAGACAGACGACAGATGAACTGCAGTTTCCGCACCTGCGCGTTGGCCGTTCTTTTCGGGACAGTGTTGCAACTTCTCGCCGGTTTGACACGTGCGGACGCGCAGCTTCCGCCGAACATCAACCCGCAGTTCATCGGGCGCTGGTGCGTGCAAGGCGATTCGGCCCGCAACGCTACGATCGCTCAGGGCCCGCTCGGCCTCCAGTTGACGAACGAAAGTGGCTCGACCTCAACCGCTCAAGGGGTCGGGTTGGGCGGTTCGACGATCGTGGCGCTGGAATGGGACCTCGTCCAGGGAACACTGAGAAACGACGGGCGCCGCATCGATTGGACGAACGGCACGTACTGGAACCATTGCAGCGGCAGCGGAATGACGCTCGACGGAACATGGTACGCCGGCGGCGATCCCGGACGTATGTGTTCGATCTCGCAGCAGTACGGCGCGATCAACTTCGTAAACGAAAGTGCCGTCAGGGCATCGGGCCATTTCGACGGCCCCAGTCACCTCGTCGCGTTGTGGCAGGGGAAATCTATCGGCGGCGCGGTCAGCCCCGATGGCTCGCGTATATCCTGGGACAATGGCACGTTTTGGTCGCGCTAGCGGCGCGATTCCCGGGACAAGCGAGGATGCTGCCATGGACGGCATTTTGAAGGGTGCAGTATCAGCGCGGTGAACGCGAATTTCCACCTTGCGCCGAGATAGCTCAGTCGGTAGAGCACAGGTCTGAAAAACCTGGTGTCGCCAGTTCGATTCTGGCTCTCGGCACCACCGTGAACGCCCGTCCCGTAAGGGATTGGGCGTTTTTCATCTGTCCTAGTTACCGGGTTCTTGCTTCGCGTGCCGTTGTTTCGCGTCAAGCCGCTTCCTTCGGACAGGCCCTTCAGGCGGCTGATATACTAACGACAAGCCCCCGGCGGGAAGGCTCAGGGCTGCCGAACGCGGCGCAATATTTAGGTGTTGTTGGAGGTTGAGCCCGTGCTGAGTTTGCGCAGTACAACAATTCCGAGCGAAGACGAAATCGTGAGGTGGTCGCTGGACAATCCGGGCTTTCGATTTGAATTCGTCGACGGGAACACCATTGTGACCCCGACGGGCGGCAAATCCGGGATTCGGAGTAATGCGCTCAACCTGAAGCTCGGCGTATGGGCCCGGAAACACGGATATCGAGCGTTCGGTTCGAGTACGTTGTTCATTTTTGCTGACGTCAAAGTATCCCCCGACGAAGCGTTGCTGCGCGCGGAACGCTTCGACGTTTTATCCGACGCCGAGCAAGAAAATTCAGTGAAAGTCGCGCCCGATATAGCCGTTGAAATCATATCCAGGAGTCAACAAGCCGGCAAAGATCGGATTGAGGTTCAACGGAAATGCGAAGCGATGTTTCGCGCCGGAACCTCATTCGTGCTGATGCTCGATCCGTACACGAGCGTCGCGAGCGAGCGCGTCACAACATGGGGAACGCCGCCGCCGGATTTCCCGACCAGTTGGGACGACGTCCTCAACGCCTAAGCCCGGCGCTTACCGCGCCGAGGCCGTACAGCGCGCGAATGGGGCGAGGGCCGGTGCGTTGTAGCCGGCCGATGCGACGTCGAACGTGCGGCCTTGCCGTTGCGCGTACGCACGGGCTTGCGCGAGTGCGGCACGCGATGCCGGGCAGTCGCCGAGCTGCGCTTCGCTGACGGCGACGCCGACGTACGCGTCGACGCTGTCGCGCACGACGTCGACCGCGCGACGATAGACGTCGCGCGACTCGCTTCCATCACCGAGATTGAGCGCCGCCATACCGAGAGCGAGCAAATATGCTTCTTGCGTCGGGTCGTCGCGTACGGCGTCGCGAAAGAAATCGCGCGCCGTGATGTCATAGCGGTGCGCTTCCGCCGGCCGGACGACACCGGCGCCGACCGCAAGTTGGCCGGCGCGCCAAGATGCATCGCCGCGAACCGGTGTGGGGGCATTCCGCCGTTGCGCGTCGTGCGCAAACGCGGCAGCCAAATCGAATGCGGCCACCGGATCGCGTGCGGCAACCGCGTCGATCGCCGCCCGTGCGCGTACGACGTCGCCCGCAACGCCGAAGTTCGCGACGGCGTCGTCGCTGGTTCCATGCGCGAGCGCAACTTGGCCGCGCAAATCCGATACCTCTGCGCGTGACGGCAGTCCGGCGAGAAGCGCGCCCGCGCGGTCGGGTTCACCGCGCACGAGCGCTGCGCGCGCGAGTGTGATGCGGAACGGCGTCACGCGGTCGAGTCCGGTTGTGTGCGCCGCGGTAAACGGCCAAGACGAAGCAACCGCGTGCGCGAACGACGGTACCTCGCCGAGCGACCCAAAAAGCGCGACGCCGGCCAGCTGCGTGGCCGCGAGCACAACGGCTACGACCGCCATAACGAAAACCACGACGCGCTTCACGCGACGCCGGCAGTCGACGTTGATTCGTCGGGCACGTGTCCGCTCTGCGCGATGGCCAACGCCAGTCCCGCAAACGGAATCCACACGAACGCCAGCTCGAGCACACCGACAAGATCGACGAAACCGTGGACGAAGCGTCCGACCAAGCCGGCACAGATGCACGCGACGAGCCGCCGCGTTCGTGCGTCCGCGCCACGGTACGCCTCGCGGATCGCGCGCCCGATACGGAACCAACCGAATGCAACGGCAACGATCCCGGCGATTCCCGTATCGGCGAGCAGTGAAATCGCGAGGTCGTGCGGGTGCTCGCGAATCACGGTGTCTTCCGTCGTACTCGGTTCGCGGAAGGCCGGATACACGACCGGATACGCGAGCGGGCCGACACCGAGGAGCGGGAAAACCGCGGCGATACGAATGCCGGTGCGAACCGCGTCGAGCCGCACGAATCGTTCGCTAGCCCGGTGATGCGTCAGCCCGGGAAATGCAACGGCGACGATCGCGAGCGCGACGAGCAGCGCCGCGACGCCGCCGGCGAGTGCGCGACGACCGAGCCACCACGTCGCAACGACGAACGCGGCCGCGCCGCCAAACCAGCCGCCGAACGAAAACGTTGCAACGAGAGTCACCACACCCGTGACGGCCGCGCACGCCGCAAACCAGCGCGCCCGCCCACGCCGGGCAGACAGCGCAACGCCGGCCGCCAGCGCGGTGAACGGCACGAGCCAGGCCGCAAACTGATTCGGCGTGACGAATAACCCGGTTGCCCGTCCGAGATTCGCCGCGTACACGGCGGCGGGATGGTGCGTCGCCTGCATCACGAGCGCCAGGAGCGCCAGCGCAAAACCCCCGCCGACAGCCGTCCAGAGAACCACGCTCGCAACGCCCGGCGCACGCCACCAACGCACGAGCGCAAGGTGTGCTGCCGCGCTGAGCACCGCGAGCCCGATCATCGCGAAACTGCGCGCCGGATCGAAACCGAGCAACGCGGGGACGATGAGCGCTAGCAGCCAGATCGCAAGAGTGACGCGCGAAGCCGACAGACGTTCATCCTGCCACGAGCCGCGCAGCGCACTCGCGCAGACCAGGCCCGCGACGACGATCGATGCAGCCAGTGCGATCGCTGCCGCGCGTGAAAGGACCGCGGCGCCGACGGCCACCGCACCGTCGATGGGCGCCAGCAGCGTGTAGCATCCCATCGCGAAAAAAAACCACGCGATCGACGCGTTCCGAAGCGATAACGTACCGGTACCCCCAACCGAGCAAAACGCGTGCGTTCGGCAGAAGTGAGCGGCGCGTCTTCTTGGTGTGACACCGGGGTCTAAACCAGGGGCAGGAGGCGGCCGACATCTATGAAGCAGCCATGCCCGTCCATCGACGCCGCGCCGCGACGCAGATCGCCAAAATCAACGCCAAATCGGTTGACGGTTACTTTGGAGATGGTACGCCGTGTTTTTTTATTCGCGGCACGATTCTCTCGGATGCGCCGGTCGACGGCGAGTACCGAACGTTGGCACTCGAGCGGCCCGGCAACAGCATCGAAATCGAGTCGTTCGATGGCGATTGGGCGCTGGTTTCCGTCGCGACCCGCGTCGGTAGCCGTCCGGGTGACAACATTCGTGGGCGCGTGTGGCTGCGTGACGCTGACCTGAGGGCAATCGGCATCGACTGCGCGAGCATTTTGGCCGGGGTCACGCCGTTCAATCGGCTGGTCGAGGAGCCGGCGGAGCCCGACCCGGATCCGGAGACATTCATACCTCCCATCGAAAGTGCGAACGGCAACGGACACATTGAGAGCTTCGCGGTCGAAGAACCGGTGGAGCCGGCCGAGGAGCCCGCGGCCGCAGCACCGGCGAGCGAGCTCACGGCCGAGATATCGGCTGTCGCGCGCCGAAGAACGACGTTCGTCGACGGCAAAATCCTTATCGAAATCGGCGCGTCGATCGTCGCGATCGCGATCCCGGTCGTGCTCTATCTGCTTCGGGCGCTGTTCACGAAAAAGGACGAGTAGCAGAGGACGGCGATTTCGGGTGGGTGGCTGGAATGCTGGCGACGCAGAAGGGGCTCGAACCCTCGACCTCCGCCGTGACAGGGCGGCGCTCTAACCAACTGAGCTACTGCGTCACGTCGCCGAACCGATTGCCAAATGGTGGGCACGGTTGGGATTGAACCAACGACCCCCCGCGTGTGAAGCGGATGCTCTCCCACTGAGCTACGCGCCCGATTGGCGAACCGTCGGATTATACATACTTTGAGGAACGCCTGTAAAGCCGAATGCCCATGCTCTTCACGTTAGGTCACGGGGGGCTCCAGTCTGATGCGTTCGCGACGACGCTCCGCGCCGCCGCCGTCGACTGTGCGGTTGACGTTCGCCGCTTTGCCGGCAGCCGGCGTCATCCGCAGTTCGGCCCGGAGATGCGCGATTGGCTGGCCGCAGCCGGCATCGCGTACCGCGCGATGCCGGAACTCGGCGGCCGGCGGCAGCCGCTTCCACAGTCACCGAATGCCGGCTTGCGCAATGCGGGTTTCCGCGGCTTCGCCGACCACATGGCCACGCCCGAGTTTCGCGCGGCCTACGGCGCTTTGCTAACCGTCGCGCGAGAGCGGCCGACGGCAATCTTCTGTGCCGAAACGTTGTGGTGGCACTGCCACCGGCGATTGATCGCCGACGCGGCGGTGCTTCTCGACGATTTCACCGTCGTGCACCTCACCAACGCAACGCGGTCGACGCACGTCCTCACGCCCGGTGTCCGGCGGGACGGCGATTCCTTAGTGTACGCGGGTACAAGCGCGACGTGACCCTTGCCGAACCGACCGAAGCCGCCCGCGCCGCGGGCTTGCGCTATATCACCGACGCGGGGCCGGGCTTTCGGCGCGTCAAGATACGCGGCGGTTTTCGTTATGTCGACGCAGCTGGTAAGCCGATTACCAATCGCGACGAGCTGGCACGAATCCGGTCCCTTGCCATTCCGCCCGCTTACACCGACGTGTGGATCGCGCCGTATCGCAACGCGCACCTCCAAGCGACGGGACGTGACGCGCGCGGGCGTAAGCAGTATCGGTATCATAAGCACTGGCGGGAAGCGCGCGACGAAACGAAGTTCGATCGCATGATCGTCTTTGCGAAGGCGTTGCCGCAGATGCGCGCCGCCGTCACGCGGGATCTGGCACGACCGCGGATGCCGCGCGAAAAAATTCTCGCGACCGTCGTGTCGCTGTTGGAATCGACGATGATCCGCGTCGGCAACGAAGAGTACGCGCGCGACAACGACTCCTACGGTCTCACGACGATGCAAGACGAACACGTTACCGTCCGCGGCGACGCGATCCGCTTCCGGTTTCGCGGCAAGAGCGGCATCGAACACACGGTCGCGATTCGCGATAAGCGACTCGCGAAGATCGTTCGCGCCTGCCAGGATCTGCCCGGGCACGAGCTTTTCCACTATCTCGACGAAAACGGTGAGCCGGCTGCTGTGCACTCGCAGGACGTGAACGACTACATCCGCGCGATCTCCGGCGAAGAATTTACGGCCAAAGATTTTCGCACCTGGGAAGGGACGATGTCGTGCGCGCTCGCGCTCGCGGCCAGTCGCGCCGAAACGAAGCAAGATGCGAAAAAAGCGGTGGTCGAGGCAATTCGTTCCGTCGCCGCACGTTTGGGAAATACGCCGGCGGTCTGCAAGAAATCATACATCTATCCGGCCGTGATCGATGAGTTCCTCGCCAACGGTGCGCTGGAACTCGTCGCCGCGAAGGTCAAACGCTCCGTCGGGAACGAACTGCACTCCCTCGACGCGCACGAATCGCAGGTGATCGCGTTCATCGAGCGCATCATCGCCCGCGACGAAAACGCACACCTCACGGATCTCTTAGCCAAATCGGTGCGCGTGAGCGCCGCCCGCGCTACGAAGCAAAATCCGAAGCGAACGTCACCGCGTGGCCGCCGGGTTCGCGAATCGTGATCTCGTGCTTCCCGTAGAACGTCTTTCTCAACGGGACGATGACGTCGGCGTCGGCGACGATCGGTATGATTTGCTCGACGTCGCTCACACTCACGAAGAGCGACGCGGCGCCGCGCTCCGATGACATCGTTTCGTTGATCGCGCGCGCAGCTTCTTCACCGACATCGGCCAAGACACTGGCGTGCGACTGCACCATGATCGTCACGTCGTCTCGTTGCAGCATGACGAAACCGAGCGCGTCGTCGTGCTTCACCTCGGCCACGACCGTGAAGCCAAGCCGGTCGGCGAAGAACGCCCGGGTCGGCTCCACGCGGGCAACGATGAGGACCGGCGACACGCCGAGGTAGCGGAGGGACATCGGGTCTGCTTTCTAGTTCGTGATAAAGGCCAGACCGTGCGGCGAGTTCATTCCGGAAGCGATCGGGCTAAGGTTGCCCGAGATCATGTCGAGAGCGAACAGCCCGGGCGGTCCAGCGCTATATGCTCCGCCGCCGGCGAATGCACCGTCAATGCGATAGATCGTATTCGTCGGTGTATCGGTGAGCAGCAAGAAGGTGGGCTTATTCGGGGCGAACCGGGTATCGTCCAGCTGAACGGGCATGCCGCTTGCGGCGACGGGAAGGAAGCTCAACGTCGGTGTGGACGACGCGGGGTTCGCGACAAACGTCAACGTGCTGTCTCCTTGGCTGTCGACGACGAGCGTCGAGCCGTCGGGCGCAAGCGCTTCCGAATCTGGATCAGTCATATTGAGGACGGCGCTCGTTTTGGTCGCGAGGTTCATCGCGCTCGCGCCGCTCGATGCCACCGGCGTGAGGTTGAACGTCGAGCCGCTCGAATTCAGTGACAAGATGTACGCAAAGGTGCCGGTGCTCACGCCGTTGGGACATCCCGGTGTCGAGGACGCCGGCGGACATGGACCTGCGGCAGTCGTGGGATTCGAGCCGCTGACGTAGACCTTCCCGTTGATCAGCATCATGTCGTCGAGGCCGCCGCCGTGCGGTAAGGCCGTGCCGCTCAAGAGTGACGGCTGCGCGGCGTACGTCGTCTGCGAGCCTGCCGATACGTTGATGACGACGAGTTGCGGGTTCGCATCTTCGTTCGACATCGCCCACAGCGTGTTGGCGTCGAAAGCCATGAGGCCGTCGTTGTGTCCGGTGACGGAATACACTTTGAGTTGTTTGCCGGTAAGATCGTACTGGACGACTTCCGTCTGCGTTTTGCCGTCCGGCCCGGCCGTGCCGTCGGGGTTCACGTCGTCGCCGAACGCGACGAACACGTTGCTTCCGACTTGCACGACGGAGTCGGGCTTCGTCGACCCGCTCGGCGGTGCGGCGAACACGGAGAGGCGATAGCCGCTCGTTGCGGTCACGCCGCCCGGAACCGGGATGGCACTCGAAGGCGGGGGCAGCGTTGAAGGAGCACCCGGAGTGGCCGAACTGCCGCCGCATCCGGACAAAGCGGCGATGAGGGAAAAGGCAACAATCGGAATTGTCGTGCGCACATCGATCCTTTCAAAGAATGGAGCTACGCGGCACCTACCCTGCGAGTCTTACCGGAAAGTTAAGACGGGAGCGGATTCTGCTATACGAGTGATCCGCAGCGCCGAGCTGCGCGTACTCGAGGAGCAACCCCCAACCTGGAGATATGTTATGCAGAAAAGCCTCTTCGCCGTCGCGACGCTCGTTGTGAGCGCCGCTTTGGCCGGCTCATACGCACGTGCTGCGGAACCGGCTCCGTCGGCTCTCACCGTCCACATCAAGAATTTCAAATTCGCCCCGATGTCGGCCAAAATTCATGCCGGCGACAACGTAACGTTCGTCAACGACGACCAAGAACCGCACACCGTCACGGCCACGGACAAGTCGTTCGATTCGGAAGGTCTCGATACGCACGCAACGTGGCAGCACGTCTTCACGAGACCGGGGACGGTCAGCTATTTCTGCGAGGTTCACCCGTACATGAAGGCAACGCTTGTCGTGCTGCCTGCCACGCAAGGTGCACACTAGTGGACCGCCGCGTCAGCCGGCAAGACTTTCTCGAACACGTCGCGTGGACCGGCAGCGGCATCGCCTGGAGCCTTTCAGCGAGTGGGCTCCTCGCTAGCAGGGCCGCGGAAGCGGCAACGAGCAATTTTTCGTTCGTACAGATCAGCGACAGTCACATCGGCTTCGCGCAACCCGCGAATCCCGATGTGCTGGCCACGTTCACGAAAACGATCGCGGCGATCAACGCCATGCCGGAGCAGCCGGCTTTTGTCGTCCACACCGGCGACGTAACCCATCTGGCGAAAGCCGCGCAATTCGACGCGGCAAAGCAGGCCCTAGGCGCGCTCAAAGCACCACTCCTCGTGCTGCCGGGTGAACACGATGTCATCGGGTCGCCGAAAGAGTTTTCGAGCGCGTTCGCGCGCAAGGATGCACCCAACGGCTGGTTCTCGTTCGATCAAGGCGGTATCCACTTTCTCTCGCTCGTGAACGTGTTCAACTTCGAGGTCGACGGCAAGCTCGGCAACGAGCAACTCGACTTCGTCGATAAGGATCTGAAAGCACAAAAAGCATCGACACCGATCGTCGTCTTCGGCCACGTTCCACTTTATGCGCTGTACCCGAAGTGGGGTTGGACGACCGAAGACGGTTCGCGCGTTCTCGCGGCGCTGCACCGCTTCGATGCCGTCACCGTGCTCAACGGCCACATCCACCAAATTATCCAGCACACCGAGGGCAACATCCGGTTTGCCACGGCCGCCGCGACGGCATATCCACAGCCCGCGCCGGGTACCGCGGCGCATCCGGGTCCGCTCAAGGTTCCCGACGATAAGCTTCTCAGCGTCCTAGGATACCGGACGGTCGAGCTTGCCCCGAGCCAACGTGCACGAGTGTCCGATCATTCGCTCGGATAATCAATCCCTGGTATCCGGCTCCGACGCCGCAATTCGAAAGGGACGGCCACCGCAATGAACGTTACCGGCGAAGGCCCGGGAGCGGCCCGGCATCTCGGCGATGATGCCGAGTTGTACGCGCTCGGGGCGCTCGAGCCCGACGAGCGCGTGCTGGTTGACGCGCACGTTGCCACCTGCGCCGCCTGCGCGCGAACGCTCGCGGCGGCAGCGGCGACGGTCGCGGCACTCGACGATGCGTTCATCGAACAGATTGAGCCGCCGGCACGGCTCGGCGCGCGCATTGCTGCATCGGCCCGTGCCGCCGCACCGCGCCGCATCGGGCAACGAATGAATCGGCCGTTATCGAGCGATCTCGCCATGGCTGCTTCGCTCATTCTTGCTCTAGGTGTCGGCGGTGGTGCGATCGTCGAGCACGCAGCCGGCGTACGACAAGCCGCGAACGACAGCGCGGTTCTGGCGACGATCGCCACTTCGCATTTTTTGCACGTGAGCCTAACCGCGCGCGAATCGGCGGCGCCCGTCAGCAAAGCGATCTACGGCCGCGACGGAACATGGCTGTACGTCGTCATCGACAGCGCCGCATGCACGTGCCATGTCGTCGCACGATCCGCCGCCGGCGAGCGCGATCTCGGAAGCCCTGACGTTCGCGGGACGACCTCAACGCTATTCACACGCGACGTTCTGCGTCCGACATCACTCGCGCTCATCGACACGGGGGGCGGCGTCATCTCCGATACCAACCTTATCTATCCGGCGGAAACAACGCGCTGATCCGCGACCACCGGTGACGGTCAGGCGATAACCTCTTTCAATCGCGCGACGGGCCGTTCGTCGATTGGGAGATTGATGAGTGCCGCTCCGACGGCAACGGCAATCGAGATGACCCACATCAAATCGTACGAACCGGTGCGATCGACGATGACACCGCCGAGCCACGCGCCGAGAAAGCCGCCGATCTGATGCGACAGAAACGCGACGCCGAACAGCGCTGAGAGCCACTGCGTTCCGAATTTCTCGGCGATGATGCCGCTCGTCGGTGCGACGGTCGAGAGCCACAACATGCCCATCGCAGCCGAAAATGCGATCACCGAGATCGCGCTCACCGGCGTGAGCGCGAAGAGCAGAATCACGATGCTCCGCAACCCGTAAATTCCGGCCAGCACGTAGTGCTTCGGGACGCGATCGGCCAGTCGGCCGATGCCGTAACTACCGATAACGTTGAATGCACCGACGATTGCGAGGGCCGCAGCGCCGACGCCCGGTGCGAGTCCCGCGCGTGCGACGATCGCCGGCAAATGCGTTTGCACGAACGCGATGTGAAAACCGCACACGAAAAATCCCGCGGCGAGCAAACCGAAACTCGGCACGGCGATGGCTTCGCGGAAGGCCGTTACGGCGGACACGCCACGCGCGCGATTCGTCTTCGGCGGATCGCGCAACAGCCACGCAACCGGAACGATCAGCGCCCCGACGCCCGCCAGAATTAAGAGCGTGGTATACCATCCGAGGACGCCGATCGAAACTTGCGCCAACGGCGGATAGAACAATTGGCCGAGCGAACCGCCCGCCCCGAGTATGCCGAGCGCAGCGGTGCGGCGTTCCGGCGGAACGAGCGCCGCTATCGGTGCGAGCAAGACGCCGAACGAGGTCGTCGCCAACGCGAGCCCGATCAGCGTGCCGCCGCACCAAGCAAACACGACCGGTTGTGTTGCGGTCGCCATGACACCGATACCGGCCGCGTAGAGCAGACCGCCGAGCGCGACCGTGCGGCGTGCGCCGAACCGGTCCGCGACGACGCCGACGAACGGCTGCGCTACGCCCCAGACGAGGTTCTGCAGGCCGAACGCAAGAGCGAAAACACCGGCCGACCATCCCCGTGCATCTTCGAGCGGGACGATAAAGAGCCCGAGCGCTTGACGGACGCCGTATCCGACGGCGAGGGCGAGGCACGCAGCGAGAAAGACGCCGAGTCCGGCACGCGGGCGCATGCCCTTATCTTGTTTGACGACCGCCTGACGCCTTGAAATAGTTTAGCGTAATCAAGGTGCGCCTCCGGCGGTGATCCGGCGCGGTGACGTGAGCGTATTCCTCACTGTCCTTGCCGGCGTACCCGCGCTAACGTTCGCTGCCAACGATCCTGCCGCCGGCGATCCCATTGTCATCAACAACATCCGTGTGTATCAACCCGACATTGTCGGAAATGGAGAAATGACCCGGCCCGGCGCAATCAATCTCCGGTTCCGCAACACGCGGAATATCGAGGCAACCGACGTCCTCTTTGAAATGTACGGCGATGGCGTTCACCTCGACAGTATTCGCAGCACCGGAAAATTCTCGCCGGGAGTCACGATCAATCGTACGTTCTCCGACCAATCCGGTGCAGTCAATCAGACCGTGACCGTTGCTCAGGTATCGTTCGCTGACGGCAGCGTCTGGCTCAGCGCCGCATACATCGCTCCACACTCACGTCCCCAGGCGCCCGACGGCAATAGTCATTAGGCTCCATCCCGCTGGATGGGTCAACCCTCCCGCAGCGCCGCCTGCAACTTTTGTAAGGCCAACCGCAGACGCCCTTTGATCGTTCCGAGTGGCACACCGAGCCGCTGCGCAATTTCGGCATGCGTTAGATGGAAAGAGTAGGCGGCCGCAAGTGCGGTTCGCTGCTCTGATGGGAGCGCTGCGATCGCGCGACACAATCGGCCCCGTTCGACCGCATCATCCATGGTAAAGTCGTAGACGAGATCGTCGGAACGCGCGACGTGTTCCTCGATGCGAGCGTGGCGCGCGGCACTCCGTTTTCGCGCGATTGCTTCATTGCGCACGCCTGCGAGTAAATACGAGCGCAGCTCGCCCTGTCCGGAGCGGTATGCACCGGCGCGCTGCCAGACCCGCACGAGCACATCGTGGACACAGTCCTCGGCATCCTCGCTGTTTGCAAGGATGGTACGAGCCACGGAATAGAGCGCCTTTCCATATGCGCGATACACGCGCTCTAAGCCGGTGCTCTCTCGCGTGGAGAACTCCGCGACCATCCGCGCATCTTCTGACTGCTCGGAACGGCCGGCGAAAGCAATCACGCTGCACGCATCACGCCACTCGACGACAGCGACAATCGTACCGGGCCGAGAGCGATAGTCGGTTGAGTCGCACCGCATACGAGGTGAGATGGAACATCGGATCCTCCCACTTTTTGTACGCCGGGAACCGGCGTCTCGGATCAGTCAGCGGACGAAACGGTCTACGCAGTCGGCGCTTTCAACGTGGTTACGGTCCCCGTCCGGCTCGAAAGCGATGGCGGGGCGCACTGCACGCTGAGTCATCCGATCGACGTCGCGGCGGCGAATCAGGGGCATGAACTTCCGACTCGCGTCCGCCCAGGTCGACTCCCGAGAAGTGACGGGCGTTGGCATCTGCTGCCGACGCCCAGCCGGCGCGGCTGCGGAAGGTCCTTGCGGCGAAGAAGGACGACACGACCATCGTCGTCGTCAGACATGTTCCGCTCGGTGCGTTGTATGCGCCGGGCGCCCGACGATCTCCGACGGCGGAAAGGCGGTCGCGACGTTGCGGCGATTTTCCGCGGTGACCGTGCGCGCCGGCCACATTCATCAGATCATCGCCCCAAGCGAAGGCAATATGAGGTTCGCGACGCCGGCCCCGACGGCATTTCCGCACTCTTGCAGCACCTCGGGTGTCGAACCGTCGACGTTGGCGCGCTGCGTGCGACGGTGAACGACCACGACCTCATCGTGTGAACGACGATCGCGCGCTCGCGGCCTCATTCGCGGCACACGAGGACGGCGCACTGGAAGAGGCCTATCGCCGCTACGGCACCGTCCTCGTTGCGGCGGCGCGCCACGTGCTCGGTTCCAGCGCCGACGCGCGCGATTGCGTTCACGACTCGCTCGTGCGGGTTTGGGCGAAGGAGGGCGCCTTCCGTGTCGAACGCGGTTCGCTGCGTGCGTTCCTGATTGTGTGCGTTCGAAACGAGGCGGTAACGCGCGTGCGCGGTGCCGCGCGTCAAGTCGCGCGCGAGCGCATCGCGCCGGTGCCGAGCGTGCAATGTGTCGACCTCGCCGAACGCGTCGCCGTCCGCCACGCGCTGGCGAATCTGCCGCGCGATCAGCGCGACGTGATCGAACTTGCCTACTGGGCCGACCTATCGCAAACCGAAATCGCCGCACGGCTCGGCGTTCCGCTGGGTACGATAAAGAGTCGGGCATCGCTCGGTCTACGTAAATTGGCACGGGCGTTGGGGAACGACGAGTGAGTCACCTACAAGAGGAAGCAGAATTATACGCGCTGGGGATGCTCGATGCCGCCGAACGCGAGCGCGTCGACGCGCACGTCGCATCCTGCGATGCATGTGTGCGCCGGCTGGGTGAGGCCGAACGAGGCCTCGCGGTACTGATCGACGCGGCGGCCGTTCCGCGCGTGCGTTCACGGTCGTGGCCGCTTGCCCTCGCCGCGGCGCTGGGCGTCGCGCTCGCCGCTTCGATCGTCACGAGCCTCGGCTTGCAGCGGTCGCTCGACGCCGACGGTACCATGCTGGCCTGGATCGCGACGGGGCACTTCGCGCACAGCTCCTTCCAAACGCCGGCAGGCGCGCCGCTCGATGCAAAAGCGGTGTACGAGCGCCACGGACATTGGTACACGATCGTTGCGCGGGGCGCGCCGCTGTGGCATGTAACGCTGGTCGAGCCTGACGGCGTACGCGTCCCGGTCACGCAGTCGTTCACGCGGCGCGGTGACGCTTCCGTGCTGCTCATTCCGAACCCGCCGCCGATTGCGACGATCGAGCTTGACGACCGTTCGGGAGCCATCGTCGGAACGGCGCGGCCCAGCTTGGAAAAGTAGACGCCGCTGACCCTCGCCTTTTCGGCCGAGGTCGTTGTCGGACACGGCCTGACGTAGGCTGCGCTGGGCCGTAAAATCGTTGCTGCGCCAAACGCTGCCGTCGGCGAACTTCACCCAGGCTACGTTTACCTGCTGGCTGCGGACGCCCGATGAATCAGGGAAATGGTGGCGGATCGTTACGCCGTTCGTGAATGTACCGACATCGTTGATACGTTCGACAGGCGATCCGAATACATCGAGTTCGAACATAACCTCCGTTGCAGCGATAGTACGCGTGTTCCGTCTGAATAGCGTAGCCGCTTACAACGACTGGTGAGTGGGAGTTGGTCTCGGCCGACGCGAGTGCCGGTGCGTCGGCGAAAATGGTGAGTGCGGCGATTGCCGCGGCATGTTTGATGTTCATGAAAAAAATACGCGCCGGAGAAAGATTCGGATCATTGACGTGAACGAAGTCGTAACCGCACGTCGAGCTGATCGTTCCCAGCTTGTCCAAGGTCTTGTGTACGGCGAATCTCCATAGGGCTACGCTTTGAGAAACGGCCGAGATCGAAGTAGCGAGTTGAATCAACGAGCCGAGTCATCCGCAGACGGAATCTGCGACGTACGTAGGCATGAGATATTCACTCGGTGCCGACGATCGCGCATTTCTCACGATGCTCATCGCCCTGGGAATGCTGACGCCGGCATGGGCTGCCACGGCAACGCCCATTAAACCGCCGATTCTCACCGTGCATATTAAAGGCTACACGTTCGTACCGAAAAGTACGGAGGTGCGCCTCGGTGACACCGTCACCTTCGTGAACGACGATGACGACACGCATACCGTTACGGCGACGGACGGGGCGTTCGACTCGGGCGATCTTGCGGAAAAGGCGCGCTTTTCCTATACGTTTAGCAAACCTGGAACCTACAACTATCACTGCAAAATTCACTCGCAGATGACGGGTTCAATCACTGCGCGAACATCGCAGGAAGGCAACGCCCAATGAGACTCTTTGAAATGCGGTGGCTTTTAGGCGCCGCAACGATCGTGTTTGCGGCGGCTCCGATCAACGTTGGAGCGCAACAACAACTCGCTGGACAGGCGCTGGTCGACGCGCTGCGCCATGGCGGTTACGTCATCGTTATGCGTCACGCTACAACGGAGGCGAAGCCCGACGCAGCCACTGTAGATATTGCAAATTGTGCCACGCAGCGCAACCTCGCCGTGGAGGGCCGCACGATGGCGCAGTCGATCGGCCACGCGATCGTCGCGATGCATATTCCGGTCGCCCATGTGATCGAGAGCCCGTTTTGCCGCACGCGCGATACGGCCGACCTCGCTTTTGCGCAAGCCGGCGAGACGAACCCGGGCCTCGGCGAGAAAGCCTTGAAAAACGACACGACCGCGGCCGATGCAGCCGCCACCCTGCGTCCGCTCGTTGCGAATCCCGTCCCTGTCGGCGGCAATACGATCATCGTGACACACGGCTTCAATATCAAGTCGATCCTCGGCGCTGATGTCGTTGAAGGCGAGGCCGCCATCTTTAAGCCTGACGGTAAAGGCGGTTTTGTATAGCTGGCGCGCGTGTTGCCGCAAGACTGGGCGAAGCTGGGGTCCGGCGTTTCCACGAGCGCAGCCTCGGGCGTTACCGGCTTCGCCGGCACGAACGATAAGTAACGGTTCCAAACGACGCGGCCGGTGCGTCGACGACGAACCCAAGCGCACATCGAATTCCGTCGAGCAAAACTCCATGCGAATTGTTGAAAAGCCGCTCGTCACCAACGAGTTGCTTTTTACATCTGAAACCGCTGCTCGCGCTCGCAGACGACGAGTTGAAAAATCGAATCATCCGAAGACTGCTCCCCCGGCGTAGTACAGATCTGACGGTACAACGCATCGCGAACTGGCTTCTCGCGCCACCGACAACCGAATCGTGGGCGCTCATCATCATTCGTCTCATGGCCGGAGGCGTATTTCTTTAGGAGGGAGTCGCCAAATTTGTTTTTCCGAGTCTCGGCGTGCTGCGATTCACCGCGATCGGCCTTCCGGCACCCGGGTTGATGTCGACGGCTATCGCAACGCTCGAGATCGTGGGCGGAACCTGTCTCATAGCCGGCGTCTTCACCCGGCCCGTTGCGATTTTGTTTATCGGCGAAATGATCGGCGTACTCTTGACCACGAAAGTCAGTCTCTTCTTGGGCCAATCGCCTTTACCGTTGCCGCCGGTCCCGCCCCAGTTCGGCACGTGGTGCGCTTCTTTTCACGGGTCCGGGTACGCTTTCGCTCGATGCATTTTTCGCATCGAAGCGCGAGCATCGACCCGGAATGGCTGCTGACGCGGCACGTGGATGATATGACAAACCGACTGCTCTCAAGTGCCGTGATTGTGTTCATGCTGGCTTCTTTTCCGGGAAGCACAGCGCTTGCCGATGAGAACGCGGCGAAGACCCATAATCCGATGGTCGCTCGAATCGCCGTTTTCCTCAATGCGCAGTCGACCGACCCGACATTGAAGGGATTGCGCGGCTTCACGCCCGCCGAAGCGAGAGTACACGTGGGCGACCATATTATTTTCTTTAATATCGATACCGAGGTTCATACTGCGACTGTTCGTCTCGCCGGTGCTTTCCCGGCAAACGCCACGATAGCCGTGGGTCATAACATCACGGATGCTTGGTCGACCGGTGACCTCAAGCCAAATGGTGAGAGTCCCGATCTTGGCCGATAAAGTTGGAACGTACAGCTACGGTTGCGTCCACAGGCCGATTATCGTTTTCGGGCACGTTCTCTTGTACGCGCTCTATCCCAATACGCATGGACGACCGCAGATGGCGCGAAGGCGCTCGCGATGGTCGCACGTATCGAGCACGTGACGGTGCTCAACGGTCACATCCATCAGATCATCGAGCATACGCAAGGCAATATCCGATTCGCTACGGCGGCCCCGACGGCGTCCCCGCTGCCCGCACCGGCAGCGCGGCTCCTGAGCCCGTTCCGGTGAAAGTTCCGAAAGATCATCTCCTCGACGTGTTGGGCTATCGAACCGTGCAATTCCAGGGCCAGCGCTTCGACTATACGGATCACCCGTTGGCGCAGAGTTAGTGCGTCAAGCAGACAAAATGAATAACGTGGCACGCCGTTGCGGTTGCCCGTGTTGTGCTCCTAACAGCACAGCTGCTTCGTGACGAGGCGAAGGTTATGGCTCGTACCGGTAGTCGCCGATGATCCACGATAAGCAGGAGGTAAGCGAAGACCGTCTGAGAATTTATGGCGGTCGAAATCGCGGGCTCATGCCGGTTTCGGGCGCGTAGCTCAGTGGGAGAGCACCACATTGACACTGTGGGGGTCAGAAGTTCAATCCTTCTCGTGCCCACCATTCGATAACCCCGAGCAATCGGGGTTTTTTCGTTCCGGGCCTCGCAGATTGATTGAGCGTTGCTCTTTCGGTAGCGTGCCGGAACCTCTGCGAAAAGGGAGACCTTGAATTGACGATCGTGTCGTTCGCCCGAAGCCAAAAGGCGCGCCGCGCCGCTATGTGCACGGCCCTTCTCTTGTTCTGCGCGGCGCCGATCCTCGCCGGCGCACGGCAGACGCCGGCATCCACGGTCAACGTCTCACACGAACTCGACGGCTTCGTTCAGGCATGGGCTGCGGTTAAAGCGTACAGCGCGATCGTAACCGTGTACGAGCGAAAGGATACGCAGGTTCAGAACGTCGTGTTCGACTACCGCTTCCGCAAGCCGACAAACGTGACGGTTCACGTTGTATCGGGAACCAACGCCGGTGTCACCCTCACGTGGAACGGTGGCCCGACCGTCGTCGGGCGACGTGGTTCGGGAATTGCCGCGCTGTTCAAGCGGACGCTTTCGCTTCACGATCCGCTTGCGACGACGATTCGCGGATCATCGATCGATCAGCTCAGCTTCGGCGCAATTCTCGCGCACGCGCAGGGTGTCGGAGCGCTGGCCACGGCACCATCCGAAGAGATCGACGGGACCGCAATGGACGCGCTGAGCCTGACCTCGAGCGATCCGACGGCCAATGCCGGCCTCACGCGCGAGGTTTTGGCACTCTCCCCGATCACCCATCTACCGGTTCGCGTGCTCGGCTTCGCGGGTCGAACCCTCGTGCGGCGGATCGACTTCTCGAAGGTGGTCCTCACGCAATAGCGGTGGACATGCACGCGCACCAGATACAGCCACTCGTTGCGATTGCGGTCGTCGTTGCGACTGCCGTCACCGACGCGATCTACGTTCTCTTTACCGCGGCCGTCTCGTCGCGGCGTCGCTTCGCGGCGGCGACGTTAAGCAGTCTCTGGTACGTGGTATCGTCATTCGCGGTCATCTCGTATACGCAGAACTGGGTGTACGTGGGCTTTGCGGCCCTCGGCTCATGGATTGGCGCGTTCGCGTCGATGACGCTACTGCACAAAGCCGCGACCGTCTTGCCGACGTCGCTGGCTCCCCGCGTCGCCGGCGAACTTGGAGAGGCGTCTCAGGCTCTGGTCGATTCCGATCGAGGGAGCCGGCGGCAGCCGTGACGCTCGAGGGCCCATTTTAGTTCCCCACGGATAGGACTAGGGACCCTTTCATCAACGGGTAGAGGACCCTGGTTTTGTACGTTCGGGTGCGGTTGTATAAAGACGCCCGTGAATCTTACGCCTGATCGCATGGTCCTTCTCGCTCGCCGGCTTGCCGACGAGGGACTCGGCGCTGCATCTGGCGAGCGGATCGTACCGCGCGGAACCTCGGCATCGCCGCTCAGCTACGCCCAGGAAGTGCTGTGGCTGGTCGATCGCGCTTCGCCGGGGCTTGCGGCATACAACGTCGCGATGGCATATCGGCTGCGCGGCCCGCTGGAGGTCGCGCACCTGACGGCTGCGTTGACCGCATTGGTCGAGCGTCACGAGATTTTGCGAACGGTGTTCGTCGCAGCCGGCGCTAACGCGAACGCAAACGTGTTGCCGGCCACCGAGCTGGTCCTGGCCTTCGACGACGTTACCGCTCTCCCACTCGACGAACGCGACGGGGCCGCATCCGCGTTGCTGCAAGCCTATGCGGAAACGCCGTTCGATTTGACGGCGGCCGCATTTCGGCCCGTCCTCATCCGCGTCGGCGACGACAATCATCGTTTGATGCTGCTGACGCATCACATCATCACCGACGCGTGGTCCTATACGATTCTCTTTGACGAACTCGCGACGCTCTACGATGCCAAACTGCGCGGAATACCGGCTCCGCTCGCGCCAATACCTCTGCATTTCGGTGATTACGCCGCCTGGCAGCGCCCGGCGGGGCGGCCGGCCCGAGGTCTCGGCTATTGGGGCGATCGGTTGCGCGATGTTGAACCGCTCGCGTTGCCGACCGATCGTCATGATAGCCGGGATGCCGGCTACGCCGGAGCACATGTCGCGCGAACGATCTCCCCGCGAGCAAACATGGCCGTGCGCGCGTTGTGCGAACGCTTTCGTGTGACGACGTACATGGTGTTGCTCGCCGCGTGGCAGACGCTGCTGTATCGCTCGTGCGGTCAAGACGACATCGTCGTCGGTTCTGCGGTTTCCGGGCGTACGCGTCGCGAGACCGAAACGATGGTCGGCTATTTCGCGCAAGCATTGCCGATGCGGACATCGTTCGCCGGCGATCCGACCTTTGCCGAAGCCTTGCAGCGCGTTTCCGAGACGGTGGTCGGCGCGTTCGAACATCAGGACGTCCCGCTCGAAGCGCTTCTCATCGAAGCGCACCGGACGGGCTCGCACGCGCCGCTCTTTCGTTCCGTGCTCACGATGGCTGAAGCGACACCGTCGACGCCGGCATTCGGTCCGGCAACCGCCGAACCCATCGACGTCGACCTGCGCCAGACGAAGTTCGATCTTACGCTTTTTCCCGGCGAGCGCGACGGAACGATCGATCTCAAGCTGTGGTTCCGGACGGCCCTCTACGATGACGCGACGGCGCTGCGCATGCTTCGTCAGCTCGAACGGATTCTCGAGAGTGCCGGCGAGGACGCGCAAACGCCGGTCTCGCGCATCGATATCCTTTCAATCGAAGAACGCACGGAACTGGCGAAATGGAACACGACGGCGACGATGCGCGCGCTGTTCGATCCGATCCACATCCAAGTGACGGCGCATGCGGCGCAGACGCCGGACGCCGTTGCGCTCGTCGCGGAAGACGGTACGCTCACCTACGCGCAGCTCGACGTTGCAGCGAACCGGCTCGCGCATTACTTACGCGCGCTCGGTGTCGAACGCGGGCAGCGTGTCGCTGTTGCCCTCGATCGTTCTTCTCGCGCGGTCGTTGCCGCACTCGCCGTGATGAAAGCGGGCGCAGCCTACGTGCCCGTGGCGGCCGAGGGGCCGCCGGCGCGACTCGCGCGACAACTTTCCGAGAGCGACGTTTCGGTCGTCGTCGCCGATTCGTGCGATGCGGAACGGCTCGCCGCGGCTCGCGTGCGCCGACTCGTGTGCCTCGATCGCGACGCGGCGACGATCGCGGCATTTCCAACGTCCGCGCCTGCAGGGCACACCGCCGCCGACGATCTCGCGTACGTTCTCTTCACGTCGGGATCGACCGGCGTTCCGAAAGGCGTCGCCGTGAGCAACGGCAACATCGCGGCGTACGCCGCCGCGATCGCGCAGCGCCTCGATACCACATCGCCCTTGCGCTTCGCCACCGTGTCGACGCTTACGGCCGATCTCGGTTACACGTCGGTGTTCGCCGCGCTGCACGGCGGCGCGACACTCTACGTCGTGCCGGGCGCGACCGTTCTCGACTCCGCCGCCTTCGCGTCATACGTTCAACGAAATGCGATCGACGTGCTCAAGATAACGCCGTCGCATTTGCAGGCGCTGCTCGACGGTGCGGCCGACGCGCGCGAAATTTTGCCTCGCGGATGGCTCGTTCTCGGCGGTGAGCCGTGTCCGTGGGAGCTGGCCGATCGGGTCGCCGCCATTCCGGGCGCGCCGCGCCTCCTCAACCACTACGGGCCGACCGAAACGACGGTCGGTGCGTGCACGTTCGAAATAACCCCGGCGTCGGCGACGCGCGCGCGTGCGCTCGGCGCTCGCACCGTGCCGATCGGAATGCCATTGGCCCACGCAACGACGCACGTCCTCGACGGGCAGCGGCAGTTGCTGCCGGTCGGCGCGACCGGCGAATTGTGGATCGGCGGAGCCGGCGTCGCAGCAGGATACATCGCGCGCGACGATCTCACCGAAGAGCGCTTTCTTACGCTTCCGGGAGCCGGTCGCGCGTACCGTACCGGCGACCGCGTGCGGCGGCTTGCGACCGGTGACCTGGAATTCATCGGACGCGCCGATCGTCAGGTGAAGATTCGCGGCTTTCGGGTGGAGTTGCGTGAAATCGAAGCGGCTCTCGAATCGTGCACTTCCGTCGCGCGAGCCGTCGTCACCGTGCACGCTGATTCCGGAACACCGGCGTGCGTTGCATACCTCGTTGCGAAGCCCGGGATCAGATCGACCGGCTTCATCGATGATGTTCGCTCATACGCGCGCACGGCGTTGCCCGAGTATATGATTCCGGCGGCCTACGTGGTTTTGGATCGGATTCCGTTGACGCCGAATGGCAAGATCGACGTCGCCGGGCTTCCGCGGCTCGAAGGCCCGGACATGACGAAAGCGAGCGCCTTCGCGACGCCGACGGAACACGCGCTGGCGCGCATCTGGATCGATGCGCTCCGCTGCGAACACGCCGAGCCCGACGACGACTTCTTCGCGCTCGGCGGCCATTCGTTGGCGGCGATTCGCGTGCTGGGCACCATCAGTCGCGAGTTCCGCGTCCGTCTGCCGCTGCGCGCGCTTTTCGATGCGCCGGTATTACGCGACCTCGCGCGTATGGTCGACGAGCGGCGATCGCTCGCGCGGGAAGAGCCGGCCCCGATCGTCGCTGTCCCGCGCCGGCTCCGGCCGGTGCGAAACCCGGCGTCATGATTGCAACGCCGGACCCCGCCACCGTTCCGGATGACGCGTGCGTTTTGCCGGCCTCGCACGCCCAAGAATTGCTGTGGATCGTGCATCGAGCGGCGCCGCAATCCGTCGCGTATAATGTTCCGCGCGCCTATCGTTTGCATGGCCGGCTCGACGACGGCACACTGCAGCGGGCCTTCGACGCGCTCGTCGAGCGACATGAAATTTTGCGCACGACGTACGCCTTCGCCGGCGAGGACGTCGTGCAGATCATTCACGCTGCACGTCCGGTACCGCTGCGCGCGATCGACCTACGCGGCCCGGCGGCGGAGATCGTTCCCAATGCCGAGCGCGTTGCGCGCGAGATCGCGCGCGAGCCGTTCGATCTGGGCGCCGAGGCGCCGTTTCGTGTTGCGCTTCTGCGGCTGGCGGACGACGATCATATGCTCCTCATCGCGACGCATCACATCGCCTCCGACGGCTGGTCGGGTGAGATCATGCTGCGCGATCTCTCGGCACTGTACGCACCGGCGACGGCGCCGCACGACGTGCCGCTGCCGGATCTGCCGATTCAGTTTGCCGATTATGCCTCGCACCAGCGCGAGCAGTTGCGCGCCGGCCGGCGCGACGCAGCGCTCGCGTACTGGAAGCGCGAATTGGACGGCGCCGACGACGTCGTGCAGCTCCCGGTTGATTACGAGCGGTCGTCGATCACCGACAGCACCGCCGTCTCGGCGTCGATCGTTCTACCCGCAGACGGATCGGCCGCAATCAAATCGCTTGGACGAAGCCGCAACGCAACGCTCTACATGACGCTGCTGGCGGCATATCAAGCACTGCTGCACCGCTATAGCGGCCAATCGGACATCCTCGTCGGCTCGCCGATCGCGGGTCGCGACGCCGAAGAAACGCACGACCTGATCGGCTATTTCGCCAATACGATCGTGTTGCGCGCACGCTTCGACGAGGAACCGACGTTCACCGAATTGCTCGAACGCGTGCGCGTCACCAGCCTGCGCGCGTACGACCACCACGACGTGCCGTTTGAAACGCTCGTGCTCGAACGGCACGGGCGAAGCGCAGCCGGGACATCGCCGCTCGTTCAGACCGTCTTCACGATGCTGGCGGGGGAAGACGCCGCGCCGCGCCCGTTCGGTAACCTCGAGCTCGTGCCGTTCGCGCTCGACGATGAGACGACCAAATTCGACTTGACGCTTTTCGCCGCCGAGCGCAATGACACGATCGTGCTGACGTTGCGCGGCCGGGCGGCTGCATTTCGAGCGGAAACGATGCATCGGATGCTCGGCCACCTGCGCACGCTGCTCGCCGCCGCGGTCGACGAACCGAACGTACGTGTCACAGAGTTGCCGCTACTCGCACGGTCCGAACGCGAAGATCTTGCGCGGTGGAACGACACGGGCGTCGACTTCGCTGCCGGCACGGTCGTCTCGATGATCGCCGAAGCCGAGCGCCGCGATCCGAATGCGATCGCCCTGCGCGACGGTTCGTGCGCGCTGACCTATCGCGAGCTCGGCGAGCGTAGCCGCCGGCTCGCCGCCGCCTTGCGCCGGCATGGCGCAGGTCCGGGCCGGCGCGTTGCGGTGATGCTCGACCGGTCGGCGTCGCTGATCGTCGCCTTCGTCGCGGTACTCGAAAGCGGCGCCGCGTACGTCCCACTCGCTGTGGACACGCCCGCGGAACGGCTGCAGCTGTTGCTCGACCAAACACGACCGTGCGCCGCGCTCTCGCTCGGCGTGGACGCCGCGCGATTCGGCGATTCGCTGCCCGTCGTGGCGGTCGATCGCCAACCGCCGGAGGCATCGCGGATCGACATCGATTCGTTCGCTCGTGCGGGCCCAGACGATCCGGCGTACATTCTCTTTACATCGGGCTCAACGGGATTTCCCAAAGGCGTGACCGTTACGCATGGAAACCTCGCCAACTACGTTCGCGCCGTGCTGCACGCGATCGGCAGCGAGAACCGCTCGTTCGGGATGATCAGTTCGCCGGCTGCCGACTTAGGCAACACGGCGCTGTATCCGGCCTTGTGTTCCGGTGCGACGTTGAGGTTGATTTCGGCGGATGCAGCGAGCGATCCGGCCCGCTTCGCCGACGAGCTCGCGGCGGCGCCGTTGGACGTCTTGAAGATCACGCCCGCGCATATGCGCGTGCTGCTCGACGGCGCGCCCGCGGGTCGCTCCGTCCTACCGCAGCGGTGGCTAATCGTCGGCGGCGAAACCGCGCCGTGGGAGTTAGCCGAGGCAATTGCGGCGACTCCGAATGCGCCGCGCTTTCTCAACCACTACGGGCCGACCGAAACGACCGTCGGTGCCTCGATCTTCGAGGTAACGCCGGCGTCGCAGGAACGCGCACGAGCGTCAGGAGCGCGATCGATACCGATCGGCATGCCGCTCGCAAACGTGAAACTCCACGTGGTCGACGAGTGCGGAGCGCTTGTGCCGGTCGGTGTCACGGGCGAACTTCTGATCGGCGGAGCCGGCGTCTCGGCTGAATACCTCGCACAGCCCGCACTGACCGCCGAGCGTTTCTTTCGATCGGCGCATTTTGGCCGGGTGTATCGCACCGGAGACCGGGTGCGGCGGCTCCCCGATGGTGCGCTCGAGTTTGTCGGGCGGCTCGACGATCAAGTCAAGATTCGCGGCTTTCGCGTGGAGCTCGGCGAAATCGAGGCCGCGCTTGCCGCATGTCGACACGTCGCGAACGCCGCCGCCATCCTGCGTTCGGGTGCGGGGGAAGCGGTACTCGCCGTGTACGCGGTCGCGACCGCCGGCGCCGACCCTGATATCGTCGGCCGCGATGCACTCGCGGCGCTGAAGGAACGTCTTCCCGACTACATGCTGCCCGCGTCGATCGCGATGCTCGACGCGTTGCCGCTGACGCCGAACGGGAAAGTCGACCGCGCAGCGTTGGCCGCATCGGCGACCGAGAATGCGGCGGCCGCCGATCGAAGCGATCCGCCGGCGACACCGACCGAAATCGCACTGGCAACAATCTGGTCGGACGTCCTTCGTCGAGACAACATTCGCGCGGGCGACGATTTCTTCGCGCTCGGCGGTCACTCACTACTCGCGATCCGCGTGTTGGGCAAGATCAGCCGCATCTTCGGCGTGCGGCTTCCGCTGCGCGCGCTCTTCGATACACCGATTCTTCATCGTCTCGCCGAAGTGGTCGACGTCGAAGTGTATGTTGCAGCCGTTGAGGGACTCTCCGACGAGCAGGCCGCGACGTTGCTCGCCGCGTCGGGTCGTTCCGATGGCTGAGAGCGCGTTTACCATCGAGACGACGCAACTTGGCGAAGCCGACGTGCATGTGTGGCGCGCGCACTTGGACGCGTACGGCGCAGACGAACTCGCCTGGGCGCTTCTCGACACCGACGAGATCGGTCGCGCACAGCGCTTCCGCCGGCCCGTCGACCGGGATCGCTTCGTCGCCGCGCACGCGATCGTGCGGCGCGTGCTCGGGGCGTATCTCGGACGTGCTCCGAGCGCGCTCCGTTTTTCGCTCGGAGTCTATGGAAAACCGGCGCTCGACGTGCGCGGCCGCGCTCCCGCGTTGTGCTTCAACCTCAGCCACTCGCATGACGTGCTGCTGCTCGGCGTCGCACGTGTCGACGTCGGCATCGACGTCGAGCGGATCGCGGGCGACGTCGAGTACAACGAGCTTGCCGCACTCGTCTTTTCCGTGATCGAACAACGCGCGCTCGCCGCGACCCCGCTTCGCGATCGTCAACGCGCGTTTTTCATCGGCTGGACGCGCAAAGAAGCGTACATCAAAGCAACCGGACGGGGCGTCTCGGAAGGCGTAACGCATTTTGACGTTTCGCTCGAACCCGGAGCCGCGAAGCAGCTGCTGTTCGATCGCCGCGATCCGGCCGGTCCGAAGCGCTGGACGATGCAGGATGTGGACGTTGACGCCGACTATGCGGCGAGCCTGGTCGTCGCGGGTAAGGGACGGACGGTCAGCCATCGTTCCCTCTCGATGTTCGAGAGTCGCAGCGCATGATCGCCGCCCCTTCGCCCGAATCGATCGCGCCTGCATTACCCCTCGCACAGAGGTCGCCGGCGAACGCAGCGTCGAGCAATGCGGTCGTCGTGCTCGATGGAGCACCATCCACGGCGGCCGCTCTGCGCAAAACGGCAAGCGAATTCGGTGTGTCGCCCAGCGACGTCGTGACCGCCGCCGTCATTGCAACGTTGCACCGATACGGCGGCGAGGGACGCGTCCTCGTCGCGCACGGACGGGCCTTTGCGGTCCCGTTCGACCTTGTCGACGTCGCGGTCGCCGACGGGTCGACATTCGGTCGCCTCGTTGCCCAGTGCGCCGATTTCCACGCGGTTGCGCCAACCGGCATCCCGGGCGCCGCGAACATCGCATTGCGCTGCGGCGACGACGGAACGGGCGATGAAGCAGTCACGGAGCTTGTACGCGCAAGCGGCGCCGCCGTCGCGGTCGACGCGTTCGTAAGCAACGCCCGCTTCGCGTTGCGCGTTGCGTATGACGCCGCGACGTACGAAGAGACGGTACTGCTGCGGTTTGCACGCCATCTGGAACAGCTGCTCGACGCCGGCACGGCGCAGCCGGATGTGCCGATCGAACGGCTTGCGTTTCTCACGGATAATGAGCGCGAGACACACGCGCGTTGGAATGCTACCGCCGCCGACGTCGACCTCGGTCACGACCTGGTCGACGCATTTCGGGACACCGCGCAAAGGTTCGCCGATCGCGTTGCGGTGCAGTGTGACGATACCGCGCTAACGTACGCTGAATTGCATCAGCGGGCGACGCGTTTGGGTGCGACGTTGCACGACGCGGGGATACAATCGGAAGCGCTCGTCGCCGTATTCGTCGATCGCTCCGTCGACATGTACGTTGCGGCGCTCGGCATCCAACGAGCAGGGGGCGCATATCTCCCGATCGATCCGGCCTCACCCGCCGAACGGATCGCGTTCATGCTCGAGGACGCACGTGTTGCAGCCGTCGTTACGCACGAAGGGTTACGCGAGCGGCTGCCCTCGTGCTCGGCGCGCATCGTTTCGTTGGACGACGAGACCGGTGAAGCGATCGACGGCGAACCGCCGGCGCTGCCGTCGAATCCGCGGCGCCTCGCATACACGATCTATACCTCGGGTTCGACCGGACGTCCGAAGGGCGTCATGGTCGAACACGGGAGTGTCGTCAACCTCCTGGCCGGCGTGAACGCGCTCATACCGATGGACGAAAACGATACGCTGGTGGCGCTCGCGCCGCTGGCGTTCGACATGTCGGTCCTCGACGTGTTCTGGCCGCTCACACGCGGTGCGCGAATCGTCGTCGCGTCCCGCCACGACGCGCAAAACCCGAAAGCGTTGCTCGCGCTGATGCGGCGCTCGAACGTCACGCACATGCAAGCGACACCGTCGACTTGGCGCATGTTGGTCGAAGCCGGCTGGGAAGGCAACGCAGGGCTGACGCTGATCACCGGCGGCGAGGCGCTGCCCGCGGCATTGGCGGACCAGCTCCTGGCGCGTGCCCGAACGGTCTGGAACTTGTACGGGCCGACGGAAACAACCGTCTGGGCGACGAGCCACCGCGTCGCTCGGGCCGGCGAAGCGCCGACGATCGGAACGCCGATGGCTAACGTCACGACCGCGATCCTCGACGCGCACGGGCGACTCGTACCGCCGGGCGTCATCGGCGATCTCTACATCGGCGGCGCCGGGCTCGCGCGCGGCTACCTGCGCCGGCCCGAACTCAGCGCCGAACGGTTCATCGCAAATCCGCTCCAACCCGATCGTGCAGACCGCATCTACAATACCGGCGATCTCGCGCGATACCGGGCCGACGGTTGCATCGAGTTCTTCGGCCGCAGCGACTTCCAAGTCAAACTGCGCGGCTACCGTATCGAACTCGGCGAAGTCGAAACGGCGCTTGCGCGTTTCTCCGGCGTGCGTGCAGCGGTCGCGACGGTTCGCGAAGACGTGGACGGTGATCCCCGGCTGATCGGGTACGTCGCGTGCGACGTCGGCACCGCCATCGCGCCGGGCGACGTGCGGCGCGCCTTACTCGCGACACTCCCGGCGTACATGGTACCCGACGGCGTCGTCGTCCTCGAGCGTCTGCCGTGTAACACGAACGGAAAAATCGACCGCGCGCAGCTTCCGCCACCGCCGCAGACGCGTGCAACGCAGCAGGGTGCGAACACCGTTGCCGCGCGCAACGCGACGGAACAACGGCTCATCGCGATCTGGGAAGATGTCCTCGACCTGCGCCCGATCGGTGTCACCGACGATTTCTTCGCGCTCGGTGCGACGTCGATAACGGCAGCGCGCGTCTTCGAACGCATCGAACGCGAACTGGGCGCCGTCCTGCCGCTCTCGCCGCTTTTTGCGGCGCCCACGATCGAACGTCTGGCGCGCTTGATCGCGAGCGGAAACGTCGAACGGAGCGTAACGTCGCTCGTGCCGATCCAAGCCAACGGCTCGCGCCGGCCGATCTTCGGTATCCACGGCGGTGCGGGCACGATCTTACATTTTCACGCACTTGCGAAACGGTTGGGGAACGATCAGCCGCTGTACGGATTTCAGATGCAAGGTCTCTACGGCGACGCGGCACCTCACGCGAGCGTTGCGTCGATGGCGCGGCACTATATCGCCGAAATGCGCTCGGTACAGCCGCACGGTCCGTACGCGATCGTCGGATACTGCTTCGGAGCGATCGTCGCGTTTGAAATGGCGCGGCGCCTTTCGTCGGCCGGCGAGCAGATTTCGTTGCTCGCCAGCGTCAATGGACCAAGTCCCGCGTACATCCGCCGTCACGGCGGTCCGAGCCCGGTTGCGAGGATTCGATTGCGTCCGCCGGCGGGCATAGGTGGCCGGCTTGTATTCGGTATGAAGTGCGTTTGGTGGTCGCTGAACGGGGAGCTGCGCGGCAATTTGCGCACCCGGCTATTCGATCTTCGTACGTACGCGTACGCGAAGTTTGGACGACCATTGCCCGATCGCTGGCGCGAACTCGCGATGTATCGAATTTGTCATGTCGCGGAAACACGCTACCGCGTGCGCGCGTATCGCGGCGCGATGCTGGTCTTTCATGCCGACGGGTTGTATCGCCGCGACGATCTCGGTTGGACACCTTTCGTACGCAGCATCGCAACGTACCGGGTCGATGGTCGACATGAGACGCAACGGGATGCGATGTTCGAACCCGCGGTCGCGACCATCGCCGATTGCATACGCCGGCAGCTCGAAGTGGCCGACGCCTAAGCAATCCAGCTTACAGTCACTTCCTAAGGGACCAAACGGGGTAGTTGTCATGGCCTGTTCACGGCTTACGAAGCTGGGGCCGTTCGACTACGCTCATCAGCGAGATGACCGATCTCTTGCGAACGGGCATATCGACGGATGCCGATCGAACCTACCTCGAACGACGCCTCGCAGAGTTGTCGCCGCTTCAACAGGCGCTGCTTGCCGGTCCGAAAATCGTTCGACCCGTTCGCCCCCAGCGCGTTACAATTCCGCCGCGCGCACGCATCGACCGCGCGCCGATGTCCTTCGCGCAACAACGCTTGTGGGTTCTCGATCAAATCGAATCGTCCGCAGCGACCTATAATGTTCGCTCGGCGTTTCGCATTCGCGGACCGCTCGACATCGAAGCGTTACGTCAGAGCGTCGCAACGATGGCCGCGCGGCACGAAGCGTTCCGAACGTCGTTTGAAATGGTCGACGGCGAACCGCTCCAACGTATTGCGGCGGACGTGCGCATCCCGCTCGAGATTCGCGATCTCGGCGGCTCTGACGATGAGAGCGCACGGACGGCCCGCTGGATGCGCGCGCTGAGCGAAGAAGCAGATCGGCCGTTCGATCTCACGCGCGCACCGCTGTTGCGCGCCACGTTACTGCGGCTCGGCGCGGACGATCACGTCTTCGTGCTCATCCGTCATCACATCATCAACGACGCAACGTCCAACGATCTTTTCAACGGCGAACTCGGGTTGCTCTACCACACGCTCCGCCGCGGCGCACCGCACGGCCTGACACCGCCACCGATCCAGTATGCCGACTTCGCCGAATGGCAGCGCCGGAGCCTCGCAAGTCCGGAACTCGAGCGGCAACGTCGCTACTGGACCGGCGCGCTCGCCGACGCACCGGCGGTGCTCGATCTTCCGGCCGACCGGCCGCGACCGCCGGTGCAGTCGTTCAACGGCGCGCTCGCATCGCGACGAATTTCCGGACCGGTGCTCGCTGAGCTCGATGCGCTCGCCCGGCGTTCGCGTGCCTCGAACTTCATGGTGCTTCTCGCCGCGTTCAATGTGCTGCTGTTTCGCTACACCGGGCGCGACGACGTCGTCGTCGGTACACCGATCGCGAACCGGCCGCCCGAACTCGATGCCGTCATCGGATTTTTCGTCAACACGCTTGCACTGCGGATGCGGATCGATCCGACGGCCGGCTTTTCCGATGTCGTAGCA